>JAFGCA010000548.1 GCA_016932895.1 Sedimentisphaerales bacterium | reverse complement strand
GAGTTTGCCGTTGAGCTCGGGGATGACCTTGCCCACGGCCTTGGCCGCGCCGGTCGTCGTCGGGATGATGTTCATCGCTGCGGCGCGGGCCCGACGCATATCGCTGTGGATCTGGTCGCAGACGTTCTGGTCGTTGGTGTACCCGTGCACGGTCACCATCAGGCCCTTCTCGATCCCGAAGGCGTCATTGAGCGCCTTGGTCAGCGGGGCCAGGCAGTTCGTGGTGCAGGAGGCGTTGGAGATGCACTGGGTCTTGGCGGTCATGATCTCGTCGTTGACGCCCAGTACGACGGTGGCGTCGATGTCGTCCTTGGCCGGCACGGTCAGCACGACGTTCTTGGCGCCCGCCTTGAGGTGATCGCCATAGCCGCCCTTGGGCGATTCCTTGGTACGGAAGATGCCGGTGGACTCCACGGCGATGGACACGCCCATTTTGCTCCAGGGCAGTTCCGCCGGATTCCGCACGGCCAGCACCTTGATCGGCTTGCCGTTGATGACCAGCTCGTCACCTTTGACCTCGACGGTACCGCCCCACGTCCGCATGACCGTGTCGTACTTGAACAGGTGGGCCAGGGCCTTGGCGTCGGCCAGGTCGTTGATGGCGACCAGCTCCAGGTCCCCTTGCCGTTGGAAGATGATGCGTGCGACCGCTCTACCGATTCGGCCGAAGCCGTTGATTGCGACTTTAGTTGCCATTGGTTTCTCTCCTTTTTATTTCGAGTACCATCGATACGTTTTCTGCCGACCTTACGGCACCTCCCCACGTCTCGCAGGGAAACGAAGGAGCTACTTTAGTGAGAAGCCCGCCGGATGTCAAGAAGGATATCGCCGATTCCAGGCCGGGCGGAGCGCCCATCCGGCCTGCAAGGGGGCTCGACAATCGCTGTTCCCCCGCGATCTGGGGCCGCCAAGGGGCTAACCGCGTGCTTTGACCCGCTTTTGCCGTCGCCAGGGTCTCAGTCGGCGCGCAGCGGGGCGTAGCCTTCCCGCAGCAGAGTTTTCGCCGGGACGGCCTGGATGCGGTCGTACAGGCCGAATCGGTGTGCGCCGAAATAGACGACGTTGCCCTCGGTAATTACGCCATCGGTCAACCCGGCTTTCAGCCCGGAGGCATCGGATCGACCCACCGAGGATGCACACTTGAACTCATAACCGATTCGTTGCCCGCCCCGTTCGACCACAAGGTCGATCTCGGCACCGGCATGGGTGCGATAGAACCAGAACTGACTCCCGACGTGACGAAGCTGCTCCAGGGCGATGATCTGCTCGGCGAGACAGCCCTCCCAACTGGCCCCCTGACGGGGGGACTGGAGCAAATCTCGGTCGTTGCGAATGCCCAGCAGGTAATGCAGCAGCCCGCTGTCTCGCAGGTAGAGCTTTGGGGCTTTGACCAGGCGTTTGCCAAGATTCGTGAACCAGGGCCGCAGACGCCGGATCAAGAAGTGGGCTTCCAGGATGTCCAGGTAATTTCCCACCGTGCGATAAGTGACCCCCAGGGAGCGGCCCAAATCGGAAGCGTTGAGAAGGCCTCCGTGTATGTGAGCCAGCATTCCGAGGAATCGCCGCATTTCGAAGGGGGACGTCTTGAGACCATAGTGCGCCAAGTCCCGCTCGACCAGTGGTCCGAGTATCATGACGGCCGGAAACTGCCGGGCCAGCGCCTCAATCAGTTTCTGTGCGAATCGGGGTACTATGGTTGCAGATTAGCATTCGCAATTCTATTTTGCAGCCCTTTTTCTTGGCCTCGGCCTGGAGAATCGGCCGCATACGGAGACCGGAGCGATGGTTGCGGCCCCCTCTATCTGATGGCTTTTGCCTTTCGGATGGGCTTTTGCTGGACGAAGCGGCTGATATTGCGGACGGCCTGGCGGAGTCGCTGCTCGTTTTCCACCAGGGCGATACGCATATAGCCCTCGCCGTTCTCGCCGAAGGCCCTCCCCGGTGCGATGGCCACCTCGGCGTGCTCCATCAGGTCCATCGCGTAGTCGATGGTGCCCTTGCCGTTGAGGTGCTCGTCGGCGACGCGGGCCCAGACGAACATGCTGGCGCGGGGTTTGTCGACCTGCCAGCCGATGCGTTCGAGGCCGTCGCAGACGGAATCACGCCGGGCGCAGTACTTCTCGTTCTGGGTCAGGATCGTATCTTCGCAGTGCCGCATCGCCATGATGCCGGCGATCTGGATCGCCTGGAAGATGCCGTAGTCGTAGTAGCCCTTGATGGTGGCCAGGTACTCGATCATTTGCCGGTTTCCGGCCACGAAACCAACGCGAAAGCCCGCCATATTATAGGGCTTGCTCATCGTGGTGAACTCGACGCCGACGTCCTTGGCCCCCTTGGCCGAGAGGAAGCTGGGCGGCTTGTAGCCGTCGAAAGCCGTCTCGCCGTAGGCAAAATCGTGGATGACCGCGAATTTGAACCGCTTGGCCAGATCGACGACGGTGTCGAAGAAGCCCTCTTCGACCGTCATGGCGGTCGGATTGTGCGGATAGTTCAGGATCAGCAGCTTGGGCTTGGGGAACAGGTGCTCGCAGACCATGGCGATGGTATCGAGGAACTTCTGGTCGTTGCCCAACGGCACGGTGATCACGTTTCCGCCGGCCAGGACGACGCCGTAGTTGTGGATCGGGAAGGCCGGATCGGGGACCACCGCCGTGTCGCCCGGGCCCAGCATCGCCAGGCAAAGGTGGCTAAAGCCCTCCTTCGAGCCGATGCAGGCGAGCACTTCCGTCTCCCAGTCCAGCTCCACCTGCCACTTTCGAGCGTATTTCTTGGCGATTTCCCGCCGCAGGCCCTTGATGCCCTTCGAGGCGCTGTAGCGGTGGTTGCGCGGGTCCTGCGCGGCCTCGCACAGCTTGTCGATCACGATCTGCGGGGCGCTGTCCAGCGGGTTGCCCATCCCCAGGTCGATAATGTCGGCGCCCTGCTGGCGCTTCTGGAGTTTCAGCGCGTTGAGACGCCCAAACAGATAAGGCGGCAGACGTTTGATTCGCTCTGCCGGTTCGATTCGATACTGCCCACCGTTGTTCATGCTCGACATAGGTAAAACCCAAAAAACCGTATCCAAACCATGGTCATAGTCGCCGTTTGTACCTGCGGGTCGGAGGGCTGCGGGTCCACGACGGCTCGTCCGTTCCGCCACAGCAGCGCATTGTAGCATCTTGCCCGCCATTTGCAAAACCTCGCGCATTGCCCGTGCGGTATTTTTCCCAAACGGTTGGAAACAACCCACGCGATGATGGCTATTGTCTCTTTCGGCCGACCTCCATTCGACACTACAGTTATTTTAGAGAACAGAAGCAATTTGGGAGGGGTCGTGTGGCCGCCGCGACCGTTCCCGGTCCTGCCATTTCTCGCCAAGGCAACCCTGATCCGGCAGGTTCTTGAGGCCCCGAGGCTCGCGGAATTGGGTAAACAAGGCCGGCAGGGCGTACGTAGAATCGTCGGCGGGGTAGCGGTGAGGTCTGATTCTTTGTCGCGCCGGCGCGAATTTCGGAAAATAGCTGTAAAGGCACCCCAATGGGGTATACGATATCTAACCGTAGTAGACCAGCACATTCTGAACCTATGTATTGGGAGAAGTCCATGAACACAGTTGTTAGGAGCACAAACCGCTTTGGGTCGGCGCTGCTGTGGTGTGCGGCCGTTCTGGTCGTCGTTGGGGGTCTCGGCTGTCAGAAAGATACGCCCACGGCCCCGGAGGGCGACGAGGCCGTTGCGGCCACTCCGGCCGTGATCGCGGCTCCGGAAGGGGCCGAGGCGATCGCCACGACGCCTACAGCCGTCCCCGTCGATATGGGAACGGTCGTGGTGACCGTCAACGGCAAGGAAATCCGCGAGGCCGAGCTCAGTCAGCGGGTGGCCCTGCGTATGAGGCAGCTCTCCGGGCAGCTTGCCAACCTGCCGCCCCAGTTCGCCGGTCAGGTGCAGAAGCAGATCCGCCAACGCGTCCTGGACAACCTTGTCACGGAACGGTTGCTCAACGAGCAGGTGGCCGCCGCCAACGTCCAGGTCAGCGACGCCGATGTTTTTGCGGAAATCGAGAAGAAGGGGGCCGAGCAGAACCCGCCGATCACCGTGGCGGATTTCAAGGCCCGCGTGGAGGCCCAGGGCGGCAACTTCGAGCAGGTCAAGGAGGAGTTTCGCAAGGGAATGGCCTACCAGAAGATCATGGAGGGCCAGTGGGGCGACAAGATCGACGTGACCGACGAGGACGCCAAGGCCTACTACGACGGTCATCCCAAGGAATTCGAGAACGCCGAGCAGGTGCGGGCCAGTCACATTCTCATCAAGCCCGACGCGACCGATCCGAATGCCGACCCCAACGAGGCCAAGACCCTGGCCAAAGCCGAGGCCGACAAGCTGCTGGCGCAGGTCAAGGAAGGCGGCGATTTCGCGGCCCTGGCCACCGAGCATTCGGACTGTCCGTCGTCGGCGCGCGGCGGGGACCTGGGTTTCTTCGCCCGCGGCGCCATGGTGAAACCGTTTGAGGACGTGGCCTTTACCATGGAGCCCAACGACATCAGCGACGTCGTCGAGACGAAGTTCGGCTACCACATCATCAAGGTGACGGATCACAAGGACCCCAACGCGGTTCCTTTCGATCAGGCTAAGGCGGACATCGTCGCCAAGCTCGTCAACGAGAAGAAGGGCGCGATCTCGCAGGAGTTCATCCAGTCGCTCAAGGATAAGGCGACCATCGTGTACCCGTCGGAGGCGACGACGGAGCCCAACCAGCCGGCGGGCACGGCCGCATCTGAATCGACCCCGGGCTGAGACGGCAGGCACTGCGGCATCCCACTGCAACAAGGCAGGGGGCCGGCATTCGACCGGTCCCCTGCATTTTTTTATGCCGCCGGAGGCGGTGACATAGCACGCGCAAATCAATCAGAATCCGTATCGCTCGGCGGCGCGGGCGGCGAGGTAGCCCCAGTAGAAGCTGACGGGGCCAAAGGTCTGGTGCACGGTGTATTCGTTCATCGGGGGCCAGTTGCCCAGGTCCACGTAGAATTCGGCGGCCGGCCAGGTGCGGCTGTCGGGCCTCATCGTGTTTCTGAGAAACCACGTGTGCGCCCAGTCGAGGTGGCCACCGGTCTGGGCCGGGTCGTTGATCCCGTATACCGTGACGCCGGCGGGCGGCTCGATGCCGGCGTGCTGGCTGTCCACGTGAAGCGGGTGCCGGGGATATCGATGTCCCAGGCCGGTGGTGAACGTCATATTCATCGGATTGGCGCCGGCGGAGAACTGGGCGGCCGCCACGGCGCCGCGCAAATACTCCTCCTTGCCGGTCAGGTAGTGGGCGCGGGGCAGCACGGCGCCGATCGACGTCTCGGGCACGGAGTAATAGCCCACGTAGCCGATCAGGGGCAGCATGGCTACGCGAGAGGTGATACCGAACGCGTTGCCCCGGGCGAATTTCAGGCTGTCGTCGGCGGCTTGCTCGAACCATGCGACGGCCTTACGCTGCAGGTCTGCATCGGCGCGACCCTTTGGCAGGCGGGCGTAGGCGAAGACTGAATGAAGCTGCCGGCCCGGATCGTCGCCGGCGCGCGCCAGTGCTGAGGATTTTCTGAACGCTTCGTGATACTCCGCCTGGCCGGTGAGGCGATAGAGCGTCACCGCCGCCAGCGCACGCATGTCGCGCACCGCCTCGCGCAGCTTGTCCGGCTTGGCACCCCCTCGGCTTTGCGGCGTCCTGCTCTCGGCCTCAATGGTCTGCGCTTCGTTGGCAAGGGCCCATTCCCAGGCGCGTCGGGCGCTCTCCCCATAGCCGGCGGCCCGGCCGGCATCGTACTCTTCGATCAGTCGGGCCGCCGTCGCGGCGCAGGCGGCGTAGCGAAGCGACGTCTCCGGATCGGGCGCAAACGTCCCGACCAGCAGCGATTCCTGCCAACTGGCCTCCCCTGGAACGGGGTGCGACGTGGACTCGGCCCCGCCGCCCACTCCGCCGGATGGCCGTTGCAGACGCCGGTAGAAGTCCAGATTCCACAGCGCTTCGTTGAGGATGTCGGGCAGCCCGTCGCGGGCCTCATCGGCCGGCAAGGCGAGCTTGAGTCGGGCAAAGTGCTCGGGGAAAAGGTCGAGCAGCTCGAGATGCGTCCAGGTCGCTTGCAGATGCTGGCTGCGGCGGTCCCAGTCGCCGGCGTCCATGTAGCCGCCCCAGGCGCTCGGAACCGTCCTCACTTTCGCCGCGTCCAACTCCGGACCCAGCAGGCGCCGCAGACTCCGATGCACCGCGTCGGCCTCGCCCGTCCAGAATGTCACGTCCAGGTCGAATACGGTGAACCCGTCAGACGGATGCATCGGCCGGGGACGCACGTAATCGGTAAACGGTGGTCCCAATGCGATGCCGCTGCGGTGTGACAGGAAACCGTGCATCGACAAAGCGAACGCGCGGGCCCACACGTCGTCGGCAATCTCGAAGGGGTAGCTCACGCCCACGCCGGGGACGAACACGCGAAACGTTCCCGGCCGCCGGAAGTCGTGGAAATCCAGGTAGTACACGTTTGTCTGGGTGTAGTTTTTGCCTCCGCGAATGCTCTCCTTCTCGTCCGCGGGAAAGCCGAGACGAACGGTCCCGCGGTACACGGTTTCGCTGGTGACGGCGTCGAGGATCTCGAAACGCTCGACGTTATCATAGCGGGTCGCGCCGCCGGTTCCCCTCCAGAGCGACAGGTACGCCCGCTTGTGCGGGTCGCTCGGTCGAAAGCCGATCTGCGTGACGTGGACGGCCTCGCTGCGCACGTTTCGCGGATCGTGTTTGTAGGTGACGCTTTTCTGTCGCGTGTTGACGCCGATCAGAGAGATCGTATATCGCGCGTTCTCTTTCAGCGGCGCGTGCAGTTGCAGGTAGACGTAGAAACGCACCGGTATCCCGCTGGGGGCCTGCCCCGTGGGCTTGCTCTTGACGAATACGGCCGTCGGCTCTGGCCCTTGGGCAAAGGCGGGATCGTCCATAGACGCGATCCGGTAGGCGCGGGGCTGGTCCAGTGTCTCTGTGGTCATCGCTGTGCCACGGCAGACCGGCCCCGGCGCGATCAGGTCGTGATTGACCACCAGCGGCCCGAGTTCCTCGAACTTCTTGTTGCCCTTGGTGTCCCGCAGGACGAAGCGGCCCTTGGGGGCGTCCACGATCTTGCCCTTTTCCCAGGAGAGAACCGTCGTGTTCTCACCTTTCTTGCCGGCGCGGATCTCATCGCCCGGCCGGGCCAGATAAGGAGTCTGCTTGCGCGGGGAGATTTCCTGTGCTTCGATGGTCAGCGCGATCGTGTGATTGCCCACCGCGGCCACGTGGCGCACGTCGGGTCCGTCGGTTTCGTGGGGCGCCCCCGTCAGAAGCTTCTCGATGCGCTCGCGCCGACGCTGCTCCTCGCGCTGCTTCCGTTCGGCCCGGCGACGCAACTCCTCGGCGTATGCTCGGCGCTGGTCCCCCATTTCGCTGGTGGGCGCCACCAGCGTGATCTTATCCACGAACAGATCGACGGCGTCGTCCGTCCAGTCGCCCTGGATCTGGAACACGTCGATACGAGCGGGGTCGAAGACCGGGTCGGTTTCTTCGCCTGCGTCCGGAGACAGGGCTAGGCCATGCTGAGGCAGCACCCTGACGAACCGGTCCTGACCCACGTTGCGAAGGTCGTAGACGAAGGTCCGCCTGGCTTTGCCCGAGGCGAAGAAGACCTTGATCTCCCGCGATCGATGCCCCGGACCGGTCCGGGCCCAGATGGCCGGCGTGTAATCGGCGTACTTGCCGAGGTCCATTTTCGCCAGGACGCCGACGCCGCCTTTGCCCGTCCTGCCGACGATATGCGCTACGCCGTCAGCGACGGCAGGACCCTTCTCGAACGCCAGATAGCAGTAGCTAAAAGGCTGGTCAAAATCGGTAACGACCGGTGAAACCGAGGGCTCATTGGTCCGCGCGACCTCCGTCGTACCGTGTAACAGCAGCAGAACCGCGGCGATCGCGCCGCGCTGCAATGTAGTCACTTTCCCAACCTCCAAAAAAAACGGGGGATCGACAGAGCCGATCCCCCTTCATTTTCCGTTGTCATGTTCGTGTGCGTCGAACCGGATCTGTTGCGCCTATGCCAGCAGCGTCGCGGGGTCGAGATTGGCGGCCTCGACGTCCTTGAAGTAATTGGCCGTGCCGACCTTCAGCTCGATGGTGGCGGGGTCGTCGCAGACGATGATGCCCTGGGGGTGCATCTGCAGGGCGCTGCCGGTCCACATGTGGTTGACGCCCTCTTCGACGAGCTGACGCAGGGCGCGGGCCTTGTTGTGGCCGTTGACGATGATCAGCACTTCCTCGGAGTCCATGACGGTCCCGACGCCGACGCTCAGGGCGGTCGCGGGGACCTGGTCCGGATCGTTGTCGAAGAAGCGGGAGTTGACGATTCGCGTATCGGTGGTCAGCCGCACCTCGCGGGTGCGCGAGGTCAGGGACGAGCCGGGCTCGTTGAAGGCCAGATGGCCGTCCACGCCGACGCCGCCGAGGAACAGACGGATGCCGCCGGCCTTGCCGATCCGCTCCTCGTAGCCGGCGCACTCGGCCGCGAGGTCGGGAGCGTTGCCGTTGAGAATGTTGACGTTCTCCTTGGGGATGTCGATCCGTCCGAACAGATGCTTCCACATGAACGAATGGTAGCTCTCGGGATGCTCCTGCGGCAGGCCGACGTATTCGTCCATGTTGAACGTCACGACGTTCTGGAAGGACAGCGTGCCTGCCTTGTTGAGCCTGGCCAGCTCGTCGTACGTCCCGATGGGAGACGATCCGGTGGGCAGGCCCAGGACAAACGGCTTATCGGCGGTGGGACCGAAATCCAGGATCTTCCGGGCGATGTAGCCGGCGGTCCATTTCGATACTTGTTCGTAATCCGGTTGAATGATCACTCGCATGGCTTTCGGTCCTTTCTCAAGGAGATTCGTACAGTACTTGTTTTCCAACGTTACGACGATTTTGTTGCGGCCGCTGTATCCGGCGGGGTATTTCCTACGATTCGTTTGGTCGCAGGGGCTCGATGCGACCGAGCAGCTCGCCGGCCAGCTCGGTTTTGGCGGCGATGTGTTTCTCGATTTCGGCGACGAAGCCGTTGCCCTCGAACGTGCCGCGCACCGCGGCGAAGTCGCGGTGTTTCGTATCCTCGTCGCCGTCGAGGCCGAACCCGGTTTGGACCGTGGCGGCGAACTCCTTTCCCGCGTCGGTATAGAGCTGTTGGTCCAGGTCGATCACGGCCTCTTTCCATCGGGCGGTCAGGTGCACGATGTCCTCGGCCGTGATTTCGTCGATGCTCTTGCCCAGTTGCTTCTGCAAGACATCGGCGGCCCAGGCCCATTCATAGGCGGGATACGTCTCGTGCGTCTCGGCGAAGCGCGCATCCAGCTCGTCCAGCGTGTTGATCCGGCGGTTCTCGATGTCACTGAGTATCTGCTCGACGATCTCTTCCGGCGCGAGCATGCCGGCCAGGTCGATCCACTTGCCACACCCGACGGTCGTTTGGGGCCGTAACGCCGCCCGCAGCTCATCGACGTTCTGGAACTGTCGGCCCTGGAGTCGCGCGATCAGGCAGTTGCCGATGAATTTGTCGATCCCCGTCTGATACAGCGTGATGCCGTGCTCCAGCGACCGTTTGGGAATCTTGACGCTGTGGTAGATGAAGTAGTCCGAGGTGGCCCCGGAGCTTTCCTTGAGTCGCACCAGCAGCTCGCGGCCGTTGATCATCTTCTGGATCGTGAAGGGGCTGAGCAGCTTGAAGTTGATCAGGTCGAGCTTCCGCGGGTCCTTGCGCCGGTCGCGCTGGGGCCATTTGCGCGCGTCGCGCACGGTTCCGACGCTGCGCAGGTTTACACCGGGGATCAGAACGCTCTCGTCCTCGTGCTCGATCAGATACGAGAAGGGCAGGTCCGAGGTGTCCGAATTGCGATAGTGCCGGCCCATCACGACGGTGAACGCGCCGACTTTGGCGGGCCAGAGCATGTAGGAATCGCTGCCCGTTTTGGAGCCGCGCTCCACGACGCCCTGGTGCACCGGGCCGAGCTTGTACATGTGATTGCTCTGGTTGGTGCCGCTGCCGGCGTTGAGGAAGGAGAACAGGCCGGCGATCAGGAGGGTGGACTTGTGGTGGGTCACGGTGTACGGGCCGGCGAAGACGGCGCAGGCCTCGCCGTGGAAGCCGCCGCAATTGGCGAAGAAAACGGAGTTTTCGGCCGAGTAGTCCTTCGCCAGGACGCAGCCCTGGCCGATGAAGCATTCGTCGATGATGGTGCCGTCGGTGATTTTGGAGCCGCTGCAAGCGATGAAGTTGTCGGCGTAGACGCCGGGTCCGATATAAACGGGATCTTCAGGGCAGCTATTGACCGATCCGTTCTCCAGGCGGCTGACCCCTTCCACAACGGCAGCCGGGCCGATCCGGACGTTCCTGAGGATGCAGGAGTTCAGGATTCTCGCCTCCCGACCCACGAATCCCCTCGCCGAGCGGACCGAGGCGGTGTAGCCGTCGATCATCTCCTTCAAGCGCTCGATCGCTGCGGTGCGGTGGCGGTAAAACGCCATGATGTAGGCGGTGTGGGCCGAGAGGCGATCGTAGATCGGAATCTCTCTGCCCCCGGCCTCGTTGACGACGGATACTTCCGTGCCGTTGCCGAACGAGCTTTCCCCTTCCACCGCCAGGACGTCGATGTTGTCGATGACGGCGTCCTCGTCGATGACGTAGTTGGCGATGTAATTTCGGACCTGGCTGATGTAAACGTTGTCGCCGATGGTGCAGTTGTGGATGCTGGCGTCGCTGATACCGGTCCGCTTCATGGCGCCGCCGAAGAACCGCACCTCCTTCTCGAAGGCCCCCAACCGAATTTCACCGCTAAAATGTGTTTTTCTCACGCGGTCAGCGTTGAAACGCTCGGCCACCTGGACCCGGGCCCAATCGGCGCACGTGCATCCTTGTGCTTCGAGGCGGGCGACTTCTTCCTGGGACAGATCTCTCCACTGGGACACGGTGGGTCTCCTTTCCGTTGGTGAACGAACCGTATAACCCGGCGTCATCTTATCAGCGACGACCGAGGGGTGCTTTCCGTAGCGTCCCTGGCACCGCACAGAACACGGGGAGCACTATATCTGCGCTTCACGGAGCGGTCAAGAAATTCCCCGGGATGGATCGCGGAGCCGCAAGCGATTTGCTGGTTGAGTGCGTGCGGCGGGCGCTGCCGATCGGCACGGTGACGTGCCCGACGCGAGCGAAATTCCGGCAAAATGTGAAGCCGCCCCTTGGCAAGTGCCGATGTAGGACATATATAAGAAGCAAACTTGTGCTAACAGGGATCGCATCCACAAAATGTGGGGTGCAGGTTGACCGGCCGCGAAAGTGGCATTGTGCGAAAACGTATGTCGAATCAGCCAAGGGTAGTCAAAGTATTAGCAGCACTGCTGGTCTCCATGACGGCAGGCGCCATCGTCTTGATGGTCCTTGGCAACAATCCTCCCTCGGCCGGCCCGTTCTGTCTCTCGGCCTACTACCGGCTCGATTCCGTGGACAATGTGATGCGTTCGCGGGCGTGTCAGTCGCCGAATCGCTGGGACACCATCGAGATTTTCTTCAGCGGGACCAAAACCGGCAACGTCACGCAGTGCGCGGCGACGAGCGGCCTGGCCGACCCGGCCGATCTGAACTGCCACTTCGTTCTCTGCAACGGCGCCGGGGGTGGTGACGGCGAGATCCAGGCGACCGAGAAGTGGCAGAACCAGTGGTCGATCCAACCCACCCGCACGTGGCAGGGTTCCGAGCGCACGATTCGCATTTGCCTGGTGGGGGACCGACGCTCGGCGCTGCCCACCGACTACCAGCTCAAGCGCCTCGAGATTCTCCTGGAAGCTCTCTGCCGCAAGTTCCGCGTCCCGGCCGATTCGGTCTACCTGCCGCGCGACTGCGAATAGAACGCCCCGCGCTTCCCTGATCCCGACTTTTCCCGCCGGCTCTCCGTGCGACCGGGGGCTCTTCGCGTCTGCTGATCGGTCTGAAAATAGCGATGAGCGGCCGGGCGGGCCGCTCATCACAAAACGACGCATGGGCGTCTGGTTGCGGACTTCGTTGGGTTGAACATCTGTAACGCGCGGGCCGAACCGACCCGCCTCAAACTTCCCATCAGGACCTGGCTCAGTGCCTTTCCGCCGTGCTTTTCCAGGGCCATGGCTCTACTGTCGAAACATCACACGCAAAGACGGACGACCGGGGGGGCTTTATTGCATATTCCGAAAAAAATAATGATTTCCAGGAGCCGCCGAACCAGCCGGGGCGATTGACAAGGATGGGCGCCGCCGGTACCCTCAAGCGGTCGTACGCGTCGCACTTCTGACAACGGATTGAGCGGCCTTCGGGCCCGGGAGAATGGAATCATGAGACGGCAAGCACTTATCATAGCAGCATGCATTTTCGCGATCGCATTATCCTCCGGTTGTGCGCAGGAGCCGAAGGTCGGACCCCTCATCGCCCGCCGCGTGTTGTTCGGGAATCCCGACAAGGTCTCTCTGAACGTCAGTCCCGATGGGCAGCGGATCAGCTTCCTGGCGCCGCGCGACGGGGTGATGAACGTGTGGGTGGCGCCGGCGGACGATCCTTCCCAGGCGGTCCCGGTCACGGCCGACAAGCGGCGCGGCGTGCGCAGCTATTTCTGGGCGTACACGAATGAGCACATCATCTATCTGCAGGACGTCGGCGGAGACGAGAACTGGCAGGTCCACGCGGTCCATATCGGCACGAAGGAGGACCGGAACCTGACTCCATTCGATGAGATCGTCGGTCCCGACGGCGCGGCCCTGACCGGTCCGGACGGCAAGAAGCTCCGGCCGCGGGCCGAGATTCAGGAGGTCAGCCACAAGTTTCGCGACGAGATCCTGGTGGGCTTGAACAACCGCAACCCGCAGTACCACGACATTCACCGGCTGAACGTTCTGACCGGCCAGATGGAGCTTCTCCAGCGGAACGACGAGTTCGCCGGTTTTCAGACCGACGACGATTACCGCGTCCGATACGGCATGAAGCTCACGCCCGACGGCGGCAGCGAGATCCTTACACCGGACGGCGAAGGCGGCTGGAAGTCCTTCGACAAGATTCCCATGGAGGATCTGCTCACCACGGCGCCCGTGACCTTTGACAAGTCCGGGCAGGTTCTCTACATGATCGACAGCCGGGGGCGCGACACCGCCGCCCTGACGTCGGTGGATCTCAACACCGGGCAGAAGAGGGTCCTCTTCGAGGACCCGCGGGCCGACGTCAGCGGCATCATGGTTCACCCCACGGAAAAGACCATCGAGGCCGTTTCCAGCGAATACCTGCGGGTGGACTGGAAGATCCTGGACGCGTCCGTGCAGGCCGATCTGGAGTACCTCAAGACGGTGGCCGACGGGGATATGAATGTCATCGGTCGCTCGCTCGACGACGCGGTCTGGGCGGTGCAGTTTGTCATGGACGACGGGCCGGTGCGCTACTACGTGTACGAGCGTTCCGAGAAGAAGGCTCGTTTTGCGTTCACGAGCCGCCAGGCGCTGGAGGGCCTTACGCTCTCGAAGATGCATCCCGTCGCGATCAAATCGCGGGACGGTCTGAACCTGATCAGCTACCTGACGCTTCCGTACTGGACCGACTCCGACGGCGACGCCCGGCCGGACAAACCGCTGCCCATGGTCCTGCTCGTTCACGGCGGCCCCTGGGCGCGCGATTCCTGGGGCTACAACTCGATGCACCAGTGGCTGTCGAACCGGGGCTACGCTGTGCTGAACGTGAACTATCGCGGCTCGACGGGATTCGGCAAGAGCTTCATCAACGCCGGCAATCGCCAGTGGGCCGGTAAGATGCACGACGACCTGATCGATGCGGTCAACTGGGCCGTCGCCGAGAAGATCGCCGACGAGGACAAGGTGGCGATCATGGGCGGCAGCTACGGCGGCTACGCCACCCTCGTCGGTGTCACGTTCACCCCGGAGGTTTTTGCCTGCGGCGTCGATATCGTCGGACCGTCCAACATCCAGACCTTGCTGGAGACGATCCCTCCGTACTGGGCGCCCGTCTTGACGGTGTTTACCACCCGCGTGGGCGACCACCGCACCGAGGAAGGAAGGGAGTTCCTGGCGTCGCGCTCGCCGCTGACGTACGTGGACCGCATTTGCAAGCCGCTGCTGATCGGGCAGGGGGCCAACGATCCGCGCGTCAAGCAGAGCGAGTCCGACCAGATCGTCAAGGCGATGCAGGATAAGAACATTCCCGTGACGTACGTTCTCTATCCGGACGAGGGCCACGGTTTCGCCCGGCCGGAGAATCGCCTGTCGTTCAACGCCGTGGCCGACATCTTCCTGGCCGAGCATCTCGGCGGACGCTTCGAGCCGATCGGGGACGATTTCGAAGGCTCGAGCATCGAGGTCCCCACCGGCGCCGAGCACGTTCCCACGCTCAAAGAGAAGACCGCCGACTGAAGCGCAGCGTGTCTGCGCAGTCTTCCGGCCATCATTTTTTGGACCCTGGACAGCTACGGGTGGCAGCGTCAAGTACGAAGGACTTGGCGATGGCGCAACGCGGTGGGCTCGCATAGCCCGACTTTCCCTATTCGCGGGCAAAATGAGGAATTTGAGAAATATTTTCGGCGATAGCGGTCTATTATCGCGGTTGCGGGGTT
>JAFGCA010000547.1 GCA_016932895.1 Sedimentisphaerales bacterium | reverse complement strand
GGAGCATTGACCTCGTCGATACGCCAGTAGTAGGTCTGACCGAAGTCCAGCAACCCCGGCGGATCGTACGTGTTAGCATCCTGGCCCTGGCGGACCAGCACGCCGAGCGGAGCGGACCTATCGGCGCTGTTGACATCGTCGAAGCTCGTTCCGAAGTAGACGTCGTGAGAGGCCGCGTATGCGCCAGGCATCCAGCTCAAGGTTGTCTCACGCAGCACATCGGTGGCCTCATCCCCCGGAAACGGGTCGGTGGCCACCTTCAAGTATTGTTCGGGGAACTTGAACGTCGCAGCTCCCTCATTTCCAGCAACGACCGCTTGCAGTACGAGCCCCATTGGACTACTAGTGTTGTGTAGCAGATACCGGTCGGTGTAGTTAACCGACCGAAAAGACACGCATGTCGGATCTGCCAAGCCCGGCACTGGTACGAAGCTGGCGTCGTTCAGGTACAAGTTGTCCGTTGCAGCCTGGTCGCAATAGAGCACGAAACTCCGGTGCCGCATGTAGTGATTTGCCAATGCCACCGGCATGAACGAAACGGTATCCGTCCCGGTGAGGCCTGCAACAATGTTCCATTGGCCCTGGGGGGTCTGATCCCCATCCAAAACCACTTGAACGGCTCCGGCGGAAGTCGTACATACCACGAAGTGACCCGGCATGTCGTACGATTCGAGCGTAGTCGTCGCCGTGGGAATGGTTTGCGCGTGGAGCAGTCCTGCCAATAGCGGCGTGAGGACGATGAGAGAAACGAGCTTCTTGTTCATGACAATCCTCCTTCAAAAAGTCGCATGGGACGTAATCAAGCTGCGCGATGTGCCGACGCCAGCTCACGGAGCCATCCAGAATTTGTCCGTTTCACCTCCCTTCAGCCGAAAATGCAGGCGATCTGCAAAAGGGCCGCATCGATAGTTGCGAGTAGCATGATCGTACCGGTCTATTCTGAAGTGCCTTTTTTGTACATGCCCACGGCACCAGGGGTTCAACGATTCGATAGCAGCATGTTGCACCTGCGAGATCGAGTCCACAGGCGTCGTGCCGACCCTCGCGTTGAGTTTCCACCACCCGATGAGGTCTATGGAAGCAGGGACCGTCGGGAAAACCTACGAGCTAAAAGACACACGATCTCGTCGTGCATGTAGCGCCGCTCCCGGAATCCAACCGACTATTCGGTACGAACCTGCCGAACACTCTCCTACATCCAACCTTCTGGCGGTCCGCCGCGCCCTGCGAACTCGGCAAGGCACCTGTCTTCATATAACACCGCTCAGAAGTATCAAGAATGAGATGAAAAAACGGAATCCCGGAAAGGTTCTTCATGCCGCCGGGCTGGAATAGGCAGGTGCAATCTGCCAGACGGACGCTGTCGGCTCAAAATCTCGCATAGTGCAGGGATTGTCCGAGCGCAACTGCTGTTTCGTACTTGAGTTGCGCCATCATCGAACAAAGACGCTTGTCCACGCGACTACTTGAAGATGAGCTGGGTGAAGTTATACAGATTCTTGCTCCAGGTGTTCGCGTCGTGGCCGTGGGAATCCACGTGCCAGATGTGGGGAACGCCCTGCTCCTTGAGATAGTTGTGCACACCCTGGCTGATACGGATCAGACCGTCCTTGTTCCCGCAACTGAGGTACAGCAGCTTCAGTTGTTGCTTGGCGGCCGCGGGATCGGGCACAAGCTCGGCCGGGGCCTTGGTGTTTGGGGCCGATGAGAAACCGCCGATCCAGGCGAAGGTGTCCAGGTGGCCTAAGCCGAAGTTCAGGGACTGGCCCCCACCCATCGACAGGCCCGCCAAAGCGCGTTGCTCGCGATCGGTATACACGGAATACCGAGCCTCGATGGCGGGAATCACGTCGTTGAGCAGATCGCCTTCAAACGCGGCGAAAGCCGGCGCGGCGGCGTAGATGTTGCCCTCGGCGCGGTCGTTGACTTGGGCGCGGCCGTTGGGTATGACCACGACCATCGGTTGAATCCTGCCATCGGCCAGCAGGTTGTCGATGATATTCTCCGGGTGGCAAAGGCGCTGCCATTCCGTCTCGTCGCCGCCGATACCGTGCAGGAGATAGAGCACCGGGTACTTGCGGTCGGCCGAATAGCCGGGCGGCGTGTAGACGAGCATTTTTCGACGCGTTCCGACCGTCTTGGAGTCATATTCAACCATCGTCAGCTCGCCGTGAGGGATATTCCCACGCTTGGCATTGAACCCGGCGGGCGGATCGGCGAAGGCGGGCCTGTCGTCTGGGCCCAACTCAATCGCTCCACCGAAACCGCCTCGTCCTCCACCTCTGCGGGCACCCGGACGGGCTTGCGGAGCAGGCGAGTTGGACTGATCGTCCTTGAACAGCAATTGGGCGAACCCATACAGGCTCTTGCGCCAGGTCTGGAACTCGTGAGCCGTGCCGGGAGCTTCGTACGAGACCAGCTTGATGCCCGCTCCTCTCAGTGATTCACAAGTCTGCCTGAAGCGGTCGATATTCTCCTTGGTGCCCATGCTCAAGTAGAACACCTTGACCTGCTTGTTGAACTCGTTCGGGTCGACGGCGCCGGGACCCTCGAGCGCAATGCGCCCACCGCTGAAACCGGCGATGTAGGCGAACTCGTCCAGATGCGCGGCGCCGATTTGCGTCGCCTGTCCTGCGCCCATCGAAAGCCCGGCGATAGCCCGGTGTTCGCGGTCAGTGAGCACGCGGAAATTGGACTCCACCATCGGGATGATCTCGGTCAGGAGAATCTCGGAAAACTGCTGCCCGCCGAAACCGCCGCGACCGAATCCGCGTCCGCCCCGAGCGCCGCCGCGATTGGCGAACAGGGCGCTGCCGCCGCCGTTGTCCATGACCACGACCATGGGTTTGGCCTTGCCTTCAGCGATCAGGTTATCGAGAATGAAATTCATCCGGCCCTGTCTGGACCAGGCCGTCTCATCTTCGCCGGCGCCATGCTGGAGATACAGCACCGGATAGCGGGCACTGGTGTTCTTGTCGTAGTCCGGCGGAGTGTAGATGAAGCAACGCCGCCAGGCATTGGAGATCTTCGAGAAATACCATTTCTCGCGGACGTCACCGTGGGGGACATCCTTGGCGTCGTAGAAATCGACACCCTGTTCCGGGACTTCGATGCCGCTTCTGACGCTGCTGGAACCGAAAAAGCTCTCACTGGCCGGATCAGCGACGGCGAAACCATCGACGATGATCTGATAGTAATGGAAACCCGGATCGAGCGGCGCGGTGACGCCGCTCCAAATACCGTCGTCGCCTTTGGTCAGAGCCGTATTGCCGAGACTCACGACGACGCTCTTGGCATTCGGGGCATTGACGCGAAACAGTGCCTGCCTCTCGGAGTCGACTTGGGGATACTGTGAGCCGGCGATATTGGTCGAGGCAGGTTTGAAATCATTCATATCCGTCGCCGGAGGGGTTTGTGCCAGGCACAGCGGCCTCCAGACAACGACGATCAACACCACAATGGCAAGAATCGTTTTCATAAGGAGCCTCCAGCAACGCGGTCTTGCTGCCCACCCTGGGCGGTCTTGACCATGGCACGGCTGCACCATGGACAAGACCGCAAACGCAGGAGGCAATGCCGGACAAAGAGAGAACGTGTTTACTCGGCGAAGATCTCGATACCGTTGATCGCCGGGTTCTCGATGTTCGGCGTAAACGTGATCTTCAGCTTGCCGTCGGTCACCTCTACGCCCTTGTACTCGCGCTGGACCGCCTTATAGGCTCCACCGGCTTCCTTGAAGATGTCGAAATCCTTCACCGGCGGCTGGCCCTGGACGGCAAAGGAAAACACCCGCTCGCCCTCGCCATAGATGCCCTCGAAGGTCTCGGCAAAGTGCAAGCGGACGGTATACTTGCCGTTAGGAAGACCAAACTCGTACGCGCTCATGTCGTACCGCTCGTTCCGGAAGATCTCCGGGAACGGAACATTCGCTACTTCATAGTCCTCCGTCCGCTCGATGGTCATTCCATCCGGCGGACTCAGCGACGCGCCGGGAGCCTTGACTTCATCCGGCAGCCAGACGTTGCCGTCCTTGTCGGTGTAGGGCTCATAAGCGCCACACGCCACCCGAATCGCAAGACCGGATTCAACCGGAGCTGCCGGCTCAGCAAAGATCTCGATACCGTTGATCGCAGGGTTCTCCACGTTCGACGTAAACGTGATCTTCAATTTGCCGTCAGTCACCTCCACGCCCTTGTACTCGCGCTGGATCGCCTTATAGGCTCCACCGGCTTCCTTGAAGATATCGAAATCCTTCACCGGCGGTTGGCCCTGTACGGCAAAGGAAAACACGCGATCGCCTTCGCCATAGATGCCATCGAATGTTTCTGCAAAATGCAGGCGGACGGTGTACTTGCCGTTAGGAAGACCGAACTCGTATGCACTCATGCCGTACCGCTCGTTCCGGAAGATCTCCGGGAACGGGACATTCGCCACTTCGTAGTCCTCCGTCCGCTCGATGGTCATTCCATCCGGCGGGCTCAGTGACGCACCGGGAGCCTTGACCTCATCCGGCAGCCAGACGTTGCCGTCCTTGTCGGTGTAGGGCTCATAAGCGCCACACGCCACCCG
>JAFGCA010000546.1 GCA_016932895.1 Sedimentisphaerales bacterium | reverse complement strand
TACTGGCCCAGCGGGTTCGAATTCCCCTGGCCTCAGGGCATCAAGACGTTTCTGCAGGCCGGCAGCAGAAACCGCGCGGTGAATCTGGTCCGCGGTATCGTCTCGCTGCGATGGATTCCGAATGTCGGCCGGATGCGGTTCATCTATGGCGGCACGAGCAAACAACGGACTGACGATGGCGAATCACGGGTTGGCGATGCAGCCCACGATCCGAAGTCATGAAGACGCGGCCGCAGGATGCGCGCGTCACCTATGCAGATTGAGCCTGGTTCAGCCGCATGGGTGATGAGACCGCCCGTCCTGCTTATCCCTTTGGGAGGTTGGACATCATGGTGGGACGCAGGGCAACGTTTCTGACAATCATGGCGGCAGTTCTTCTCGGGGGGCCTGCAACGGCCCCGGTGAATGCCCGATCGCTCACGCGGGCGAATCTGGCGGCTGCGGACCTTCGCTGTGAGTATCTGGTCAATCCGCTCGGGATCGGCGAAACCCGACCCAGGTTGAGCTGGGTCGTCGAATCCAAGGACCGCGGCCAGGTTCAGAGCGCCTACCGCGTCCTCGTGGCGAGCAGCCCGAGACTTCTCGCTCGTGACATCGGCGATCTTTGGGACAGCGGTAGAATCGTCTCGGATGATTCGACCCAGATCGTCTACGACGGACAGCCGCTCAAGTCGCAGATGCGATGCTATTGGAAAGTCTGCGTCTGGGACCGGGAAGGCAGGCTCTCCAGGTGGAGCAAACCGGCCCGCTGGACCATGGGGCTGCTCGACCGGGACGATTGGACCGCCAGGTGGATTGGCTTCGACGCCTCGCGTCGGACGAGCGAGGCCGTGGGTGGCTTGTTCCTGCCTCCCGCGCAATTCCTCCGCAAACAGTTTGTCCTGGAAAAGCCTATCGAGCGGGCGACGATCTACGCCTCGGCTCTGGGCAACTATGAGCTTCATATCAACGGCCGGCAAATCGGCGATGCTTTCTTCACCCCCGGCTGGACCGACTACGGCACGCGCGTCTATTACAGCACGTTCGATGTCACCGACCGGCTCAAGCGGGGGCTCAACGTTATGGGCGCCATCCTGGCCGACGGCTGGTACAGCGGCCACATTGGCTGGGGGCGTGCCCGCGACCATTACGGCAAGGCCCCGCGATTTCTGGCCCAGCTGCACGTGGAGTATGCCGACGGCAGTTCCGAGACGGTTGCGACGGACAAGACCTGGCTTGCCGCCACCGGCCCGAGCCTTGAAGCCGACTTCCTGATGGGCGAGACGTACAACGCTCTCATGGAGATGCCCGACTGGGCCACGACGAGATTCGACGACGGCGCCTGGAAGCCGGTCGATGTGACGGACAGTCTCCCGATTGCCATTCAGGCTTATCCCGGCGTGCTCGTGCGCGAGTTCCGCCAGATCAGGCCCGTGCAGATGGCCCAGCCGAAAGACGGGACGTTCGTCTACGATATGGGGACCAATTTTGCGGGCTTCGTCCGCCTGAAAGTCTCCGGCGCCAAGTCGGGACAAAAAGTCACGCTGCGATTCGCCGAGCGGCTCAATCCCGACGGCACGATTTACACCACGAACCTGCGCGGCGCACGAGCCACCGACACGTATATCTGCAGGGGCAGAGGCACTGAGGTCTGGCGGCCTCAATTCACGTTCCACGGCTTCCAGTACGTCGAGTTGACCGGCTACCCCGGCAAGCCCGATCTCGACACCGTCCTTGGCGTGGAGCTGACTTCCGATACGCCCGTCGTCGGCCATTTCGAGTGTTCCGACGCGATGGCGAACACCCTGTACCGAAACATCTGCCAGACGCAGCGGGCCAATTTCATCGACGTGCCGACGGATTGCCCGCAGCGCGACGAGCGGCTCGGCTGGATGGGCGACGCGCAGATCTACGTCCGCACGGCCACCTACAACAGCGACGTGTCCGCGTTTTTCACGAAGTGGATGGTGGACGTCGAAGACGCCCAGTTCGAGAGCGGGGCGTTCTCCGATGTCTCGCCGCGCAAAGTGGCGCCGGGCGGAGGCACGGCCGCCTGGGGCGATGCGGGCGTCATCTGTCCCTGGACGATGTACCAGGTTTACGGCGATACGCGCATCCTGGCCGAGCACTACGACGCCATGCAGAAGTGGATCGAGTACTGCAAAGGCACAGCGAAGGGCCTGCTGCGACCGGCTGAGGGTTACGGCGACTGGCTCAGTATCAACGCCGATACGCCCAAAGATGTCCTGGCTACGGCCTATTTTGCCCTGAGCACGAAGCGCGTCGCCGAGATCGCCGAGGTCCTCGGCAAGGCGCAGGATGCCCGACGATATCAGCAGCTTTTCGAGGACATCAGGCAGGCGTTCAACGACGCCTATGTCTCTGATGATGCCCGAATCAAGGGCGACACGCAGACCGCCTACGTGCTGGCCCTGGCCTTCGACTTGCTGCCCAAGGAAAAGAGAGAATTGGCCGTAAGGCATCTCGTGGACAATATCAAGGAGCATAACTGGCGGCTGTCCACAGGTTTCGTCGGCACCAAGGACCTGATGACCACGCTAACTCGCTTCGGGGCGACCGACGTGGCGTACAATCTCTTCCAGAACGACACCTTCCCCTCCTGGGGCTTCTCGATCAGGCATGGGGCGACGAGTATCTGGGAGCGCTGGGACGGCTGGACCCCTGAGAAAGGCTTCCAGGACCCCGGCATGAACTCCTTCGCCCACTACTCCTTCGGGGCCGTGGCCGAATGGATGTTCAAGACCATCGGTGGCATCGACACCGACGGGCCCGGCTACCAGCGCATCATCATCCATCCTCAGCCCGGCGGACGCATCTGGTGGGCCAGGACGAGCTACGATTCCATTCACGGGCCGATCTCCACGGCCTGGAAGGTCAGGGACGGTGTTTTTTCGCTCGACGTGACCATCCCGGCCAACACGGTTGCCACGGTCTACATCCCCGCCGCGGATCCCGCCGATGTGAAAGAAGGAGGCGAGCCCGCCGCCGAGACAACCGCCGTGCGGTTCCTCAGACAGCAGGACGGCGAGGCCGTCTTCGAAATCGGCTCAGGCCGCTATCGCTTCACCTCTCAACTGCCCTAGCTGCGCCCGGTGTGTTCATCTTTCACGATAAACGGGGGTTTCGCGATTTTGCGCTGAACCTGTACGCTCAGGCGGCATCCTAATGGGTAGATGGCACGATCTTGCCGGCAGTGAGAGTATTGAATGGATACAAGCATCGAGAAATCGCGTAGAGCTGACGACCAACTGGAGACGCTGGTTCGGCGTTGCCAGCATGGCGAGCGGGCGGCGTTCGAGGACATCTTTCAGCGTTTTCAGCCCCGGCTGCGCTATTACATCCGTCGCATGGATGCCGTGAACGGACGTGTTGAGGACGTGCTTCAGGAGATATGGGTCAAGGTCGTCCGCCGGATCGGCTCGCTGAGGGATCGCAAGGCCTTTGTCGCCTGGTTGTACAGGATCGCCCGGAACGAGGTGTACGGCCGGGCGAAAGACCGGGACCCGTTCGTGACACTGACGGATGAGCACCTGGAATTGCCGGCGGACGTCGTGGAGCCGACGTTCGATCAGGAAGACGCCGCCCGGCTGCACGAGGCCCTGCAGCGTCTCAAGTATCACCATCGCGAGATACTGACCCTGTACTTTCTGGAGGAATTGTCGCACCGGCAGATTGCTGAAATCCTGGGCATTCGGTGCAATTCGGTCCGGACGCGCATCTACTACGCCAAGCAGGCCCTGCGCAAAGAAATGGGAGCCAGTCATGAGTAATCTTGGGGATAAACTGCTGCGGGAGGATGGAATAGACGCAACGGGCGTCTCTCAACAGGAGATTGCCTGGTTTCGGACTGTGTTGTCACAGGAACAGATGCGGACGCGGAAACTCAGATGGCTCGCGCAGTTGCCCGCTTTCGCGGCACTTGGACTGCTGCTGGCGGTTTCCTGGCGGCATGGGCTGTGGGAGTGGCTGGCAATCGCCCCCGTGGCCGTGGCAGGAGTTGTCGTGCTGATTCTGGTTGTGAAGATGTCTCGCTCGCTGCGGATCAGCGCGGCGACGTGCCTGTTCGTATTCGCCGCGGTTGCAGTTGTTCTCTTCTTGAGCCAGCCGAAGACGGTTTACGCCCGCGCTCTCGCCAATGTCAAACGTGCTGAGAGCCTTCACACTGTTGGATACGGCTTCAAGGACGGCGTCGCAACCCTGGAAACCGAGATATGGTATCGGCCCGATGCCGGCACGCACATCCGCTGGCAACGCGGAGACGAGATTGTCGAGATGTATGATGACGGCCGGCATCGCTATGAGCACGTTCAGGGCAAGGATTACGCCGTGAGGAAGATACGACGCGGGCAACTCCTCCCGCGCGAGCTCACGGAGCCCTTGCGGTACCTCAAGGACAGCGAGCGCGACACGTCTCGCGACAAGACCGTCGATGGGCAGTTGTGGTCGTGCTACCGACGGGAAAGCAGCGATCATCTCGCCCTGATGTGGGTGGACCCGTCCGTATCATTCAGGCGGTACGAGGAATACAGCCGGCAGGACGATCAGTGGCGGCAGATCGAGTTGGAAGAGGTAAGCTACGACGATGCCTTTGAGCTGGAGATGCCGCCGGCTGTTTTCGAGCGGCAGGGCGTTCACATCATCGATCCGGAGCAGGCCCTGAGGACACGCTATAGCCTGGAGAACGCCGTCGCCACCCGCGAGGTCCTGGGGCTGGTCTTCGCCGTTCACGAAATTCAGCAGTGGGGCGAGTACCGCTTCGTCACCTGCTCCGTGCGCCCAACCGAGCAATCGCAGAGAGAATTCGCCGCGGCCGGCTCCGACAAGCCCGGGCCGGCCCCAGAAGCATACGGCCGTTTCAGTTTGTCGAACTGGTGGCAGCGGAGGGAAGATGGCACGTTGGAATCCCGGCCCCATGCCATGACGGAACTGGGCTGCGCCCGGCTCGACGGAGTCGATCTGTGTTGGTACGTGCTGTTGCCGCGGGGGTACTGGCCCGGACAGGACACGCAACTCGACGTGTGCGCCTACGTGCATACGGATGGTGCTCTGCGGAAGCTGCGGCAGGAGAAGGGACTGGAGTGGTATGGGCAGTTCCGGCCCCTTGTGAAGATCGATTTGCCCAACCGGCAGTCGGACCTTGCGGCCATCGCGGCGGACCTCTACGGGTTGGGCCATCTGGTGACGAGCGTGAGCACGGCAGCGCAGAACCTGTTCGTCTCCGACGCCTCCGGCGTCTCTCAGGAAGAGTTTCGCCGGCGACTGGAGAGCACGCTCAACGGCCTGCGACCAATGCGAGAGCTTTGGGAGAAAACCGGCTCGGATTTGACCGTGGAGTTGGTGGATGACCGGAGAGAGCCTGTTCCACATGCTTCGATATGTGCTGAAGCTCAGTGGTCCGGCGGTCGCCTTGAATCGATGAAGGACGGCCGGTTGGCGCCGCCGCTGATTGCCGATGAGAAGGGGCAGAGTCGTCTATCAGGACCGACGCTCTTCGATGGCGAGGCCTCACAGGACACGCGGCAAATGCTGTATGTTGTCGATCCAGGCAAGCAACTGGCCGGGCTGTATGCCGTCTCCGGGCGGGATTTCGGCCGGCCCGTGCGCATCGTGTTGGAGCCGGCCTGTCGGGTTCAGGCGACATTGACGTGTCCCGGACTGCCCGACGATGCGACCCCTGTCATACACGCTCGGCTCAGCACGTCAGTGCGCCGCGGGTATTCGATGAACGGCATCATTCTCTCCGTCCTCACGTATGATAGTGACGACGGCTCTCTAAGCGTTCTGCTGCCGCCGGGAGAATACGAGCTCAACGCCTACGCGACGCACGACGGCCTGACCCTGAACGGCCAAGATCGTTTCCAGGTGCCGCCCAACACACGCGACCTGAACCTCGGGACTATCACCCTGAGCGCTCGTCGCTGACGAGACGATCCGGTGGGTTCGACCTGATCTTTGACACGTCAATCCCGCTGCACCCGGCCTGGGACGTTTTGGGGGACGGGCTTGGCGATAGGGGTAGGGCCGG
>JAFGCA010000545.1 GCA_016932895.1 Sedimentisphaerales bacterium | reverse complement strand
GATGCGCTTGCTACGTCGGACGTCGACGTGCAGTCGCTGGTGGCTTCCACGGCAAAGCTGACGGCAAGCGGTGATGTTCTGATTCGTTCAAGGTCGAAGGCAGAGGGGAATACGCTTGCCGATTCGGAGGTAAAGGGTTTGGGGGCAGGGGTCGAATCCTCCGCCGCAACCGACATCCAATACGGGACGAGCATCACGATCGAAGGGGATGTTACGTCCGGCGGCACGCTCCGTATTGATGCCGGCGCCGCCGTCCGCGGCTATTCGGAGGCACTATCGGATGCGCGCGGGCTTGGGGTCAGTTCCTCCGCGAGCGCCGACGTGACGGTGGATGGAACCGTCGGCGTGAACATCCAGAACGCCCATCTAAAGGCACCCAAGGTCGAAATCCTGGCCGACACCAAGGGACTAGACACCTATGCCCACAGCGATGCCAAGACCGCGGCCGCTGGCGTGGATATCCTTTCGACTGCTTACAACGATGTTTCCGAAAACGCGTTCATCACCTTGGATAAAGGCCTGATTACAACCCACGACCTGTGGGTCATTGCCGATACATTAAGTGACCAAAGCGCAAGGGCGGCCCATGATTATTCGTATGGTGATTTCTCAATGGGCCAAGTCACCTATGGCTCTGCAGCTGTCGTTCAACGGAAGACCCAAATCGGCGCATACACGCCGGTGCACCACGACGTGACTGCCGATGGGGAACTGGCGCTGGCGATTGATTCGTCCGGCGACGTGGTGCGGGATCAGGGCATTTCCTGGCATGTGGATTCGGACAGTGGCGCCATAGTGGTGGATGATTTCTTTTACAACGGCTTGCAGCAGGCGTCCCCCCAGGCGCACTTTTTTGTCCTCGGACCGAACGACATCAGCAATTGGATCAGCGGTAATCCGGTCTTCACCGTCCCCGGCGTCGATCGAGCCAGCATCGTCAATGAATCGGCAAATCCTCTGGTCATAGGCTACGTCGGGGCATTGGCGGGAGAAGTGTCGACCTGGGATATCTATGTGGAAAGCCCCAACGACCTCCTGGTTCCCGCAACCGATACATGGGCCAGCTACCCGAACCTGTTGACCGTGGATTCGGTCGGTGACGTTCGGCTCGATGGCCTGATAGACATGCCGCATGCCGCCGGACTGGTGGAAATCGGCAGCGATGGCAGCATCACCGGTTCCGGCGCCATCCGGGCAGGCCAGATCAGCCTGGACGCGGTGGGCGATATCGGCACCACCGACATCCCGCTCCTCCTGAAGCCCGGTGGCCTCGAGTGGACGGCTGTGGCCGGCGGCGACCTGATGATCAATGTGCAGCCGACGCTGGCATCGACCACGGACAGCATGAAAGTGGGCAACCTCCAGACGGGGGGGAACATGCGGGTCCAGGTTTCTCCCGCCGTTCAGGACTACCTGGGCGCAACGGGGCCGATGCCGACCGAGGTGCACGTCTTCGGGCCGGTGGCGGCCGGGGGCAACCTGGCATTGGTCATCCTCGAAAACGAGCTGGGTGGGCGGGTGAATTTGGCCGGCTCCGTGACCGCCGGCGGCGATATCCGTGTTGATTCATGGGTGGACATGTTCGTATACGGCGAGGTGACGGGAGGCGTCGACGGTACCGTGGACCTGGGCTCGATAGGCTCCATCTACCTCGGGCCGGCGACGCGCATCACGGCTCCGGGCTTCGCAAGCCTGTCGGCGGGCGGATCGATCTACGCGGATCCTGAGGCGCTGATCACGGCGGCCGATCTGGATCTTCACGCCGATGTCAGCGTCGGTCAGGTGGCGGCCGCACTGACCGTCAACCTGACCGGTCCCCTGTCGGCCGTCGGCTTCGAGGGGGTCTATGTTCGCAACCAGGGCGGTCGCCTCACGGTCGATCGTCTGTTCGTAAACGATGGGAATGCCTCGCTCACGGCGGTGGACACGGGCGGCAGCGATGACCTGATTGTGTTGCCTTCGGGCGCCAGTATGAATGTCCAGGGTAACCTTCCATTTAAAGGTAACCTTACCCTTACTGCCGGTGACGGTATTTTATTAGCGGCTGGAGTTGTACCGCACTCAGACACATCGATCACACTGGAACTCGATGCCTCCGAAATCGATCCCGATCCTGGTATGGGGGTGGACCTCACGGACTTCAGTGCCACGCTCTTTGATGCTCCCGTTATCCGGGTCCGGACGGGTGCAGACGACGATTCCCTTCGGGTCGCGGATCTGGCGGAGGAGGAGACGGTACTCGACATCAGCACCGGCGCCGGCAACGATCGGCTTCGTCTCGGCGATACCGATCACGTCCTCCGATGGCTGAACGGCACCATCCTGTTCGACGGAGGGACCGGTTCCGACACGATCACCGTGGACAACTCCCGGGCAGGAGTGGATGAGACCGGCACCCTGTGGCTGGACACCGCCTCCACCATGGCCTATCGTGACGCCCTTGTTACCCCGCTCATCCGCATGACGGGCATGGGCGACCTCTGGTACCTGGGCGTGGAGGAGATCGATATCTCCCTCGGGCTTCCCGGCGCCGGGAACATCGTCGACATCGACGGCACCGGCGACGAGGTGGAGACGGTGAACATCCTCGGGACCAGCGGCGTGGAGGTCTTCCGGGTGGGCCAGGGAATGGATCGATGGCTCTCGGGAGTTCATGGGTTGATCCATTTGAATGGCGGCTCGGCGGGCGAAGACAGCCTGCGGATCATCGAGAACAACTACCTGGCCGGGCTGTCCTTCAGCGACGACCGCCTGACGGAGAACACCTTCACCGGCCAGGGAATGGACGGGGGCATCACCTGGGACAATATCTTGACCCTGTCGCTGTCGCTTCTGGGCAACACGGACCTCACGATTGCGGCGGCGCCCGAGGCCGAAACAACGGTTTTTATCGGAAACGGCACCAACGAGCACACCGTCCGAATCGGTGAGGGCAACTTCGGCGACGCGGCGGGCCAGGCGGCGTTTCCCGAGGGTCGAAGTCTCAACGTGTCGACCACCAACAGTCACTACATCCTCGAGGTTGACGATCATCTCAACACTGAAGCCTCAGGTGGGCTGTTCAATGCCGATGGCCTTTCCATAAACAATTTCTGGACGCTTAGCACCGGCTTCAGCACAAATCGCCTGCTGCTTGGCTCCGGCGGGGGCGCGGTAGCGGTCCTGGGGGCCTCCGAGGGGCTGGACTTGGTGACGATCGTGGGCGGTGCGGGTGAGGACCGCATCGAGGTTTCGGCCCTCCCGGCCGGCGCGGTTCTCGACATCCTGGGCGGCGCCGGCGACGACACGCTGCGCCTATCCGGGACGGATGCCCTGGAGGCCACGGTCGCATCCGTCATATTCCAGGGCGAAGAGGGCGAGGATACTGTCTGGATCAGCGCTCTCGATGCAGAGGACCCGATCCCCGCTCTCTTCCTTGACCAGCCCGAGACAAACCCCTGGCCGCACATGGGGTCGTCCCTTGCCGCGATTCGCGGCCTCGGCATGACCAACGGGATCTACTACGATGCGGAGAACATCGGAATCACCCTTACCCATCAGGCGGACACAGTCTATCTGAAAGCCACCACGGAAGGCACCGAAAGCGTTACCATAAACGGCGTGGAAGGAAACGATGCGTTCTACCTCGGCGGCGCCGACGCCCTGACGAAAGTGCACGGCAACGTGACCCTGTGGGGCGGCAGCGACACCGAAGACAAGATGTGGGTCGACAACAAGCTCTCCACCATGGACTTCGACACCGGAGACGGCTTCGACAGCGTGGTGGGCCCGGGGATCTTCACCGGCCAGGGGATGGAAGGGACGCTTACCTACACAGGGTTCGAGGACCTGGGCTTCTACCTGGGCAGCGGGAAGGACAGCATTGCCATCGACTTCGTCTCAGCCGGCACCACTATCCAGGTCAACCCGGGCGCCGGCGACGACACGTTGACGTTGGGCTATGCCGAGGGTGTCCGGGGAGCGGATCTGGACCGCATGGCGGGCCTCACGCTGGGCCTGTCCGGGGGCGAAGGCAACGATGCGCTGGTGCTGGATGATCATCAATCGACCGTTTCACGAAACGGGGTCCTGATAGCCGATTTCGGTGTGCAGAACATCGGACTGAATGAAGCCACGACAAACGACTTCGAGTCGCTGGAGGTCCGGCTCAACGATCTGGGCAACGAGGTTACCGTCTGGAACATGGCCCGGCCGGTTACGATCGAATCGGGTTCAGGGGATGATACGTTTACCATCCACAGCATGACGGCCGGCCCGGAATGGCCGCTGGTGATCCAGGCCGGCAGCGGCAATGACCGGCTGAACCTGGGCGACTCGAGTCCCGCCCATCACGCGATCGCCGCTCCCGTTTTTTTCTACGGCGATGCCGGAGACGACCAGGTCAGTGTATACGACCTGGATGACGGCGGCCGGCTGGAAGCCTGGGGTGAAGAGGGTACGGACTCGTTCTACATGGATAACATGGGCGGCGGTCAGACAGTATTGGACGGCGGTGACGGGGCCGACGTCCTGCAGCTTGGCTGGACCGCGGAATTTCACAGCATCGCCGGTGACATCCGTTTCTACGGCCAGGCGGGCGACGACCAGGCTGCTGTCTATCAACTGGGCGGCGACGGGGCACTCCTCTTCAATGCCGGTGACGGTGACGACGATCTGTTGCTGGGGCGGACCGATGGCGAAGCGGCTCGGCTGGATCATCTCCAAGGGCCCGTGGTTTTCGAGGGCGGTGCAGGTGAGGACAGCTTCGAAATCGATGGAGGATCCGGAGGCTCGAGCGGCGGCATCGCCACGTTGACCAAGGCTGTTCCTGAGGGAGGCAGCGAGGCGATGGCGTGGGCTTCCTGGGCTGCGACGGCGGGCGGTCTGTTCTGGGCTGCCGAACACGGCAGCCTCACTCTGGGAGGGACCAGCAATTCGGTCCACGTGCAGGCGACTGCGCCGGAGTGCGAAACACTCGACATTACCGCCTACGGGGACAGCGAGTTCTCCCTTGAAGCACAGGCTGCCACCATCCCCCATACCACGCTGGACGACCTGCACGGCAACATTACCCTGACCGACCCGGAATCCAACGACTGCCTGCGGATCGATAACCGCGCATCCGCCGGCCCGCTCCTGGCGCTTTTGACCGACTCCCGGTTTCAGATCCTGGATGCATCGGGTGCGCCCCAGACCACTATAACCTATACCGGTTTTGACGACATGGACGTGCATCTGGGTGATGGGTCAGACCGGCTCACGGTGGGCTCCCTGTCCGCTTATGCAGCCCCGGTCGTCTTCAGCTTGGGGGGAGGCGACGACCTGCTCGAATTGGGTCGCGAGGGTTCCCTTTCGCGTTTGGCAGCCATCCGGTCCGACATCACCGTGTTCGGTGATGTCGGACAAGATACCGTGGCCTTCCATGACGCGGACAATTCCAACACGCGATTCGTAACCTTCTCGGGCTGGACGATCAGCGGGCTGCTGCCGGTGGGTCTCGATGTCGCGTTGGCCAACGACCTGGAACAGATCAACGCCTGCCTGGGCATGGGCAATGACCGGCTGACCGTCACGGCCCCGGGTTGGGACCTGCGGGTAGACACGGGCGGGGGCGATGATCGGATAACCATGAATGAAGAAGCCCCCGAGCGGCGGGTAGAACTCCTGGGCGGCTCAGGCAACGACGTCCTGCACCTGGGCAACGGCCTGGCCGACAACAAGGATGGCGAGGTCCCCACGGCCCCGTCGGGGACTGTGGAATTTTGGGGTGGAGCGGGAAATGACACGGCCTACGCCTACCGGTCACCGTCAACGGCGCTGTTCAATTTCTACGGAGAAGGCGACGATGACACTCTGGAGGCCGGTATCGTGCAGGCACCCGGCACCGATCCCATGAAACGCTTGCTGGGCCTGCTCGACGGGGCGCTATGCTTTTATGGGGCTGACGGATACGATACGCTGATGCTGCACCAGACCATCAACGGCAACGTGGTTGCCCGCTTCGACCGGTCCATGACGCCCAACGGCGATGACATGGCCCATTTCGGCCTGGAGATGAATCTGGGCGGTCCGGACACCTCCCACATGGGGATGGACCAAGGCGTGTGGTATGATGCCGATTTTGTCAGCATGAACATGGGGAACACCTACACCTCGACGGACACGACCGACGTGTACATCGATGCCACCGCTCCCGGCACGCAACGGCTGGAGGTGCAGCGCGAGGGGGGCGCGTCGAAGCACTTTTATGTGGGTATGGACCCCGATCTCCCCCTCTCCGCCATTCACGGGCAACTGTCGCTTGCCGGCGGCAACTCCCTGATCGAGATCAGCGAAGCGGGAATCCATGACGGCGGAGACGCGTTGGCAGTATCCTGGAACCCCGCCGTTTTTTCGGGCGCCATCACGAGCCGCTGGCTTGACGGAATAGCTTATCAGGGTACGGGAGATATCCGGATCACCCCGACGGTCGAGGCCGATACGATCAGCATACAATCCCTGCAAGCCACGTCGTTGAAGTTGGAACTAAGCGATGTTCAACCCACGGACCTCGTCGTCCTCGGCCAGAGTGTCGGCTCGACGTCTCCGTACTATCAGGTTACGGTCAACGGGGAGAATCCCATTTACGGGATGCCCACGGCGGCCGGCGGCGGCAGCATGACGGCAACAGAAGGGGACACCCTCAGCGTGCCGGTATCGATCCTGAACGCCTATACCGGCCACAGCCTGGCGACCCTGGAGACGGATACCGGCAGCCTGATGAACAGCTCCGGCGCCTACACGTGGCAGTACCAGGCCGGCGGCTCCGAGACCATCGCGTTCACGGCCACCGACAACACGGGCATCCGCGTGCAAAAGCTTGTCGACCTGGTGGTCCAGGACACGCCTCCCGTTGCGAATGCGGACGCCTATTCCGTGCGCGAGCAGAAGGCGCTGCTGGGCAACGTCCTGGAGAACGATCTCCACCTGGATCCCCAGCCGACCGCGCGGCTGGTCACCTCTTCAGCCCATGGCGCGTTCATGTTCCAGCCTGACGGGTCGTTCAGCTATGCCCCGGTGGCCGGCTTCACGGGCGACGATACGTTCACCTACCAGGTCAATGACGGATGGACAGACTCCAGCGTGGCCACGGTGACCATTCATGTGACCGCCAACCAGGCGCCGGTCGCCCAGGACGACGTTATTCTCCAGAAAGAACGATTCTTCCTGGTCAGGTCGGAGGAACTGCTGGCCAATGACACCGATGGCGACCAGGATCCACTGACAATCTTGATCGTTTCGCAGCCGAATCATGGTGAACTCATTCCGAACGGCGACGGTTCCTTCCACTACGTGCCGGCATTTTTCACCGAGGATTCGATCGATCATTTTACCTATGCCGTGTTCGACGGGCTGACCAACTCTGCGCCGGCCCTGGTTACACTGGAACCCCTTTCCAACGAACGGCCGGTGGCGAACGAGGATTTCATCGGGACGTTGACCGACACGGCTCGTTTCATCACCTCTGCCGACCTGACGGGGAACGACATCGACGCCGACGGCGATCCGCTGCAGGTGGTTATCAAGGATCAGCCCGAAAAAGGCACGTTGACCCCCGATGGGAACGGGTCATGGCTTTACACGCCCGATGCGGGCTTTGTTGGTGAAGACTCGTTCAGCTATGCCGCCACCGACGGCATGAAGCAGTCCTTTCCG
>JAFGCA010000544.1 GCA_016932895.1 Sedimentisphaerales bacterium | reverse complement strand
GTAGACGCGGACGTCGTCGATCGCGCCGGGGAAGAAGTTGCTGTTGTCCGAGCGTTTGCCCATCAGTACATAGTCGCGGGTGTTCGCGGTGATCTCCTCGCTGCCGATGAGCTGTCCGTCTCCATACCAGGCCGCCGTGGCGCCGTCGTACGTGGCGGCCAGGTGGTGCCACTCCAGATCGATGGGGATAATATCCTGTTGCCCACCATAACGATGGAGACCGTAATACCCGGGGGTAGACGTATCCGTGGCGCCCATGACCTGAATGGTGAAGAACGTTTCGGTACGGGTGCCGCTTGCGGGACCGACCAGGCCGAAGACGTTGGTCCAGGCGGTGACGTCGAAGCGGTCGGCCTTGGCCCAGCCGGCGACCGTGCGCGGCGCCGCGCCGCTTACGCCGACTGCGCCGATATCGACGTAGTCATCCACCCCGTCCAACGACAGGGCGCCGCCGGAGTAGCCTGCGACCCATTGCGGCTCGCCCATCATCGTTCCGTGACTGCCGTGCCCGGACCAATCGACGGCGGTCGTGCCCATGCCCTCGTCCAGTGTCCACCAGCCGACCAGGTTCGGGTCGGAAACGGCAATCTGAGGTAGCGTCGTGAAGCTCCACACGTCTCCTTTCTGCGTTTGCGTGCCGTTGAAGAGGTCCACCCGCCAGTAGTATGTGGTCTCGGCCTCCAGCGGTTCGGGCTGGAAGGTCGTCTCAACGCCCATGATTCCCCCGGTCGCGGCGTTGGCGACCTCGTCGGGATCCGTGCCGAAATACACCGTGTAGAAAATCGCGTTCCAGCCTCGCGCCCAGCTCAACTCCGGGGCGGGATGGACGAACTCGACCCCGTCGACGGGCTGCGGTTTCCACGCCGTGGTCGGCGGAAGCTGAAAGCTCCAGACCGCGCCCTTCCAGGGACTGTTCTCATCGGCTTCGTTGACGGCGTCCACGCGCCAGTAGTACGTCGTGCCCGGAACGAGTCCGCCCGGAACCGGCATTGTGGGAAAGCCGATCATGAGCTCGGTATCCGTCACGTTTGCAGCGAAGTGGTCGGAGTCCCGGGTCGCTTCGTTGACCGCGTCGAAATCCGTCCCGATGTAGACATCGTGCGAGACGGCGAAATCACCGCCTTGCCACGTGAGATTGGCCCAGATGTCTTCGTAGACGACGCCGTCGGGCGGATTCGGAGAGCGGGCCTCGGGAAAGCGAAACGCCACCAGGGAAAAGTCGTGGTACGCCTGCTCGGCGGCCCAGATCCGCAGACCGGCTGCGCCTTGGGGGAAGGAATCGTCTTCGACGGTGACGCTGGCCAACTCGGTCTCTCCCTCGAGAAGCGTGCCGGTCAGGGTCGTTCCGATCATCTCGAAGCGGAGGACGTAGCGCTCGGGCAGGTCCGCATTGGGAAAGGCGGTAACTCCCAACTGGGTGTTGCCGGCGCTGGCGATGGCGTAGATCTGAAGCTGGCCGTCGGGATGATGACGGAACAGATAGTAGTTCTCCGCGTCCATGTACCTTCCGGCCAGACCACCCGCCACGTTGTTTCTCTGGAGCTCGGCCGAGATCATATAGTCTCGAAGCTCGCTGTTCTCACTGCCGTCGGCCAGCGGTCCGTCGTAGACCGTGAGGATGCGTTCGGCGCCGGAGCCCGTGTACGTGCCGGCGTCGGGGTCCAGCGTCCAGGTGCCGGAGACCTCCAGCCAATCGTCGACCGCGCCGGCGGTGTCGAAGCGGGTCTCGTACAGTGTCTCGCGCATCACCTGGCCTGGCAGAAGGGACGTCCCGGCCAGCAAACAAACCGCGATCAGGAGCATCGTCGTCGTTCTCATGGTTCCGTATCCTCCATGTTGTGCGAAAGAGAAGATTTGTAAGGCGCGTGATCCATCGCATCGTTGCGATTGGGATTGACCGGTGGTTTCCGCGTTTGCCCGGGAGCAGCGGGCCCATGCCGACGCGTCGGCCTTGAGAGCCTCCGGGCCAGGAACGCCGTCCGATGTTCCCGGCCGAAAGCCAAACCAAGATTGGGGCGAAATCCTCCGGGCCATAAGCCCTCCCTCGAGTGAGAATGCCGACGGATTTGCCGAAAGGCGCCACACTCCGCAGCCTTCTCCTACACCCCTCCTTTATACGCCTCGGCGGCCCCTCGGTCAAGCGAAAACCGCGACTTCCACGTTGGGCAGAAACGGGTAGCTCTTGATATGACTTCCGAACCCGTGTCCGTGCGTGCCGACGACGGCGATGCGCATTCGGTCGTTCGCGCCGGCCCAGGACTGTGTCGTCCCCCAGAGGCTCAACCCTGCCGCGGTGCCCAGCGACTTCGTGACGAAGGTCCGACGCGAAACGGTATGCCGTGAGCCCATCGTAGCTCCTTTCTGCATTCCGTGTTTCAGTCTTTGTGTCGGTTGATGATTGCTTTCGTTGCTTCCGGGTCGTGCTTCATCCGCATGCGCCACAGCAACTCCTCCGGTGAGACCACCGCGACATTCTTGTCGAGCCGCTGGGCGCACCAGGCGGCCGGGGCCGGGCCCGCCTGCGATTCGGTCGGGTCGGATTCTCGCTCGAAGCGCGACCATGCGTGCACGACCGTCCAGCAATGCAATCGCTCGTTTCGGGCCTGGGCCCGGGCGGCCGACTCATTGATCAGCCGGGCGATCTTCGCCGGGTCGCCCCCGCGCGGCCAGTGTGCATCGCGCCAGAGCGAGAACTTGCACGTGGCCACCGGAATCTCGACGCCCCGGGCATTCCTGACCCAGAAGACCTCGCCATCGCCACCGTCGTAGGGATAGTACTGCACGGCGATCATGCCCACGAGTCCTTCGATGTGTGCGGCGTAGACCTCGTAGGCGTGGCGGGCGGCCGGGCTGTCGACGTCCATACAGATGAAACCGAAGATTCTCGCGCCCGTGCGCTGCATGTGCTCGCTGACGCGCCGGGCGTACTTCTCCAGCAGCTTCGGGTCGTCCCGCGAGGCGCCGAAGAGGTCGGGATAGTGGTAGCCGCCGCCGTATTCGATGATCGAGGCGTGGGCCGGCTGCGTTCGCGCGAGGTAATCCAGCGCCTCGGGGCAGACCTGGGACAGGTGGGCCGGACAGGAGGTCCAGCCGAACGGGACCGCGCCGCTGTAGGAGCTCGACCAATACGCGGGGTTCGTGAAGAAATTGCCCAGCATCCACTGGACGTTGTCGCCGTCGCTGAGGACGAAGCTCACCGCGTGACGCTCGTCGTCCCAGTCGATGTCACCCGGGTCGAGCGTCTTGATCTTGGCCCCCTCGTACGCGTCGGTTCCCGCCGACAGGATCGGGAGATTCAGCGCCCAGTTGGAGGCGGTCTGGATGTGCCCGAAACGCGAGGGCAGGGCGGTGTGTTCGTCCTCGCCGCCGCAATTCCAGCCCATGATGGGCGCGGGCGGCTCCAGCGACGCCATGATCTCGCCGACCGGGGCTTGCGTGCCATATGCGACGGCGCATTTGTGTGCAATTGCCATCGCCCGGTTGTGCGGCACCTTCGGGTCCTGGGTCAGCATAGTGGTGCGGTTGAGCTGAGGCTTGAACGTCTCGAAGCACTCGGCCGGTGTCATTGCCCTGGCGTCGAAGAGCTTTGTAAGCCCGTGCTGCTGCGCGGTTGCCTCCAGTTGCTCCTCGACGAGCACGGCACGTCGCAGACCCGCCACGGTCGTCGCGACGTTGGCCGACATGTCCATCTCCGCGCGCCACTGGTTAACCCGGCCCGCCGAGCGGTCGTACCGGTAGAGCACGTACCCGGCGATCAGACCCGTTTTGCGGTAGCGATCCACGAGCTGCCAGGGATCGAACGCCCCGCGCTCTTCAAGTTCGAGGCGCTCGATCAGGCCCGCATACCAGAGGCGATAGCTGGGATTGTCCGTCTCGATCCACACCATCTCGTCGCTTCGTCCCTCGTTGACGGCCTGGGCCGCCAGGCCGGCGAGCGACTGGGCAAGCATGTGTGTCGCCCCCAGGGAACCGGTGACGAGCAGGGGCCCGGGACTTTCGGCCTTCGGTCCCCAGCCGGGCACCCGGACGACGGCTTTCGGCGAACGCTGTCGGGGCCACCACCGCGCCGGCGCCGCCGAAGCGCCGAGCGGCGCCAGAGTCAGAACCAGCAACAGGCCGCTTTGGGCAAACGCACGCCACATGGATTAAACCACCGCCTCGATGCCGTAGAGCCGGCAGAACCGGCGCAATGACTTTGCATGTTCGCCGTAAGCCATGACGAGATGGTGGCCCTTGAGATCGGCGACGTCGTCCAGTTCGTTGATGGTCGTTTCCGCGTTGGTGCGGCAGCCGCCGGCCGGCGGAACGCTGGGGCAGCCCACCATCTCGCCCGAATACACCAGCATCTGCGGCGTCTCGGAATCGGACCGCACGGAAAGATACTTCGCGATGGTCACCTCCTGCCCCGGTGTAAACAACACCCTGGGCACGCAGCCCCAGCCGGCCTCGGCGTGGTTCATCAGCATGTAGGGTTCCGGCTTGGTGCCCGGACCCTTCATTCTCGAGGCGCTGGTGCAATGGGCGCAGAAGTAGTGGTTTCTCTCGGTCTCGACCACGGGATTGTGCTGGAAGCCGGGCTTGTCGAAGAGGTATTGATAGAGCATCATCGTCAGCGTGGCGTCGAGGTCCGACTCGCAGCCGGCCGGAATGCCCTCGTCGCGCAGGGTCATGAATCCCATGCAGGGCGGGACGTGCTGATGCGGGTGCTTGAGCCCGGGCAGGCAGTCCATCATCACGGCGTCGACTTTCTCGCTCTCCACCACGCGTTTCAACGCAAAGCACGCGCGGGCCGCGTCGAGAATGTCCCTCTCGTCGGGCTGGACCACCTTCGTGGCGTTGTCGTGGTAGGCGGCGGCGAGCCGCTTGACCTCACGCGTCGCCTGCGTCCCCTTGAATTCCTCGATGAAGCCCGTGTTGGCTACCGTGCGGACTTTGGTGCCCAGATGCGGGACCGTTCGGTCGGCGCCGTCGGCCCGGGCGATGTTCAGGATGCAGCTCTGTTTCATCCAGGACGCCGCGCGGATCATGCGCATGCCCTGCTCGACGGCGTCGAGGTTGTCCAGCGAGCTGATCATGTAGACGCCCGGCGTGCGGTGAAGCTCGCGGACGTGTCCGACCAGGAGCACGCCCAACGTGGCGAGCACGACGGTGGGGATTTTCGTCTCTTTCACGATACGCGTCACGTGCGGCCAGTGCCCCTTCTTGAAGGGCACCAGGAAGAGTCCGTCGGGCGGATCGGCCTTGACCTCCCTGATGAATCGCGTCACGTTGTCGCTTGTGTCGAGGGACGACTTCTCGATGTCGATACGCATGCCGAGCTTGCGCTGGATGGCTTCGAGTCGGGCGGTATACTGCGCCTGACGGCCCTCGGCGTCGAAGGTCGAGCCGGGCCAGCTATAGTAGCCCACCTCGTGCAACGCTGCGCTCGGTGGATAGATGAAAGCTGTGCGTACGACCGCGGGTCGCTTGGGCCGTCCGCCCGGTTGAGCCAGCGCCAAAGAGCCCAGCCAGTGCTGCGAAATCATGGAGAGACTGGCGGCCGTGCCGCCGGCGGCCTGCAAAAACGTCCGACGGGAGAGATGTGAACCTGCGGAAGGCGGTAGTGCGTTCATCGTAATCCCTTTCCTTTCAACCAAAGGACATGGTACTGTCAGTGCATGACGCGACCGATTGCGTGAAAACGATTATAGCGTCTCGGTCGGTCATTGCCAGCCTGCAAAACGCGCCGGTCTTCAGGCCCTATCGAAGGGGCGGGTGGCAGTGTCAATCGCCAGCTTGGCGATGGGGGACTTGTCTGTTGCATGGGATGCTATCCGAGCCGGGGCGTTGCGCCATCGCCCAGTCCTTCGGACTTGACGCTGCCACCCGTGGCTGTCCAGGGTCGGGAATAATGGTGCCTGAGAGGCTGCACAGAGACCGCAAAAGGCGGAAGGCTTTTCGTCTTGTCGGAGCGGGCGGATGCTGCTAAAGTGACGCCCGGGCCGGTAATACGTGGGGCCGGCCGAACACAGAGGTGGAGGACAGTCGAATGCAGATCCGCACTCTGAATCGTCGAGCCGGTGGGAGACCGGGATGCGTTGCGGTGGAAGGCCGACGCCGCCGGCGAGCGATCGTGGCGTCGGTTGTCGTCATGACGGCCGTCTTGGGACCGCGATCCCCGGGTGCCGACTGGCCCCAATGGCGCGGGCCCAGTCGCGATGGCGTGTGGAGCGAAACGGGCGCGCTGGAGCGGTTCGCCTCCGAGCAGATCCCCATCAAATGGCGAGCCGAAATCGGTAGCGGCTACAGCGGGCCGACCGTGGTTGACGGCCGGGTGTTTGTGACGGATCGTGTCAAGGCGGGCGCCGAACAGGAACGCGTGCATTGCTTCGACGCGACGAACGGGGAGGCGCTGTGGTCGTACGTGTACGATTGCGAGTATGAGCGCGTGGGCTATCAGGCCGGACCGCGCGCCGCCGTAACCGTCGCCGACGGCCGCGCCTATTCGCTCGGGACGATGGGACATCTGTTCTGCTTTGACGCCCCCTCCGGACGCGTCCTCTGGAGTCGCGACCTGAAGGAAGAGTACCGGGGCAAGGTGCCGATCTGGGGGATTGCCGCGGCGCCGCTGATTGAGGCCGATCTGCTCATCGTTCAGGCCGGCGGTCGCGACGATGCCATGCTGTGGCTGAAAAATCTGAAGATTCTCCCTGCTCAGCAGGATATTTTACGGCTGAAATCAGAAAAGGCGACACTGTTTGGACGTC
>JAFGCA010000058.1 GCA_016932895.1 Sedimentisphaerales bacterium | reverse complement strand
CGTCGTTTCTTCGCCCGGCAGGAGGGGAGGGCTGAACGTGACCGTGAGGGTCTCGTCGGTCGCAGCGTACCCGGCGATCTTGGCCTGCGACGCCACGGACGCGACGTTCAGGTCGATTGCGTCCAGCGTTAGCTCTTCCAGGGGCTTGGCAATGGGGGCAAAGGTGATGGAAGTCACACCGGAAATCGTCCGGGCGGCGAAATCCGGCGTTATATCGATGGTCACGTTCACGACGTCGACGTGACGCTCCGGCGCATATTGGCGCGAGAGGCCTGGGCGATTGTCTGGCGCCGCCGCACGCCGGACCGACCCGTCTTGGAGCTTCTGATCGCCGGCGAAGATCAGATTGCCCCATGCCGCAGCAAGGAGAACCCCGAGCCACACAAACCGACCGCCGTTTCTTCGTGGTGTCATCATATCCGCCTTTCATGCAGAGGGACCGGATAACCCTATGGCATTTCATGGATGGGGGGCAATATACCGGCCTTGCGCCGCAGCGCCAAGGTTGTGATACGCCGGTGGGGGTCCGTGTGTCCGATTCGATTGCCGGCGGGTGCCGGCGTACCCGGGTCACGCCGCAACGCTGCGGGCTATCCGCTTAGAGAGGACGGGGAACGCACAGGCTGTCGCCGCTTCCGGCGGTCCGGCCGCAATGATTGCAGCGGAAGTTCGGTTCCGCCACGAGGTTCTGATATTCCTGCTCATCCGTGACGTTGAGGCCGAGGGCGATCATGTAGCACAGGTGCTGGTCGTGTCGCTCGCAGTCGCAGTGTCTTTCGCATTGCATCTCTGGATCAGCCATGTCGTTGCACTCCTTATTAGAAAGCACTGCATGTCCATAATTAGACCATACGTGCTGCAACGGGCGTGGTTCACGCTTTTTGCGGAATATATTTCTCGGAGCGTCCTGCCGTGGACCGGGCGGACGGCATTCTTACGCGTATCCGTGAAAATATCCCGGCATATGTGCGGCAGCGTCCAGGGCCGGTTTGGCGTTGGTGGACGTCTCCGGTTCGCACGCCGACGGACAGGCCTTCGGTTGTGCGCCATCGCCAAGGCCTGCGGCTTTGGCGATGCCACCCGGCGCTGTCCATGTTCCAAAACAATGATGCCCCAAAGATTGCACACCCGCCTTTTCCGTTGTCCGCGTGACAATCGCTTGCGGCGCGGGGGTGGTTGCGGTACTCTGGAGCCGCGCGACCGGCCGCAGTGAATGAAAGGCGATCCGAATATGGTCAAGACAGAATACATGCAAGTCAGTACGAAAGGTAACAGCGAAGTGGTGAATATCACCGATCTGGTGGCGGAGGCGGTGGCCTCTTCCGGTCTGCAGGCTGGAGTGGCCACGCTGTTTAACGTCGGTTCGACGGCGGGGATCACCACGACGGAGTACGAGCCGGGGCTGGCGAACACCGACATCGCCGCGCTTTTCGAACGAATCGCCCCCGAGGCCGGCTCCTATGAGCACGAGAAGACCTGGCATGATGACAACGGTCATTCGCATGTGCGGGCCACGTTGCTGGGGCCTTCCCTGAGCGTCCCTTTCACCGAAGGCCGGCTCGTCCTGGGCACGTGGCAGCAGATCATCCTGGTGGATTTTGACACGCGACCCCGGCAGCGAACGGTGGTTTGCCAGCTCATCGGTGAGTAGCGCAGGGCCTTCGGGGTTGATCCGTTTGAGCAGAAAGGACGCTGCCTGCGGCCCGGACGACTGAATGCGAATAGGCTTGACGCCCGTCCGATAAGGGGGTAACATGACGCCAACTTTCGGTCATCCCAATTCTGTCGTTGTGGCGATATATGCGGAGATATGAGAGTGTTCCGATTGAAGACGTTCGGCGTGGTGAGTGTGCTGGTGGTTCTGTCGTTGGCAGGCTGCCGCCGGAAAGAAGCTGTGAAGGACAGCTCGATTGAGCTGCTGCCGCCCGAGGAGCTGGGGCAGACCGTCGGTATGGTTGCGCAGGTTCCGAGCCCGGAGCCGGTGCCGGTGCAGGGCTATGGGATCGTGGGCGGTCTGGCGGGGACGGGATCGTCGCATTGCCCGGTGCCGGTCCGCGAGTATTTGACTCGCTACGTACAGACGGAGCTCGCGGGGCTCCACATCAACGTGGAGCAACTTATTCAAAGCCGAAACACGGCGATCGTTCGGCTTGACGGGGTGGTTCCGCCCGCTGCTTCCAAGAGCGAGCGTTTCGATGTGCGTGTCTCGCTGATTACGGGATCCGACGCGACCTCTTTGCACGGCGGCTGGCTGTATCAGGCCGAGTTGTACCCCGAAGGGCTGGTCGGTATGCAGGGCCGGCTTGCCGGGACCGTCGAAGGCGCAGTTTTTGTGAACCTGCTGGGGGGCGGCACCCCGGACCTCGTCACCGGTTACGCCCTCGGTGGAGGGCGGGCGGCGTACGAATACCGGGGACTCGTGCGGCTTCGACGGGCTCACTTCCCCGTGGCCAGCCAACTCCGCAATCGGCTCAACGAGCGCTATGGCTCCGGTACCGCCACGGCCCTTTCTCCCTCGGACATCGAGCTGCGCATCCCTTCGCGATACCGGTGGCGCAAAGAGCGGTTCATCGAGCTGGTGCGGGCGACGTTTCTGGATCAAACGTCCGAACTGATCCAGGCGCGCATCAACACGTTTGTACACCGCCTGGCCGTCGGAGAGGAGAAGGCGTCGGCGGAAATTGCCCTGGAAGTCATCGGTCGGGCCAGCCTTCCCAAGCTTGCTACGCTGCTGCGTTCTTCCGACAAAGAGGTCGGCTTGCGGGCGGCGCGGTGCATGTTGAGCCTGGGAGACGACCGCGGGCTGGTGGCGCTGCGCAATATGGTCATGGACAAAGACTCGCCGTACCGGCGGGAGGCTCTGGATGCGGCTGCCGTTCTGGCCCGGCGCGGAGACGCAGGGCTGTTGGTGCAGCGGTTGCTGCAGGACGACGATGTCCGGCTGGTCCAGGCCGCGTACGAGCACTTGCGCCGGATGGACAATCCGGCGGTTACGCAGGAGCTTGTGGGACGCAGCTTTTATCTGGAACAGGTGACGCAGGCCTCGCACAAGGCGGTTTACGTTTCGCGCCGCGGACAACCCCGCGTGGTGATCTTCGGGGGGCCGCTGATTTGCCGGGACAATCTCTTCGTGGAATCGCCGGGCGGGGGGGTGCTGATCAATTCACCGGCGGGGCAGGATTACGTGGCGATTACGCGGAGTCATCCGTCCCAACCCGAAGTTATCGGTCCTCTGAGGGCCAGCTTTGAGCTTTGTGACATCGTGCGGACGCTGGGGGCCGAGCCCGCTGGGGCCCAGCCTCAGCCGGGGATGTCCGCCGGCCTGGGTGTGTGCTATGGGGAGGTCGCCGCGCTGTTGCAGCAGGTGGTGGCCAAGGATGTGGTGGACGCCGAGTTTTGGGCCGGACCCCTGCCAAAAATCAGCCCAATTGTCAAGAAATGAGGTCCCTCGGGCCGATAAAAGTAATACGTGCTGCCCAAAAAACAGCCCTGTGAGGGGGCGTTGTCTTCTTTATATGAAGGGTGACCACCAAATACGCTATGCGACTTGAGAAGATCATACTCGACGGATTTAAGAGTTTTGCGGATAAGACGGAATTCGTTTTCGACGCGGCCGTGACGGGGATTGTCGGGCCGAACGGGTGCGGCAAAAGCAACGTGGTGGATGCGGTCAAGTGGGTCCTCGGCGAGCAACGCACCAAGAGTCTGCGCACCGACCAGATGGCGGATGTGATTTTCGGGGGCAGCAGCAGCCGCAAGCCGCTTGGCTCGGCCGAAGTGACGCTGGTCCTCTCGAATCCGGAGGGCTGCGCGAGCGGCCGGCTGGCCATCGACGCGGAAGAGGTCCAGATCTCGCGGCGCATCTACCGCAGCGGCGAAAGCGAGTATCGCATCAACAAGAAAGTCTCTCGGCTCAAAGACGTCCGCGAGCTGTTCATGGACACCGGGGTTGGCAACCGCGGCTATTCCATCATCGAACAGGGGCAGGTCGAGTTGCTCGTGAGTTCCTCAAAAACGGACCGTCGGGTCATTTTTGAGGAGGCGGCCGGCATCAGCAAGTACAAGGCGCACAAGAAAGAGGCCTTGCGCAAGCTGGAGCGCACCGAGCAAAACCTGTTGCGTCTGGCCGATGTTCTGGCGGAGGTGGGCAAGCGGCTGCGCAGCGTCAAGCTCCAGGCGGGCAAGGCGCGCAACTATCTCGAATACACCAAGCGGCTCAAAGAGCTGCAGGTCAATTACTCCCTCGTCGAGTACGGCAACAACCAGGAAGGGCTCGACGGCAAATCGGAAGCGCTGCATCAGGCCGAGAAGGTCCTCCTGGCGACCAGCGCCGCCGAAGCCGGCGCCGAGGCCGAGATGAGCCGGCTGGGAAACGACATTATCGACAAGGAGCACAAGCTCAGCGAAACGGGCAACGCCCTGGTCGCCATCCAGAGCAAGATCGACCAGAAGCTGCAGCGGATCGACTTTCTGCGTTCGCGCATGACCGAACTGGAGCAGCGCAAGGAATCGGCGGGGGCCGAGATTCAGCGTTTGCGCGAGCAAGGCGACGTGCTGAAGGCGGATCTGGCGTGCCACCGGGAGGAGCAGGCGTCCTGCGATCGCACGGTAACGCAGCGCGGCGAGGCGATTGAGGAAATGCAGAAGGTCGCGCGGGAGGCGGACGCCCAGTTGGCGTCGCTGGAAGCCGAGCTGGATGATGAAAAGTCGGGTATCATCGACATCGTACGTCGCACGGCGCAGCTCCACAACGAGATTCAGAGCATCTCAAACTATCGCAACAACCTATCGAATCAGCGGGATCGGTTGGCCGGCAGGGCCCAGACCGCTCGGACCGAGCTCGAACGCCTGCTGACCGAGAAAGCGCAGCACAACGCTCGGCTGGGGGATATCACCCGCGTCCTGGCGGAATTGGAGCAGAATCTCGAGGCCAAGCGGCAGAAAATCGAAGAGGCCGAGACGTTGATCGTCGAGGAGGGCAAGCGGCTGGCCCACAGCAAGGAAGCACGCAGCGCGCTGAGCAGCGAGCTGACCGTGTTGACGGATATGCAGCGTCGCCACGAGGGGCTCGGCGGCGCGGTCAAGACCATCCTGACGGCCCAGCGCGATGAGGGGCGCAAGCTGGACTACATCGACGGCATTCTGGCCGAGCGGATCGGCACGGACGTGGAATACGCAGCCGCCGTGGAGGCGGCTCTGGAAAACCGCACGGATGTGCTGCTGATTCATGGTGCCGACAAGCTGCTGAGCGACCGTGAGACGCTGGAGAAGCTCGAGGGTCGCGTACACTTCTACGATCTGGATGACGTGGCGCCCTTTGCGGAGACACGGGATTTTTCGGCATATCCGTTCGTACGCGGCCGGCTCGTCGAGTTTGTTCGGTACGAGGGCAGGTACGCCCCTCTGATCTGGAATCTGCTGGGCAAGACTCTCGTGGTGGATTCTCTGGCGGCGGTGGGGCAGTTGCCCAAGGCCATGCGGGCGGGTTACACGTTTGTGACTCTTGAGGGCGAGTGCCTCGGCGCCAACGGGTTGATGCGGCTGGGACCGCTCGGCAAGGCAGCGGGACTGATCTCCCGACAGAGCCGCATCAGTCAGCTTCAGGAGACCATCGCCGGCATCAACGCCGAGATCGCCCAGCTCGAGAGCACCGTGGAACGCAACACCCAGACCAAGGTGCACCTGGAGAAGCTGTGCAAGGACTTGCGCACGGCGATTTATGAAGCGAACACGGAGAAGGTGCAGGCGACCTCCAAGCTGGCGTTGTATGAGCAGGACATCACGCGCCTGAAAGAGGAAGAGCCGCTCATCGTCAGCGAGATCGACTCCCTCGAATCCGAGATCGCCGAATCCGTCCAAAAGGAGTACGACTCCAAGCAGCGTCTCGACGAGCTGGAGACCGTCAACAACGAGCGAGCCGCGCACATTGAGGATCTGGAAACGCGGTACGAGGGGCTCAGGGAACAACAGCAAAGTCGCACGCAGGAGCTGACCGAGCTCAAGGTACAATTGGGTCAGGTGGTCGAGCAGCAGAAAGGGCTTCGGCAGATCATCGAGCGGATGCAGGGCCAGATCCAGACTATCGCGCACACACTGGCCGGCGCCGAAGATGAGGTGCAGGCCAGCGGCGGGCAATTGGCCGAGGCCCGGCGCGATATCCTCGCTTGTGAGGCCCGGGTCTCCGAGCTGTTCGTCGACAAAGAGGCGGCCCAGGGGAAGAACCGTTCCCTGCAGGCCGAACTCGAGCAGTTGGTGGTCGATCAGAGGGCTAAGGACGAGCTGGTCCGCACCAAGCGTGCCGAGAAGGAGGAGATCGAGCACAAGATCAACGATATTCGCGTGGAACTGGGGCAGCTTCAGGTCCGCCAGCAAGACCTGGTCGAGCGGGTGCGGGACGAATTGCAGATCGATCTGGCCGAGGCCTTCGGCAGCCGGACCACCGGCGACGTGGACTGGGAAGAGGTCCGCAACGAAATTACCGAGCTGCGCGGCAAGATCGAGAGGCTCGGCAACGTCAACCTCGACGCCATCGACGAGCAGGAGGGTCTGGAAGAGCGGCATGATTTCCTGAGCAGCCAGGTGGAAGACCTCAACGCCAGCAAGACGCAGCTCCAGCAGCTCATCAACCGGCTCAACAAGAAGAGCCGCGAACGGTTCGCCGAAACGTTCGAGGAGATCCGCGTCAACTTCCAGCAGATCTTCCGCAAGCTCTTTGGCGGCGGCAAGGCCGACATCGTTCTCGAGGACGCCGACGACGTGCTCGAAGCGGGCATCGAAGTCATCGCCCGACCGCCCGGAAAGGAAACGCGGAGCATCTCGCTGCTTAGCGGCGGTGAGAAGTCCATGACGGCGCTGGCCCTGCTGTTCGCCGTGTTCCGGACCAAGCCCTCCCCGTTCTGCTTCCTGGACGAGGTGGACGCGGCCCTCGACGAGGCGAACAACGAGCGCTTCAATCTGTTGCTCAGGGACTTCGGGATCGAGAGCCAGTTCATCGTCATCACGCACGCCAAGCGGACGATGAGCATCGCCGACGTGTTGTTCGGCATCACGATGCAGACGCAGGGCGTCAGCAAGAAGATCGCCGTCCGCTTCGACGAGTACGGTCACGAGCCGGCCGCCGCGTAGAGCGATCGGCATGGTCACCAGGCTCTCCGGGCATCGCCGGAACTGATCTGCCGTTGCGCAGTGGTGTGAGGTCTCATGGGGCTCAGACGGTTCGCGGTTGCACTTCAGACGGTTTCGCAGCACCGGTGTTTTCCGCTGGTGTTGGGGCTTTTCGCTGTCGTGCTGATGCTGCCGAGCCTGGGCAGCGGTCTGTTCCAGGACGATCTGGTTCATCGGGCGCATCTGCTCAAAGACAGCGAATTGCCTCCGCGTTATTATGGAACCCCTTTGCTGCCCGACGATTCGGGTACACTTTCCGGGGCGATGCGGGACATGTTTGCCGTGACGCGTAGCGGCCAGGACGTTCGCCTGTTGATGGAGCAGGGTCTGTTCCCCTGGTGGACCTGGGATCGGCTGCGGCTCTCAAACTGGCGGCCTCTGACGGCGGTGACGCACTGGCTGGACTACCGGCTCTTCCCCGATACGCCGGCGCTGATGCATCTGCACAATGTGCTGTGGTTTGGCGCGGTGGTAGTGCTCCTGGCGGGCTTCTATCGGCGGATGATGGCGGTGACGTGGCTGGCGGGTCTGGCGGCGTTTCTCTACGTCATCGACGAGAGCAACTGGTTCCCCGTGCAGTGGATAGCCAACCGCAACCTCCTGATGGCGCTGTGCTTCTCGCTTCTGGCGCTTGGCTGCCACGACCGTTGGCGGCGCGAGTCGGACCGCCGCTGCGCTGTAGCGGCGCCGGTATGCCTGCTGCTGGCTTTGCTCTCGACGGAAGCCAGCATCGCGACGTTTGCCTATCTCTTCGCGTATGCTCTGGTGTTCGATCTCGGCACCAAACGACAGCGGGTCATGAGTCTGGTCCCCGCTGCACTGGTGATCGTCGGCTGGCGCATCGTGTACAGTGCGCTGGGCCACGGCGCCTCCGGCGGCGGTTTTCTCGTGGATCCGGGGCGCGAGCCCCTCGCCTATCTGATGGCCGTGCTGGAGCGGGCCCCGGTGTTGCTGGCGGGGCAGTGGGCCTGGCTGCCGGCGGAAACCTACTGGGTGTTCTCAGAGGCCGCCCAGCAACGATACCTGCTGTCCGTGAATGCGTTTCTGATTGTCGTGCTCCTCGTTCTCGTGCCGTTGCTGAGGAAGGACCGCGTGTCGTTGTTCTGGTTCATCGCCATGATGCTTTGTGTCCTGCCGATCTGCGCGACGGCGCCGATGAATCGGAACCTGCTGTTCGTCGCCATCGGTGCCTTCGGCCTGACGGCCCGTTACGTGGCCGGCGTGCTCGGCAGGGAGGACTGGGTTCCACGCTCGCGCGTGCTCCGTGTCCCCATATGGATCATCTGCATCACGTTGCTGCTGATTCATATCCCCCTCAGCGTCACGGGGCGCGCGATGTCAAAGCGTATGATGGCGGGAGCCACGCGGGCGATCCACGGATCGATCCGGATTCCGGACGAGGCCGAGCTGCCGGAGAAAACGGTGGTGGTGGTCAATGCGCCGAACCCGTTCCTCTTCATCGGATTGCCTCACGTCAGAAGCTACGAGGGAAAGCCCGTGCCCAGGCTCGCTCGCGTGCTGGTTCCGGGCTGGCGGTCGTTGGACGTGTCGCGCCCCGCCGAGCGCACGCTCGTGATTCGAGCCAGGCAGGGCAATCTCCTGTCGGTCGATGAATCCCGCGAGGACATGAGGCCGAATTTCCTGTATCTGTTCCGCACGTTCAACAAGCTG
>JAFGCA010000543.1 GCA_016932895.1 Sedimentisphaerales bacterium | reverse complement strand
TGCGCTCGCCAAACAGTGCGCGTGCGACGGGCGCTCCTGCAATGGCTGATCGGGTTGCATGGGGTCGATCTATCGCACAAGGTGGTGTTCATCGCCACAATTGACGATGCACCGGCACTTGTGATGCGCCAGTCCACTGCGGGTATCGCGTTCGCCGCAACTGGTGGCGTGCTCGTCTTGATGCTATCGTTGAACTACTGGGCGTGGCTTCGAAGTCGACGACGCCGGCACGCAGGGCTATGCGTGAAGTGCGGCTACGATCTTCGAGGCCTCGTTGAACCACGTTGTCCGGAATGCGGCACACACTTCTCGGTCCACGTGAGTGGATCAGGAACAGACCAGAAGTGTCGCGCGTCCACCAATCTGAAGACGACGAGAGAGACAGGGACAAGGAGCCCGACCAAATAGAAATAGCCACGTGTTCCTTGACGGTGCGAGCGGTTGCGGGCGTGTTCTTTGTCATGCCACGTGCCGCTCGCATCGTTGTTTCCAACGTGCGGCTCCATGTGACCCAGCGCGGCGACAGGCGTTGAGCCGTTGCTTGAGTTGTTCATGCCTCGGAGACGAGGGGGCGGGACACGCGGTGTTGTGACGGGTTGGGGTGCGGAAGAACCCTCCCTCAGTCCCTCCCTGGAAGGGCGGGAAGTGTGGAGGAACCCTCCCTCAATCCCTCTCTGGAAGGGCGGGAAGTGGGGAGGGAGGTTGGGGCGGTTTGGTGTACGACCGGGACGGAGCCCGGTCGCTACGTTTTCCATTGGAACGCCTACGCGCTCGGAAGACGCCGGACTCGGAGGTCCGGCGCTACTGGGTGGTTGGCGCTCTTGGTGGATGTGGATAAATAGGGACAGCCACGAACGCCGTTTAGATAATCTATAAGTTCTTGTCAGCAGCGCACTTACGGCGCTTGCGCAAGCCGAGACCTCCTGTGAAGATGTTGGGTAAATAGGGACAGCCACCTATTTCTTGACATTGCGAGCGGCTCCGTGGTACACTTAGCGTCATGCCACGGACCGCTCGCATCGTCATTCCAGACGTGCCGCACCACGTGACCCAACGCGGCAACAACCGACAGGACGTGTTCTTCACGACCGATGACCGCCGGGCGTATCTGGACTTGCTACGCGACCGCCGCACCGCAACCGGCGGCGGCGGGCTCAATTAGCTCCCGAATTGCCCCTGACAAACGGGAAAAGTGCGAAATCGCCGGGCGCGAGCGGGGCTGAGGGGGTACAATGGCTTCGTAACAGCCCGGCGGCGGAGCGGGGCAGGATCATCTCGGAAACGTCGGCCGAAGCGTCCGCTGGTTGCGGGAAGCCGCGGAACTCTCAACGCAAGATCTGGCGGACTTTGGCGCGTATCAGCGGGCATTTACCGGCTAACCTTGGCCGGCTACCCGTGGTCTAATGCACCAGGGCGACTGGGTGATGGCCTATTCCGTGCATCTGGTCATCGTCCCGCCGGACGGCGTTGGACGTAACTGCAGCCGCGGGTGACACCTGCACGCGGGCTGCTGCGCGGTTTCCGTCTGGGCAGCGAGGCAGTACCCATCTGGCTTTCCCTGGAACCGCGCGGTTCCTTCCGAGCGACCACGGGCAACGCGGAGATGTGTTTGCCCATGCCGTGGCAAAGGAGATTCCCCGATGCCGAACGCGAGACTCATCTTGATTCTCCTGGTACTCCCGCTTTTCGTCCATCTCTCGCCGGCGGCGTCTGATGTCTTGCCGTCGCCCACAGCACCGCAGGCTGCTCATGTGGCCCTCGCGACTGTCCAGTCGGTTCCTCTCAGTGTGCCCTCACAAGAGGAGTTTCTTGAGCTGATCCGCGCGGAGGGCATCGCTACCGCGCAGGAGCTCTTCCGCGACGTACGCAGGTACCATCCGGGGGTTGTCTTTTTTAGAGAAGACGCCCTGAACAACCTGGGGCACGAGTATCTGAGCAATGGCTCGGTGGAAGATGCCGTGGCGATTTTCGCGCTCAACGTCGAGGCTTACCCCGACAGCTGGAATACGTATGACAGCTATGCTCATGCTTCGATGGTGCGCGGGGACCTGGACGTTGCTCTCGCCAATTTCAAGCACGCTGTCGCGCTGAATCCGGACAATGCGTTCGGCGCCCGATACGTCACGATCCTCGATCGGTACACAAAGCATGAATACATGATCCCCATGCGTGACGGCGTAAAGCTGTACACGCAAGTCTATGCGCCGAAGGACAGATCGAGAACATACCCATTTCTGCTTCTGCAAACACCGTACTCCGTCGGCCACTATGGGCCTACGGACTACATGAACCGGTTAGGCCCGGATGATGTGTACTTGGAAGAAGGGTTTATCTTCGTGTACCAGGACGTTCGGGGTAAGTTCAAGTCCGAGGGTGAGTTTTGCATTATGCGGCCCTTCGCTGCAAACAAGAAGAACGCGCAGGATACGGACGAGAGCAGCGACGTATACGACACCATCGAGTGGCTGTTGCGCAACGTGCCGAATCACAATGGTCGCGTGGGCCAGTGGGGCGGATCGTACAGCGCCTGGCAGGCGGTGATGGGGCTGATCCAAGCGCATCCGGCGCTCAAGGCGTCCGTATTGCGAGCGTCTCCCGCGGACATGTGGATCGGAGATGATTTTCACCACAACGGTGCCTTCCGCCTGATGTACGCCTTTTCGTTTGTGGACCGCAGCGGCAGGCCACAAGCGGGCCCGACGACGACCAGTGGCCCGTGGTTCGACTACGGCACGCGTGACGGCTACAAGTTCTTCCTGGACATCGGCCCGCTTCCCAACATCAACGAGAAGTACTTCAAGCATGCGGTCCCCCCCTGGAACGAGTACATGGAGCACGGCGATTACGATGCGTATTGGCAAGAGCGCAACATACTACCGCATCTCACGAACGTCACGCAGGCCGTGCTCAATGTCGCAGGCTGGTTCGATGCGGAGGACTTCTACGGTCCGATGAGCATATACAAGACGATCGAGGAGAGCACTCCACAGAACCGGAGTACGCTCGTGGTCGGCCCGTGGCGGCATGGGGGCTGGTTCAAGGGAAAGGGAGATCGTCTCTTCGACTTCGACTTCGGGAGCAACACGGGCGAGTTCTTTCGTGAGGAAGTGGAGTTCCCGTTTCTGGTCGCCCACTTGAAAGGCGACGGTACGTACACGCTACCCGAGGCGTTGGTCTTCGAAACAGGTGAGAACAAATGGAGACCACTGGACCAATGGCCGCCCAAGTCGACGACGCCGGGCCGACTTTATTTCCACGCGAACGGCGGGTTGTCGTTCACGCCGCCCGTCGATGACTCGGACCGGGCCTGCGACTGCTACACCAGCGACCCGGCCAAGCCCGTTCCATGGTCGACGAATATCCAGACCCAACAGGGACATCAGTGGATGATTGCCGATCAGCGGTTTGCGGCGAGAAGGCCGGATGTGCTGGTCTATGAGTCGGACACGTTGTCCGAGGACGTAACGATTGCGGGTCCGATCACCGCCCATCTCGCTGTTTCCACGACGGGGACCGACGCGGACTACGTCGTCAAGCTCATCGACGTTTTTCCTAGTGACGCTCGCAGCACGTTCAGCGACTATCAGATGCTGCTTTCGGCGGAGATCATGCGCGCCAAGTATCGCAACAGTTTTGTGGAACCCGAGCCGATGGTGCCCGGTCGCATCACCGAGATCGAGTTTGCCCTGCCCGACCGATACCACTGCTTCCTCAGGGGACACCGAATCATGGTTCAGGTGCAGAGCACATGGTTCCCGGTTATCGACCGCAATCCGCAGACATTCGTGGACATCTACCACGCCACCGAAAAGGACTTTCAAACAGCCTCGCAAACGGTCTATCGTAGCCGGGAGCACGCTTCGTACGTCGAGGTCCGGCTACTGGAATAGCGACGCGTCGCCGCACCAACTCGGACCGAGTCGCGCCCCGAAATGGACCGATTGGCGAACGCCGGGACAAGCCGGAACGGCGGGGAACGTCGTCGGGCTGGGCACTGCCCGCCTCGCACGCCGGGCGCGGGTTGGTGAGGTGGTTGGGGGCGGTCGGCGCGGAGCTTCCGGCGGCCAAGTTCCGGTTTGGGGCGGAACAGCCGGTCTGGTAAAATAGTCACTTAAGCATGGGACAAGAAGCGGAATACGGCGGCACGCGGGGGCCCCGAGCCCGCGGGCGGCGGCGCTCGATTTCTGACCCGAGGAGGGTACACCCGTGAAGACGCAACGCGGCTACTGGCTGTTCTTCGTGGTTTTTCTGGCTTGCGGCGTGGCGCGCGGCGGGGGCTTCGACCACGACGAGGACGGCGACGTGGACCTGGATGATCTTCAGGATTT
>JAFGCA010000542.1 GCA_016932895.1 Sedimentisphaerales bacterium | reverse complement strand
CGCGCGCCGTGCGTTGGGACGCCGGGGGTACGACGGCTACGGAACTCGACGCCTTGGGCACCGACTCGAGCGGGATCACTCATGCCCAAGCCTGCGCCGTCAACAGCTCCGGCACGGCCGTGGGGTGGAGTGAAAAGTACCTCTCTCGCGACAGCAAGGGAGAGCGGGCCGTGCGATGGGACGCGGGAAGCGCGACGGCTACGGAACTCTCCACCCTGGGCCTCGGCAACGACGGAGTCACATATTCCAATGCTTTCGCCGTCAACGACGCGGGTACAGCGGTGGGGTGGTGTTGGAAGTACGTCGAAGGCGTCAACCAGGGTCACCGCGCCGTGGTCTGGCTGCCGGATGCTTCGGTCGTCGACCTGAATGACCTGGGTGTGGTCAACATGCCCACCGGCGGCGAGTGGACCATCCTCAAGACCGCCAATGCCCTCAGCGCCGACGGGTGGGTCGCGGGCACTGGCTTGTTTGATCCCGACGGCGACGGCCCCCTCGACCCGTACAATCGGATGTGGGTCGGCCAGGTCGGTCTGGGCGGCTCGTGGATCAACACGGCCGACGCCCACGCCGTTTGGGGCAAAGGAGCCAACTGGTCCACGGGCACCCCCGCCATCCAGTTCGATGCCGAGTTTGACCAGAACGCGACGTATACCGTGTTCTTTGACGCGGACCAGCGGGCAAGGGCAGCGCATGTGACCGCCGGCGACGTGACGTTTGCCCTGGGCCAGCATTCGCTGTCGCTGACCGACGGGCTATCGGTCTCGGACGGGGCCCGACTGGCCTCCAACGGCACGATCGAGGCCCATGTGACCAACCTCGGTACGTTGGCTCCCGGAAACAGCACGGGCATGTTGACGATCGACGGCAACCTCGCTAGCCCGGGTGTTTTGGAGTTCGAGTTGAATGGAGTCGTTTCGAGGCAGTTCGACCGCTTGCAGGTCACCGGCGACGTGCAACTGGGTACAATCCAGCTCAAGCTGGGCTATCACGCCGCCTTGGGTGACCAGTTCGACCTGATGGACTGGGGCAGCTTGAGCGATTGTGTATTCGCCTTCGATCTGTCCCAAGCGCCGCTTGACCCGGGGCTGAGCTGGGACACCAGCAACTTTATCTTCGACGGATCGGTGCGAGTGATTCCCGAGCCGGCGACTTGGAGCCTCATGGTTCTCGGCCTGGTCACTCTGGCAGCTCGCCGCAAGCGGCGCGGGCCGTAGCGGGAAATTCTGAAAACGGGAGAAACAAACAGAACAGGGGACTCCCGTTCCCCGCTCGGCCCCGATTCCCAATCCCCAATCCCTCGTCTCCTCACGACCCAATCTGCAGCCGGGCCGCGTGTAATGTGTTGAGCAGCAGCATGGCGATGGTCAACGGGCCGATTGCTCTGTATGTGCCTGCGACCGCGGCTTGGTGGTTCGATCTCCGAAAAGCTGATAGAATAGATGGTGGTTCAGGCCGTAAGTATGTTCGAGGCTATGTCGGTAACCACGGTCTCGGGTGGGTGCTGTATTCAGATACTCAACAAAATGATCCTCTATCCGAATGGAGGGCAAACCATGCCACGGATACGAACTCGGTTTTGGACGATGGGCTTCGTGGCGGCGTGTTTGCTTGGAACGGTTGCGCCATTGCGGGCGAATGAGGCCAAACAGTCACCCAGCCTTCCCTACGACCTCGCGCAAATCAAGTACATCGAGGCCTTTGCGGGCTCGGCCAAAGCAAAGGATCTGCTCTCGCAGCAGGGCGTCGTGGTGACTCAAGAACAGTTCAGGCAGATTTTCGAGCCCTATAAGCCTTCCATGCGGGCAACACTGCCCACCTTCATCACCGTTGACAGTGCGTGGCACACCTATCACGTATTGTTAGAGGAGGGCGTACAGCAGGTGGAACTGGGGCAAGCCAGGCTCTTACGACGCTTTTCGGAGCGGTTGTACCGTGTTGCGGCTGCACGCCAGGGTCCGGCAAAAGCGATGTATCGCGACCTGGCCCTTTTTGCCGCCGTGGGGTGGGCTGCCCAAGACACGACCTGTCTCGAGCGTCTGCCAGCCGAAGATCGTCGCGCGGTCGCCCAGACCATCGATACCATGCATTCGGGCGGGCAAGCGTTGTTCTTCGGGCTGCCGTTGCAGGCGGGCCATTTCCGTCCTGTCGGCTTCTATACGAAGACGCCCGAACTCTCCCGGTATTTCGTAGCGCGGCGGTGGTACGCCGTCTCGACCTTCCGGCTGAAATCGGAGGCCGAGACACTTCGTGCACTCTATCTGACAATGCTCGTCGAGTCTGATACCGATCTGAAAAAGTTCTACCGGCAATTGACCAAACCCCCGACAGCAATGGTCGGACCGATCGACGACCCGGGAGTGGTTCAGTACGCGGAGGTGGCTTCGAGACTGGCGGGCGGCCAATTGACAGAGGAGAATATTCCCCGCATTCTGAACGACTTTCGCCGGGAAGCGGCCAAGCTTCCCGCGCCTCGGATAAACGACCAGTTCCTGAGTCCTGGACAATTCGCGACGCGTCAGGAGGAGACCAAGGGGATGCGGGTCTTCGGGCCTTCTCAGTTGCCTTCAGCTATCCTGTTCCAGAATACGACAGAGCCGGCCATCACCGGCCGTGAGCTCCCCTCAGGTCTGGATGTGTTTGCGGCCGGGCCATTGGCTTGTGACGCTGGCCGGCGGGCATTAAAGGTGATGGAGCCCAACAGGGCGACCTACGAGGCCATCTGCCGCACGGATGGCGGCCCTCTGCCTGACAGTCTGCACGGTCACGCCATGCAACTGCTCCGGCTGATGCAACAGCCGTTGCCCGAGGCGGCCCCGCTGGCATTGCGAACTCCCGCATGGCAGGACAAGCAGCTTTCGACCGCTTTGGGGGCTTGGGCCGAGGAACGGCACACCTGGGTTCTGCACTCGAAACAGACTGGAGGTGTTGGCGGCGGTTTCGAGGAGTCGCCTGGCTATGTTTCGCCCTATCCAAAGTTCTACCGGAAGTTGGGCCAGCTTGCCCGGCGCGCCGCCGACCTGTTGCCCAAGGTTGCGGTCGAGCCTGACTTCGCCATCACGGGGCGAGAATGGCTGGAGGCGCGGCACCCGCCCGCGTTTAAAGCCTCAGAAAGCAGCGACGAGAAGCCGGACGCTGAATTGGAGGAACTGACGCAGGAAGAAACGATTGGCGATCTAGACAATCGGATGGCCAAGACAATGTATGAGTACTTTCAGGCAACCGGGAAGGACATTCAGGCGGCCAGCGTACTTGATCGCGCCAGGGCCTGGGCCGCATTGGATGCCGCGGCCGAACGTTGCGCCGAGGGCAAAGGGGTTACCGACCTCGATCGCCGCTGTATGAGAGTATTCGCTTCTCCGGAGGGCCATGCCGCGGAATCCCTGCCTGCGTTTGCTGAACTGTGCGACCAATTGGCAGCGATTGCCGACAAGGAACTGGCGGGGGAGAGGCTGGATAAGAAGGACATGATGCTTATCATGAACTACGGTGAGACTCTGGCATCGTTTCATTTTTACCAGGGCATGGCGAGTATGGACCCGCGGGATGATTTCCCGTCTGTTGCTCCGGTCTTCAGCAACCCGTTGCGGCAAAAGGCGCTGTACGTGGGCGTAGGTCGGCCCGAGGCCATCTACGTCGTTCTGTTCAACGGCAAAAACCTCGTGCTGCATCGCGGAGCCGTGTTGAGCTATCGGGAGTTCCCGGCACCGTTGGAGGACACACTAGACGATACGCAGTGGCAGGAGGCCGTCCGTACCAATCAGGCACCGTCGCCGCCCACGTGGACAACGTCTTTCCGATGTACGCCCAGTAACCAGCAGCGGGACCTACTTGCCCTTGAGGACCGCCCGATCGGTGGGCATGGGACGACGCGGGTCCTCATTGAACGACTGGTCAAGAGATGGCAGGCACTCCGTGCCCCAAAGCCGCCGGAAGAAAAGAAGGCGGAGTCCTCGGACGAGGATTGGAATGCCGAGGCTAGAGCCAACGAATTGCGAGACAAGGAAGAGGCTGATTGTTACAGGTTGTTTCTTGAGGTTCTTGAAGGTGCCGGGGACGAGGATGTGCCGGATCTGCTCTATAAATTGCTGCCCGCGACACCTGAGGACCATTTATGGGAGCTGTTCGATCGCGTGCGCACCCTCAACTGGAGGCCGCACCGTGAGGGTCTGATATCGCTGGCGCACCCTCCTCTGCCGACCAAGGGGCCACAACTCGAAGCTGAGGCATCGCGCACGCCGAAAGTAGCTCACAACCGTCAGCAGACCATCGGAGCGTACGCTACGCTCGTTCTTGGAGAATCGCCCGAGGAGATCGATGTGCAGGCGCTTGCCAAGGCCTACGATCGACAGCCGTTCTACGTACGCGCAGAATACTGCTACCTGATCGGACGGTCGAAAGAGCCGGGACCGGAAGGAAAGCGAGTTCTGGCAGCCGGGCTCCGCGACAAGTCGTGGGAGGTGCGCTATCAGGCGGCGGCGGCCGTGGCCTTAACCCACGCGAGCAGTCCCGAGATTCTGGACGAGGTGCGGGCCGGCCTGGACGACGAACATCCCAAGGCTGCCGCAGCAATAGTCCACGCAGCCACGGTGATCAAACTAAAGGGCGCAGCCTCACGAATGTTCGTCCTGCTCAAAGAACAGTTAGAAGCCTCCAAGCTCAGTGATACAGAGTATCGCGAACCTCGTTGGGTACTCGAGATTTGGGATATTCGATCCCTGACTGCAGAGCTCATTGCGGGGCTTGGGGAGTTCAGGCATCAACCCGCCAGGGATGCGTTCCGGGCGTTCGTTTTTCCCGACTCGCCGCAGTTCGCGGAATACGAGTTCGGCGCAGCCGCGTTCAAGGCGTTGTTGAAACTCGATCCGAAGAAGAAGGAAGAGCTTCTGGGTGAGATATTCCGTGACCCCAGGTGTCCCAATCACATGATCGAGACTGCCGTTGTGGAAGCGACGCAGGGTGGTAGCATCAAGTCCGTCGAACTTATGCTGCCGCTGTTTGAAGATGTTGCCCGTATGGCTACGAATGGCCAGCGGAGCCCAGCAGTTTGGGCGTCGTGGCACATCACGCCGATACTGGAACATGCAGATCTACGCGATCTGGAAGAGTCCAGGGTCTTTGAACGGATTTGCGATGCGCTACTTAGACAAACTCGCGGCCCGGCCGCCAGTTCTGCCTTGTCGGCGCTCAGACACTTTGATCCTGCGGCTGCCGCCAGGGAGTCTCTCCACGTCGCACTTGACAGGCGGATGTCGAAAGACGCGCGGAGAACTGCGCTCTCCTTGATTCAGGAAGCTCCCAAGCCCTGGCCCATCCGCGAGCTCCGGCCACTACTCGATGAACCCTTCGAAAAAGATGACTTCCTTGGAAGTGTTGCGCACACGGCAGCGCAGACCATCGGCACGTTCGCCCGGGAATTGGATCCTACCGTTGCCAAGGAGGCCGAGACACTCCGTCTGGTGAAGAAGACGTTCGACGATATGCTAAAGGGGCCCCGTGCCCGAGTGGCCATCGTAGGCCTTACCTACATGTCCGAGGATCCTCAGGAGCTCTACCTCCGCATCGCAAGCGACAGATCGCTCTCCTACCAGACACGGAAGAACGTCATCGCTAGATTATCCGACTGGGGCCCCGAATGTGCGAAGAAGCTCATCCCTCTCTTGAGTGATGATAGCCGGCCGGATGACGAGAAGCCTACGATTGCCATGTGTGCGGCCAATTCAATCGCGAGAATGGTCGAGAAGGAGGAGTGGGACGGCGAAGAACCAGCCGCCGACTTCATACAAAAGGCCAAGGCCTGGGCCGAGACCGTGAAACCGAAATAGGTGGCTCTCTGAAAGGCGGTTCCTCACACCGTTTCTGGAAACATTATCGAGGCTGTTGTCCACAAAGGGGCGAGTCCCCTGCCCACAATCGGTGTTCAGGAGGGGCAGCTAAAGTAGCTTTCAGTGTTTCCCAATCCCGCCCCCTCACGACCCAATCTGCAGCCGGGCCGCGCGGAGCGTGTTGTGAAGCAGCATGGCGATCGTCAGGGGCCCGACGCCGCCGGGCACGGGGGTGAGGCGGCCGGCGACTTCTTTGACAGAGTCGAAGTCGACGTCGCCGACCAGGCCGTCGTCGGTGCGGTTGATGCCGACGTCGATCACGGTCGCGCCGGGCTTGACCATCTCGCCGGTGACGTACTTCGCGCGGCCGATCGCCACGATCAGGATGTCGGCGCCGCGGCAGACGGCCGGCAGGTCGCGGGTGCGGCTGTGGCAGACGGTCACCGTGGCGTTGGCCCGGGCGTCGCGCTGCATGAGCATCAGGGCGATCGGCTTGCCCACGATGTCGCTGCGTCCCACGACGACCACGTTCGCCCCGGCGATTTCGATCTGGCTGCGGAGGAGCAGTTCCTGGATGCCGGCCGGCGTGCAGGGCAGGAACCGGGGGCGGCCCTGGACGATGCGGCCGACGTTTTCGCTGTGGAAGGCGTCGACGTCCTTCATCGGGCTGATCGCGTCGAGCACGCGGGTCTGGTCCAGCCCGTCGGGCAGGGGCGTCTGGACGAGAATCCCGTGGATGGCCGGGTCCTTGTTCAGCCGGCTGACCACGGTGAGGAGTTCCTCCATCGAGGAGTCCTCGGGCAGGAAAAGCTGCTGGTTTTCGATGCCCGCCTTGTCGCAGGCCCGTTTCTTGTTCCGAACGTAGATTTGGCTGGCCGGATCGTCGCCGACCAGGACCGTGGCCAGGCCCGGCACGACGCTGCTGTCCTGAATGAACTCGGCCACCTCCTCGGCCAATTCGTCGCGGATTTGCTGGGCCAGGGCCTTGCCGTCAAGGATCGTCGCGCTCACGAGGGCTCTCCGCTGTCGGGGGAAGGGCTGGGCAGGGGAGTGAAAACGGCCTATTCTAGCAGCAGACCGCTCTGTTGGACAGCGGGTGGGTGCCATGTCCACGCTCGCGTGGACATGTGGAGGCTGCGGAATCCAAGACAAACATGCCCACGCAAGCGTGGAGCTGGGTGCCATGCCCAGACGCCACTTCAGTGGCGGATGGGCATGTTTTCGCACCCAGCTTCGCCAACATGCCCATCCGCCGCCAAGGCGGTCGTTTGGGCATGGCACCCGATGGGGTCAAGTATCATCTTGGAGAAATACAAAGGACACGCAAACCATGACCGACACTTCGCCGGGACCGCTGTTGCCGTGGATGCGATGGTTGCTGCGATTCGCGGGCGTGTTTAACCTCCTGGCCGGGATTGGGATGATCGGCCTGTATCACGAGGGATACAAGCTCTTCGGCATTCCCAAACCGGCGGTGGTCCTGCCGATTCAGGTGATGGGCGTCCTCGTGGGGCTCTTTGGGGTCGGCTACCTGCTGGTTTCCTGGCGGCCGCTGGAAAACCGCAACCTGCTGGTGCTGGGCTTCTGGAGCAAGGCGATCAGCGCGGGCATCGCCCTGGCGCACGTCGCCGCCGGCCACCTCCCCTGGACGTTCGGCGTGGCCGTCTTCCTGTCCGACGTCATCTACCTGCCGCCGTTTTGGATTATCATCCAACGATTGCGCAAGGTGGCAACGGGATAGGGCTGGGCGCTTTCCAAACAACCGACCGGCGACTCAATCGCCCGTGGCCAGTTGAACCCGGGCTGTGTCGAGGCGGTCGGCCAGGAGCTTGGCCACCCGGGTCATCAGGGGGAAGCCCAACGTCGGGTCCTTTTCGCACAGCTCGCGGACCTTGGCCGCTTCGAGTTGGACGACCTGGGTGTCCTTCGTGGCGGTGCCGATGGCCGTCGTCTTGTAGGGGGCGACGAGGGCCGACCAGCAGAGCAGGTCGCCGGCCACGAGCGTGTCGACCGTGCGGCGTTCTCCGTTGCCCAACTCATACTGGATGTCGACCTCGCCCTTGACGATGACGTTCAAGTGCGTGGCCGGGTCGCCGTCGCGGAAGATGGTCGTCCCGGCGGGAAAGGTCTTCTCGTCCGCCACCATGGCCAGGGTCTTCAGGCTCGCCTCGCTGATGTCGGCGAAATGGGTGTAACGACGCAATGTCTCAGGCGAAATCATGGCGACCAGCCTCCTTGTGGGGTCGAGGATTCTTTGTATCACTTGACGTGTCTGAACCGATGCCGGCAACGGCACCCACCCTCGCGGGTCACGCCCAAAGTCAGTATACGCACCCCGGCCAGGCTGGCAAGACGGTGCCCGGACTGGAAATTGGCCTTGGGGAGAGCTTCCCTCAGTCGGACAATCCTTCCAAAGCCAAGAGCCGGTCGACAATTTGTGCCCGGAGGGGCTTCAAAGCGGCCGGCGATCGCTTGGGCGTAACCTGTTCGACGGTCCAGGCCCAGGCCGCCCTTTGGAGTTGCAGCTTGGGCAAGTTTGGCGTG
>JAFGCA010000541.1 GCA_016932895.1 Sedimentisphaerales bacterium | reverse complement strand
GCTGTCCGGGCTCCAGATGTCGTGCCCGACGATCGCGCCGGTGCCGTTACCCGGCGTCTCGACCGGCTCGGAGAAGCCCAAGCCATCGACCCAGGTCTGGAAGACGCGGTTGCCCACGTCGTTGGTGTAGCTGTCGAAATCGTCGACGACGATGAAATCGGCGGTGGTAAAGCTCCAGACGCTGCTCGCCCAGGGGCTGTCCGCCTCGGCGTCGTTGACTTCATCGATGCGCCAGAAGTACTCCTTGTTCCACTCCAGGCCGGCCAGAACGTAGGTCGTCTGATCCAGGGCCTGCTGCCCGCGATAGACGGCGGTGTCGGCCGGCGTGGCATTGGCCACGGCGTCGGCGTCGTCACCGAAGTAAACCTGATGCGCCGCCGCCTTTTCGCCGGCGCCCCACGTGAGCGTCAAATCCTGGGGCACGTCCACAGCGTCATTCTGCGGATAGAGCGCCCGGGCCCGCAGCGGAGGCTGCAACGGACCGGCCGGCACGATTTGCTCGGCCATCGTCGCCGTCTCCCACGACAACTGCTCCACGGCGTCGCCGCCGCTGTCGAAGTACTCCAGCACCAGCGAATGGATGCCCCGCTCCAAGTACAGCGGCAGGGCGAAGTACTGGCTGGTGACCGTCGGGGTGATCCACTGGTCGATGATCAACTCGCCGTCAATCCACAGCCGGGTACCGTCCTGGCAATTGACATTGAAGAAGAAGGTGTCCGCGACGGCAATCTCGAGGTCCGCCGTCCAGCGGGCCGACCATCCGTCGCCCGAAACCGGCGCCCCGGGACTCTCCGCGCCAACCAGGTTGATGTTGACCTCCGGGTCGATCCGCGTCAAGACGGGCATGCCGCTCAGGGTTGTGTTGTTGAAGTACTCGCCCTTGAGGCCGCCGCCACCGCCGACCGTGGTGAAGCTCCAGACGTCGCCCGCCTGGGGCGCCGCTCCCGTTTCATCCACGACCCAGTAATAGGTCGTGTTCTCCTCCAGCTCATCGAGCGTGTACCGCGAGGCGATCAAGCTGCCCTTGGATACGCTGGCGTCGCGTGCTTCGACCGCCGCCAGATCCGTGCCAAAGTACAGATCGTGGCCGGTGGCGCCCTGGCCCGGCTGCCACGACAATTGAACGTTCAGATCGATCCACTTGTCACCGTCGCGCGGGGAAGGCGCGTACGCCTTGACCGGTGCGGCCATAAAGCTCCACACGTCGCCCGTCTGAACGGTAGCCATGTCGCTTTCGACCTCATCGACGCGCCAGTAATACGTCACACCGGACTCCAGGCCCGCCATGTGGTAGTACATGTGCAGCATCGTCGGCTGCATGGTGGCAACGCGATTGGCCTCGGTCAGCTCGGGCGTAGTGCCGAAATAGACGTTCTCGTACACAGCCGTATCGCCGGGCGTCCACGTCAACAGCGGCATCACCACACCCACGGTGCCGTCGGCCGGCTCGGGCGCGGTGGCCTTCAAGACATCCGCCAGCAACTCGATCTCGGCAATTTGCATACTGTTGGCGTTGGGTGCATCGCGAATCGTCGGAAACATCAACTGATAGTGCTCGTACGCGATCTCGTTATCGAACTGGATCGGCGTGGTGTTCTTCGTGCGTCGCGGCCAGACCGTTGCGCCGGCGAAATCCACGATGGAACCGCTGGCGATCAACGTGTACGGCCCATCGATGCTCTCGTTGGAGCCCGACAACTCGTACTCGACCGGATCGCGCGGCTCGGCATCGTTGGCCGTGGTGAAGCTCAACCCCGTCACGACACTCGGACCGGACGCCGGCGTGATGCGAAGCCCGCTCGGCTCGATGTCTCCTTTGAAGTGCAGATACTTCGTCACGATCTTGTCGTCAATGGCCTGAGGCGGCGGTTCGTTGCCCGGCCATCCGTGGTTGTCGTTTTGACTTATGCCGTCGTTCGGGATACCGATTATGACATCCCCCGGAGCAGTGACGTCACGCGCCGCCTGCACCGCGCCGCCCAACAGCAGGACGGCCACTATCACCGCCAATAAGGTTTTCTTCCACATAATGATCCTCCTTCAAAATCTGACGTAGCGTACGCGCTGTGAGCCCTTGCCCAAGCGCTGTCCCCTCACAAAAATGCCACTACCCTCTTCCGGCCGGCGCGCCCGCGCCGGCGTCCATCAACACAGATTTTTCCTTCACGCCCAAACGTGACAAGAAAATGCGCCCGGTCACCTCCTTTCCCTGGAAAGCCCCCTGCGTTATTAGAAATGGACAGAATGCCCCCGGAATGCAGTAAAGACTTGCACCCAACTCCCCCGCTCACCCTGTGTCCGAAACAAGACCCCACGCCCGGGCCTCCGACTCTGACCTGTTACGCGGTTCGAAAAAGCGTACCTACCAGCGGGTAGCTCAGCCTTGTTGTATCGACCAGTCCAGACCACGTATTAACTCATTTATACCAGATTGCGTAGGCATATGCAACCGGATTTTCGGACCTTGTCACCCGAGTGCACGCCCGGACACTGGCATTGTAAGTCCCTTTTTGTAATGGAATTAGCAGGAGAAGCCAACGCCGCCGCTCGCGCGTGGGCGATTCCGGCCGCGTCACTGCTGCGCCGGCGAGCTCAAATACCGGTCGATAAGCCTCCGCGTGGAGGGAAAAGCGAGCCGGTCCGGCTCGATTTCTTCGGGCCGCCGGAAGACCACCGCCTCGATCTCGCCCGCCGCCGCCCGCGCCCGCGAGAGATCCGCCACCGCGCACACGAAGCCCAGATCCACCGTCGCATACTGCACGCCGCCGTACCCATAAACATTCGGCTCAGAGTGCAGATATCGCAGCGATCGGATCTCCAGATCCAGCTCTTCCCTGACCTCCCGCCGCAGCGCGCCCTCCGCCGACTCGCCCGGATCGGCGAAACCGCCCGGCAGGTCCCACAGCCCCTTGCCCGGCTCGCGAGCCCGCTCGACCAGCAGCAGCCGGCCCTGCTCGTCGAAAATCAGGCCCGCCACCGCCGCCGCGGCGTTTAGAAACAACTCGAACCCGCACGCCTCGCACCGCAGAAGCTTGGGCCCGACGAACGTCAACGCCGCCGCCCCGCACTTCGAACAATAACGAAAAACCCGCCCCCGCCAGTCACCAAGTCCCATATTCTACCCTCACGACAACACCACCTTACATCCCCTCGCCGGGCCCCATTCTAACGCCGCCGACGCCGCTGCCATAGCAAATAACCAATCCGCCCCCCGCGTGCGAGCGGACCACGGCAGCAAATGCTCCCCTCGGTCCGGGTCGACCTGAACCGCCGCCGGGTCCGGACAGTATGAACTCATACGAATTCTGATAAATTCTTGCGCGGCATGTCATCCTGAACGTAGCGCAGCGAAGTGAAGGATCTGGGCTGC
>JAFGCA010000540.1 GCA_016932895.1 Sedimentisphaerales bacterium | reverse complement strand
CGCAGCAGTACTCACAAGTATATCTTATTGGATATGTATCAATTTGGTATATTATATCACTCGTTGAGGAATGTGTCAAACCGGTTCCCTCGCCGGCACCATCAACGGCTCGATCAGTGCCGGCTGCACGTCGCGTCCATCCATCGAGTAGCCCAGCTTGACGATGCTCCGCGCCACCGGCATCCGTGAGATGTATCGCTTGTAGTGTTCGTCTACGAATTCCTTCTCGCTCAAGGCCAGGTGGGCCATCATCAGATCGCGGTCCTTTGGGCTCGCAATGACCGAGTGTAGGGTAGTGAAATGGTATATCGGTGTAAGTAACACGAGACAGTCCGGATATTGAGATGTCTGCCTCAGGCGTGTGCCGCTTTCTGTCAACAAAGTGCGGGAACTGCCATTTTGTGTTATAATTGTACTCAGTGAGGCCAGAAAGTTTGAGGTATCCTCACCTGGGTGATGTGAAAGGGGCATACTGGAGTGCATCCCCGTACAGATGAGTGTTGAGCGAACCACCCGGTGCAGGCCGAGGTGGTTCGCTTCTGTTATGATGATCTATTGCAGCTTGATGAGGATGGTCCCGGGGCAAACGAACCTGCGGCCAAGGTGATGCGGACCGGCCAGGCCATAGTTGGTTTCCTGGAAGCGGCCAACCGTATGCGTAAGAAATCGAGCGGCAGCTGCAAGCTGTCAAGGACCAAGGCAAGTTGATATGGGCGGCCGATGACCTGGTGTACGACCCGCCAAGTGCGTACAGTGTAGTCGTTCGTTCAGGCCCGGCATTGTGTGAACGTGATCAAGGAGAGCATTTGGGGAATGAGCCGGTTGATCGATGACTGTTATTGCTCCGAGAACGACCAGGGCCTGGGAGAATCTGAGAACGTCCCGGGGTCGCTCCGTGTGTTGATCGTGGAAGATGATTCCCCGATTCGTGAAATCCTGCGGGAACTGATGCTTTACATCGGGCACAGGGTGATTGGCGAGACGTCGAGCGGCAGGGAGGCTGTAGAGATGACCTGTGCTCTGCGGCCAGACATTGTGTTGATGGACATCGAGCTCTTTTGCGTGGATGGGCTCGAGGCGACCCGACAGATCCAGGAATGTTGCCCCACGCCGGCGGTGGCATTGAGCGCCTATGCCATGCCAGAGCTGCCCGAATTGGCCGAGAGAGCCGGCGCGATGGCCTATCTGTCCAAGCCGTTCATCCCTTGCGACCTGGAGCGAGCGATGGCGAGGGCCATCGCCCGCTTCGAGGACATGGCGGATAAAGTCCATCCGGCGGATGGACTGCATCCGAGGAAACGTCGCCTGCACGACGGGCAACAGGGACGTGACACGGATGCAGAGCCCCTTGACGATGGGGCGTTGAAAGGAAACAGACCATGATCGATTCCAAACGTCCGCCATGCTGGTCGGTCGTGCTCATCTATATCGCCGCGTTGGTTCTGTCGAGCTGGCTGATCGTCCGATTTGGCCTGCCGGACAGTCTGCTGTTTGTCTTTGTGGTGCCGTGCGTGCTGCTGGCCTTTTTCTACGGGCGGCGGGTCTACCTGTCCATGATCGTCTCGCTCGTCGTCGTGCCGATGGTGTTGGCTGACCAGCTCGTCGGTTTCCTGGGCTTCGACGCGGTGCATGCGCGGCGGGCGTGGACGGACGACGACCAGGCTTTGTTGCGTCTCATCGGCGAGACCTTTGCCAACGCACTCGAACGGAGACGAGCGGAAGCGTCACTGCGGGAGAGCCAGGCGCTCCTGGATCTGTTCTTTACCCAATCGCTGGACGGGTTCTTTTTTATGATGCTTGACGAACCGGTGTGCTGGGACGGTGCGGTGGACTGTACCGCCGTGGACAAAGCGCAGGTATTGGAGTACGTCTTTGCCCACCAGCGAATCACCCGCGTCAACGACGCCATGTTGGCCCAGTACGGTGCGACGCAGGAGCAACTGCTGGGACGGACACCCAACGACTTTTTCGCCCACGACAGTGCCTACGGCAAGGCCGTGTGGCGCAGTTTTTTCGACGCCGGGCACCTGCACGTGGACACAAACATGCGCAAGTTCGACGGCACGCCCATGTGGGTCGAGGGCGACTATGTCTGCATCTACGACGCGCAGGGGCGCATCGCCGGGCATTTCGGCGTCCAGCGCGAGGTGACGGAACAGCGACGGATGGTCCGGGCACTTCGGGAGCAGGAGTATTTCCTATCCGCCCTCAACGACATCACCCGCGCTGCGCTCGAATCGTCGAGCCTGCAAGATATGCTGCAAATCCTGGCCGACCGGCTGGGGGAGCTGTTCCAGGCCGACGGCTGTTACCTCACCTTATGGGACGAAGAGGCACAGATCACGGTTCCAGGAGCAGCTTACGGCGCGTGGCGCGACCGGTACCACCAGGTCAGGTCCGAGCCCGGCGAAGCGACGATGACGGACGTGGTGCTGCACGCCGGCCATCCGCTGGCTGCGGAAGACGTGCACAATACGCCCTACCTCAGCCGGCGCATCGCCGAATTGTTCCCGGATCGCTCGCTGCTCGGCCTGCCGCTGATCGCCGGGGAACGGAAACTAGGTGCGGCCCTGGTCGCCTACAACGACCCACACCACTTTACCGAAGGCGAGATCGTGCGCGGCGAACAGGTTGCCGGACAGATTGCCCTAGCCGTGGCCAGAGCGCAGGCGCTGCAGGCAGAACGGGCGCAGAGGACACGCGCCGAAGCGTTGAACGAGGAACTGCAAGCGAGTGAGAAACGGTACCGGACGGTCTCCCAACTCACCTCCGATTTTGCCGCCGCCTACCGCGTCGAGCCGGATGGTCGCGCTGCCCTCGAATGGCTGAGCGGGGCATTCGAGCGCATCACCGGGTACACACCCGGGCAAGTAGAGGCCCGGGGCGGCATCGCCAGCATCGTCCATCCCGACGACGTCTCCGGAGCCCAGGCGCAACAACGGGCGATCCGGGAAGGCCGGTCGACAGAGAGCGCGTTTCGCATCGTGACCCAAAGCGGCGAAGCGCGCTGGATGCACAGCTATTCGTATCCCGACTGGGACGAAGCGGAGAAACGGCCGCGAGGCTTTTACCTGGCCGTGCAAGACATCACCGAGCGCAAACTGGCCGAAGAGGCGCTGATCCGGGCCTCCCGTCTGGAAGCAACGGCAACGCTGGCCGG
>JAFGCA010000539.1 GCA_016932895.1 Sedimentisphaerales bacterium | reverse complement strand
CGCGCCAACGAGGTGATCATCTTCTACCAGGGTCTCAAGGATTTCGCGCGCGACCCGGCCAGCAAGGACGTGATCGACAAGCTCGTCCGCGAGGAGACCCGCCAGATCGAGCTGCTGCTGGACGAGCTGAAGACGGCGTGAGGATGCCGGGATCGCGACCGGCGCCGTGTTCGCGCCGGCCGGGAAAGTTCCACGCGTAGGCGGAGTACGAGACACATGTCACGAGAACATCCGTACGTCGGTGACGCGCCGCGCGGCGCGCTACTTCAACACCGGCTGCCGTTTCGTGAAATCCCCGGCGAGGAGATTGCCGATGGGCCGGAGCGTTTCGAATTGCAGGAACACGATCCGAATCGCCGCGGTGATCGGCGCGGCCAGAAACATGCCCACGATGCCCCAGAGCAGGCCCCAGAACGACAGCGCCAGCAGCACTGTCACGGGGTGCAGGTTCAGACCCTCGCCCATCAGCTTCGGCTCGATCACGTTGCCCATGATCATCTGGACGAGCCCGGGGACGCCGACCACGAGCAGGACGGTGCCCCAGTACACGACGACGGCCCCGTCGGCGGTCTCGCCCCGAAAGGTGGCCACGGCGACCGGGATCGGCAGCAGCGTGGAAACGATCGAGCCAATCGACGGGATGAAGTTCAGGAGAAAAGCCAGGATGCCGAAGACGTTCGCCAGCGGCAGGCCCAGCCGCCGCAGCGCCACCCAGACGAGGATTCCCGTCACGAGGGAAATGGCAACCTTGGTCCCAACGTACCGGCGCACCTTCTTTACAATGTTGACGTAGACCTCGGAGTGCGTCCTGTACGGATCGTGTCCCACCACGAGGAACATCACGAAGATGATGACGAAGAAGACGCCCGAGATCAATCCGAAGATGGTCCCCACCGATTTGGTGAGAATGTTGAACATGTGCTTCTGCAAATCCAGGACGAGCTTTCTCGTATCGAGCTTTCGGGGCTGCTTGGCCGCGGCGGGTTTGTTCGGATCTCCCACGGCCGTGCCGTTGGCACCCGGAAGGGTCTGACTCGACGCTGGCGGAGGCAACGGGGGCGCGGTGAACGTGTGCGCCTTGTTCGGATCCGATGGTGCCCGCCCGAGCAGCGATGTTTGCAGCCAGGGACTCTTCTTCGCCCCCTGTTCCTCGGGCTCTTCGCTCGGCTGATCAGAAGCCACGGAAACCGGCCCGGAACTCGGCCCCGGCTCGTTCGGCGCCTGCGGCTCGGCGGGAGCCTCTTCCTGGTAAATGATCTCCAGCGGCGTCAAGGCCAGGTTCGCCACGTAGGCCATGCTGGCGCTGTAGTCCTTGGCCGTGGACACCGTGGTGTCGATGGTAAAGGCCACCAGCACCGAGACCAGCGCTACAAAAAAGAACACGACCAGCAGTGTCACGATAGAGGCCATGACGCGCGGGAAGCGCAAGCGCTTTACCTGGAAATCCTGCACGGGCGAGACGAGCGAAACGATGAACAGGGCCACGACAAAGGGGATCATGACGGTGCGCGTATACACGAGCGTCACGGCCAGCGCCACGAAGGCCAAAATCACCAGAGAGATCGTGATCAAATAGTTTTGCTCTTTGCTCTCATGCGCCATACGAAATCCCTTAACGGCATCGGATCAACTGATGAGGATCGATCTCCAAATGCGGCAGACGCGTGCGCAACTCATCCACAAATCGCAGGCCGTCCTGCCAGTACCCGGCGGTGGGCGTAAGGCCCGCGTCGAGGCCGAGGAAGTACCGGTTGATGCACTGCATCAGCAACTCCCGCACGTACTTGCTGACCATGGACGCCAGCGCGACCGGCAGATAATGCCCGTCGGCCTTGACCCGGAAGGTCAGGCGCACCAGTCGCGAAGGCGACCGCAACTCATAGACGCTGCCTTCCTTGCTCTCATGCACGATACGCAAATCCATGTCCGCGAAGCTGCGCATCAGGCCGTCACGATAATGGACGCGCCCCCCGTGCCTGTCAATCAGGATGTGGATCGTCTCGTCGCTGCATTCGTCCAGAATGTCCTGGATCAGCCGCGCCGCCGCAATGAACAGCACCTGCGACTTGTTCTTCACCTGGCCGACCATCGTGTTGTAGTGACCGACGTCCAGGCAGCAACTGCCGAGGCGCACCAGCCGCATGTGCCGGGCTTCCAGATCGTCGGCAAACACCTGCGCGGCGATCCTCAGATCGGCTCGACCGCCCCCCAGCGGCTGCTCCTGCACTTCCCGGTACCAGGCGTATTGCGACAACCGCGTCAGGCAGTCCGGACACAGCAGCGCCAGAAGCTCGCTCAGATTCGACGGCTCCCGGCCCAGCGCCCGCAGCGCCGCCAGGACGGTTCGCTCCAGGTGGCCGAGCCCCGTGGCCCGGTCGTAGGCCTTCTTGCTGTCGGTAATGAGCAGCCGACCGGCGAGGTGCTGGCGCGTCTTGCCGACACTGCGCCTGAGCTTCTGCCACAAATCCGCCTTGAGCAGCGCCGGCTCCACAGTGAATACGCTCGCAGAAACGACCAGCGGACCGAGAAGTGGGCCGAAGCCGGCCTCATCGATGCCCGCCAAAATTGCCATAGATGCTGCCTCACCTTCCCTGGACGTTCCGGTCAACTGCGGCAACGCAAACCTCCGCCCTTCGCGAGGTCGCTGCCATCGGTACCGGTGATACCAGAAACGCCGCCCGTTGTCAATGCACCCCCGGCCGCGAGGTCTCGTTTGCGATTGCGTGCTCCGTTGCGTGCGGGGCATGAGTATGGTAGACTGCCTCAACCGTGTTGACATCAGTAAGGAGGCACTCATGTTGATCGTCCATGTACACGTTCGCGTCAAGGTGGATCAGGTCGACGCGTTTCGCGCCGCGACGCTGGAGAACGCACAGCAGAGCGTCCGCGAGCCGGGCGTGGCCCGCTTCGACGTTATCCAGCAGCAGGACGACCCGACCCGGTTCGTTCTGGTCGAGGTCTACCGGACCGCCGACGACCCGGCGCGGCACAAGAAAACGGCACACTACCAGAAATGGCGGGACGCGGTGGCCGAGATGATGGCCGAGCCGCGCAGCAGCGTCAAGTACGCCCCCGTCTTTCCCGATGAGGACGGCTGGGACTATCGCGCCTGATCGTCCGGGCAAAAATGCCATGAGATTCGAGTTTTCCACAGCGCAGCAGATCGTGTTCGGTCCGGCCACCGCCGCGGAAGCGGGCCGGTTGGCCGCCTTGGTTGGCCAGCGTGCGTTCGTCGTGCTCGGCCGCACCGCGCAGCGGGCCGCCGACCTCTTCGCGCAGTTGACCGCCCACGGAGTGACATATCAGAGCTTCCATGTCACCGGGGAACCTACGGTCGAGACGGCGCAGGCCGCGGTTGCATCGGCCCGCCAGGCGGGCAGCGAGATCGTCATCGCCTGCGGGGGCGGCAGCGTCATCGATACCGGCAAGGTCGCCGCCGCGATGCTGAACAATGAGGGCGAGCTGCTCGACTACCTCGAAGTCGTGGGCCGGGGCCAGCCCCTCCCGCATCCGGCGGCGCCGCATGTCGCGATCCCCACCACGGCCGGCACCGGCGCAGAAGTCACACGCAACGCAGTTCTTGGCGTCCCCGAACACCGGGTCAAGGTGAGCATGAGAGGTCCTTTCATGCTGCCGCGCTGGGCGCTGGTGGATCCGCTCCTGACGCACTCGATGCCGCCGGCGCTGACCGCCAGTACGGGCCTGGACGCCCTGACCCAACTCGCCGAAGCGTTCGTTTCCAACCAGGCCAACCCGCTGACGGACGGCATCTGCCGCGAGGGGCTTCGGCGGGCGGGCCGGTCTCTGGCGCGGGCCTTCGCCGATGGTAGTGACGCCACCGCGAGAGAGAACATGGCCCTGGCCAGTCTCTTTAGCGGCCTGGCGCTGGCCAATGCCAAGCTCGGCGCCGTGCACGGTTTCGCCGGACCGTTGGGCGGGCTCACCGACGCCCCGCACGGCGTGATCTGCGGCAAGCTGCTTCCCTTCGTCATGGAAACCAACGTACGCGCCTTGCAGGAGCGAGAGCCGGATTGCCCCGCCCTGGCCCGCTTCGATGAAATCGGACGAATCCTCACCGGAAACAGGGCCGCACGCGCTGGCGACGCCGTCGCCTGGACTCAAGAGTTGTGCGCAACTTTCAGCCTGCCCGGCCTGCGCGCGTACGGGCTGACCGAGGACAACCTGCCGACTGCGGTCGCCAAGGCCAAAAACGCCAGCAGCATGAGAGGCAACCCGATTGCGTTGCAGGACGACGAGCTCACCGCCATTCTCGAGCAGGCCATCGACTGACCATTCCCTCCCGGCGCTCCCGCAACGCAACAGAGCGAAATCGTAGCGCAACACTTATGCGGATTCTGATTGGCTACTGCCACGACGCCCTGCGGCCGTACCTCGAGACTCTGACGCTCGACAACGGCCGCGAGTTCGCCCGGCCCCTCGAATTGGAACGCAAACTCGACCTGCCGATCTACTTCGCCCACCCGTACTACTCCTGGTAACGTGACACCAACGAGAACACCAATGGCCTGCTGCGCCAGTACCTGCCCAAACACACCGATCTGACCCAAGGCACCACAGTTCAACTGCGCTCCTGCGTCCAGGCTCTCAACCGCTGGCCCCGCAAATGCCTGCGCTTCCACTGCCCCGCCGAAGTCTTCCACGCCCACCCGTCGGGATCGCCCTTGTCGCCGCCCGCCAGACGCTGATAGACTTGATACGTCGTGGCCGAGGTAGGGCCCTGCCGGGAGGCAACCCGAGCGCCGTCACGATCCAGGAGCAGGGGCGACGGTGTCTCGATAATACGTCGCCTTACCCTCCGGATGCGGGATCGTGTCGAAGTATTGCGACAGATCGGCATCAACGACATCCGTATACCCTGCACAGAGCGTCTGGTGCACGTCCCGAACCGCGTCGATCGCACTGCGTCGGGGACGATAACCATAGGCCTCTTCCACGAAATCCGCCTCAAAGATAGGTTCCAGGATCAGCTTAGTAGCGGTCTGGACCACCCGGTCCCGAATCGTCGGGATGCCCAGGGGTCGCTCACCACCGCCCGGCTTGGGGATCGTCACACGCCGGACCGGGTCCGGTCGATATGTTTTGTCATGCAACTCCTTTCTCACAGCCGCCAGCCAATCCCCTTCGCCCCTCGCCGCGATGTCCGCAAAACACACCCCATCCACGCCAGGAGCACCGTTCTGGCTCTTCGCCAGTCGGTAGGCGTGCTCCAGAACATCTTCCCGGTACACCTTGTCGTAGAGTTGATGGAATCGGCAGGTCGGCTCGGCCTTCGCCTTGACGTACAACTTGCGCTGGAGCCGCCGGATCGTTTCGGGAGTTGTCAGGCGCATCGCCAATCTCCTTCTACCCTTGGTCCCTTTGCAAGCACACCCGAAGCAAGGCCCCTTCCCTCGGCCGTCGTTAGCGGCTTCCTCGGTACTATGGGCCTCTCCGACTCCCGAGCCGTCCACCATCCAAGCGATGATGTCGAGGTCGCGACTCCTCGACGACCCGGGCCTCCCACGTTGCCCGGAGAACCTTCCGTGCGTGCTGCTCCCACTACCCCGATGGACCGCGATGGGCTCGGTCGGTTACATGCCCCATCGCATGGCAGCCTTCCCCGACAGTCAGGCGGGTCGGCGTCCATGACTTCACTTTCGAGGCCTGCTCAGGATTCACGCGCGTTGCGGCCCGCACGGTTGCAGTGACATCTCTCATGTCACTTGACCCCAAGGCTTCGGCACGGCCGGTTACCCCGCCGCACCGCTTGGGTGGCTACCGAGGTGAACCGAAAATTCCTCGGACGGAT
>JAFGCA010000538.1 GCA_016932895.1 Sedimentisphaerales bacterium | reverse complement strand
GCCCTGAGTTGGCTGCCATTGCGGCTCGCCAAAAAGAACGCCGTCATTGTCCCCGGCAGTATCTTCGGCTATGCTGCCTTCGGCCTCGTCCAGCTTCCAGTGGGCAATAACGCCAACTGGCAGACCAACACGTATCGGATCAGCATAGATCGTAGATCCATGGGCGTCACGAACCTTAACAGTCCAACGAGTATCTGACGGAGGAAGCATGGCTACGGTAACCTCAGGGGGAGAATTACTCTCAGCCACGATGTTATAGTCCGCGACATTGTAGGGGTCTGAGCCTGAGAGAAGCTGATAGCTTACCGCATTCAGGCTTTCCTTGCAGGACAAAACAAAGCCATTGGGATCATCGTCCTGAAGCCATGGATCATGCCAGTCAAGAAGCGTGACAGGCTCCGGCAGCATGCCGGGAAACTCTGATTGGTTGAAAAAGCCCATTGCACCAGTCTGCGCGTTGCCATTCCACTGAAAATAGTAAACGCCGGCTTCGGGGCTTAATTGCAGGTTCTTACCCGGCCCGATAACAGACCAGTATGCCCCGCCAACGACACCGCTGTGGAACTTATTCATGTCGCTTCCTGCAAGCGAATTGCGGTACCAGTTTGGAACTTCACTGTGAGCAAGCCCAGTGCGAACCCACAAGAAGTTAACGCGCGACATGGGTTCGTACGGATATGCCGCAGTCCCATAGTAGTGATCGAGCCAACATTGCTCCCCGTCAACTGAGCTTGTCAGGAACAACTCAACAGAGTCAAGATAAACGACCATACTCAAATACGTGTCGCGACAGGCCGGGTTGACGTCAAGATGGGTCACTTGGTTGACTGCGTATCTGGAATCTCTGTAAACCCAGTTCATGTGTATGCCAACGTCTATAGCAGGCATTCCACCTGTGCTGTAGCCCATCGTCTGGATTGGCTGTCTATAGTCTGGTGCTACTGATGATAGGTACGCGATAATCATATCACCGTATTTGTAATACGTTTTCTTGGTTGCACCGCCGTCAGGGCTATATCCACTGGGAAATCCTATTACGTTGGCCTTATCCATCCAAGCGGGACCCCCGAACCAGGGTTGTCCCGTGTAGCCAATGCTGCAATCTCCCCCACCGAAGTAGATGACGGTGGGCTTGTTTGGATCAAACGAAGCATTGTCCAATCTTAGCGTGCTGAGACCGAAATTCGGTACAACGACGACCTTGACACTATCAGGTAGACTGGTCAGCACGCCGTCACTAACCACCAGCTCAAACTCGCATTCCTGAATCTCATTTGTTTGGACAAAACCGAGGATCGTGGGGTTGGCGGTGTCTGCCTCGCCGATTTCCACCGGTGGGCCCGAAATCTGTCGCCAGGCATAGCCCAGGATGCCAGAATCATCCGGGTCGTATGAGCCTGTTCCGTCGAGCACAACTGGGTCGCGGGCGGCATACCGAGACAATCCCGCATCTGCAGTGGGGGGCACTCCTTCGAAACCCGAACTGATCCCTGGATGTCCCAGTAGAACTGCTATGATACATCCGACTAACACCAACCTGGTTCTGTAACCATCAAAACATCTCATTTCACACCTCTCTTCGGGCTCAGTAGCCAGAGGACTTGTGCTATGTACATAAGAGCACTAGCTTTTTCACACTTCAGATGCCCCGCCAAGGGTCCTTGGCACACTCCATCGTGGCGAGGTCTCTGTATTCCAATTAGCGGAAAATCGGGCGAGGCATAACGCGAGCATTGATATTTTTCTGCACGAAGCGTATGATGTTGTTAAGGCCTTGCAGTTTATGGAGTTAGCACATTGTGAACAGTCTGGTTGCACAGAAGACTCAGCAGTTGGTCATGCTGGCACGAAAGGGGGACCAGTGTGCGCTGAACAACCTGTGCGGGCTCTATGTGGAGCGAATCCGGCGGATCGCGCGACTCCGCATGGGCCCGCAGCTTCGCTCACAGCTCGAGTCAATGGATATAGCCCAGGACGCTCTCTGGGCTGCTGTCCGGGAACTGGATGATTTCACTTATCAGGACGAAGGGGATTTCCTGCGCTGGGTCTCAATCATTGTCGAGAATACCATTCGTGATAACGTCGACAAGATTCATGCCGGCAAGCGCGACGTTCGAAGACAGGTGCCACTCGATAGTGCCGTCGCCCGGTCCGATCGAGGCCGAGTTTCCGCTCGTCGTCCTGCACGCACCACCACACCCAGTCTCCTTGCAGCGCGGAGTGAGGAGCTTGACAGGCTCGAACGGGCGATGGATCAACTTAAGGATGAGTACCGCCAGGTCATCCTGCTGGCCAAGATCGAGGGATTGTCATACGCGCAGATCGGACGAAGGCTTGGAAAGACCCCCGATGCTGTCGGCATGCTCCTCTCGCGCGCCATGGTTGCACTCACCACTGCATTTGAGGCATTGTGATGGACGAAGAAATCGACGATCATCGCGATCAGCGCGTCAGCAACGCTGCCCGGCAATACGCCCAGGCGTACCTGGAGGGCCAAGCCCCCGACCTGGATACATTCCTCCGGCAGTTTCCTGGCCTGGAGATGGATATTCGCAGAAAGATCGAGAGTTTTCAGAAGATCGATTCGCTCTTTGAGAACCTGCGACATGTTGACGAAAGTGATCTGGCAACCGCAGAGAATCTCGTTGATACAACAGTCGGACACTTTCGAATCAGCGAAGTCATCGGCCATGGGGGAATGGGTGTCGTCTACAAGGCTCACGACAGCAGGCTTGGCCGGGTCGTTGCGATCAAGACGGTGCCGGCCCATCTGCGCGAAAACCGCGTGATACAGGAGCGGTTCCGGCGGGAGGCGAAGATGCTTGCCGTTCTGAGCCACCCCCATATTGGCGTCATTCATGATATTCTCGACCAGGCCGACGGGGCCACGTACCTGGTTCTCGAATATGTCCCCGGACAGACTCTGGCCGAGCGCATTAGAGACGGGCGGCTGTTAGTAAAGGAGACCCTTTCAATCGCTCTGCAGATCGCAGAAGCCCTGGCGGCGGCGTATGAGAAAGGCGTCGTTCACCGGGACCTCAAACCCAGCAACATCAAGATCACGCCGGACGGCAACGTCAAGGTCCTTGACTTCGGCATTGCCAAAACGCTCGCCTTCGCCCCCACCGCAGGAGCGGGCTTCGTTCAGGAGGGACAAACCACAGAGACCATTGCGCCTCCGGGCCACTTGATCGGCACCCCCGCCTACATGAGCCCTGAGCAGGCACGGGGAAAGCCCACCGATCATCGAACCGACGTCTGGTCGTTTGGCTGTGTCCTGTATGAAATGCTCACCGGCACCGTCGCTTTTGACGGCGAGACGATTTCCGACACCATTGCCCGCGTGATCGAGCGTGACCCCGATTGGGACCGCCTGCCGTCTGATGTGCCCGGCAACATCCGGGTCCTGCTGCGACGGTGCTTCGAGAAAGACGCACGTGACAGATTGCAGCACATTGGCGACGCCGTTATCGAAATCCGCGAAACACTGAATATGCCGGCGACCGCACCGCCAGCGACTTCCACCTCCATTTCCCTTACGCCACACATCGCCGCCAAAGTAAGGTCGCAAAGAACAGCGATGACGATTGCTGGGATAATCATCATAGCCTTATCTGCTATTGCGGTGTGGCTTATTCTGGAACACCGAACTCAGCCTTCTTCGAAAGAAATACGACTGGTAGTTCTGCCGTTTGAAAATCTGGGTTCTGCTGAGGACGAGTATTTTGCAGCCGGTATTACTGATTCTATCACTGCTCGTTTGGCTACCATTGGTGGACTGACTGTCATCTCCCGTCAAAGCGCGATGCAGTATAAGAAAAGTAAAAAAACTGCGCAGCAAATAGCTCATGAGTTGCGGGTTGATTATCTTCTGGAAGGGACAGTCCAGCGTGAGAAGCCCTCCGATCCAACCAGCCGAGTGCGAATAATACCTCGGTTGATCAAGATTGCCGACGACTCACAGGTGTGGGCGCACATCTACGATGATGATATGAGTGGAGTTTTCCGCCTGCAGTCCGACATGGCTGAGCGCATGGCCCAGGCACTGGACATTACACTGCTTGAACCGGAACGGCGGGCACTTCAGTCCAGGCCCACAAAAAACATGGAGGCCTATGACTATTACCTGCGCGGCGACGAATACCACCAACGAAGTAGTCTCGAAAATGACTTCAAGATAGCCATTTCAATGTATGAGAGGGCCGTTGAGCTGGATCCGGAGTTTGCGTTAGCCTATGCTCGGCTCGCCAAGGTTCATGCCTGGATTTATTGGTTCTATTATGACCGCAGCGAACAACGCCTTGCCAAGGCAAAGCAAGCCGTCGATAAAGCCTTGCAGCTTGAGCCTGATTTGCCAGAGGCACATCTGGCTTTAGGGCTGTACTACTACTGGGGCCATCTGGATTATGGCCGTGCCCTGGATGAGTTCGCAATCGTGGCTAAAAGCCTGCCCAATAACAGCGAACTGCCCGAGTACACCGGTTATGTTCAAAGACGGCAGGGAAAATTCGAACAGGCATTGAAAAATCTCAAGAAGGCTTCCGAGCTTAACCCGCGGTCCAACATCATAGCCCGTGAGGTCGCGCAGACTTTTTTGGTCCTGCGCAAGTACTCGCAAGCAGAGAGTTACTATGAGCGAGCTATCTTGCTAAGACCCGATTCGCCCATTTCATATTCGTGTATGGCCTGGCTATACCTGTTTTGGGAAGGCAACACCGATAAGGCACGCGCAGTTGTGGACAGGGCTTTGCAGAACATTACGTCACCGGAACAATCTTCGATTGTAGATTTGCGGACCACTCTCGATGTATACGATGGGAATTATCAGCAGGGTTTGGACCGGCTCTCTTTGAGATCGATAGATATTGATAATCAGGAATATATCGATGATCAATATCGCTTTATTCCTAAATCACTGCGATATGCAGAAATCTACGGGTACATAAACAATAATGAGATGGCGAAGACACATTACGAGGCGGCTCGAAACATCCTCGAAGCCAGAATTCAAGAACAGCCCGAAGATGCGCGGCTGCATACCTCGCTCGGCATAGCCTATGCAGGTCTGGGTCGCAGAGAAGAGGCTATCCGGGAAGGAAAGGCAGGCGTAGACTTACTTCCTGTAACGAAGGAGGCTTGGCGAGGTCTCTATAGGGTCGAGTATTTGGCTCGTATTTTTGTGATGATTGGTGAATATAATATGGCCATCGACCAGATCGAGTTCCTGCTGTCGGTGCCGGGCGAACTATCGGTTCCTTTGCTACGACTCGATCCCGTCTGGACGCCACTGCGCGACCATCCCCGCTTCAAAAAACTCCTGGAGGCAGAGAATCTGTCCAGCATGCTCGGAGAGCCGCAAATCGCCCGAAGGGTACAAGCCTGACAGACGACGCTTCGTGATCGTGAAGGAAGTGAATCGGTCCTCGGCCCCTTTCACATATACCAGGACATCTGTCTCCAAATTTTCCCCTTTCTTAGGACACCCCCTAAGCAGCTGATAAGCTTGCAGCTTTGCAACTATGGCTTCACGGCCCGGTTGTAGATGCGGACGTCGTCGATCAGGCCGGTGAAGAATGTCGATGGCGCCATGAGTTTTCCGCAGCCGATATTCAGGCCACCGTAACACTCTGACAATGACACGTCTGTATCCTCGGCGACGAGAAGGTTGTCCACATAGAGTCTCCGATGAGACCCATCCCAGGTGAAACCGATGCGGTGCCAAGCGTCGTCGGCAATGACGGCTTCCGAATGCAACGGCTTGCTCTGGCGACCGCCACTGCGCAGCTCGGTCATGAAGGCCTCGGTAACGGCGTCCAAGAGCAACCAATCGGCGCCCCCCTCTTGTGAGAGGATCGTCTCGCCGGGCGCACCGCCTTTGATCCAGGCGAGCACGCTGAAGGGACCGTCAGTTGGGCTGAGGACAACGTCCGCGGTGACGAAGGTCGCGCCGTTGAGCTCCAATGCCCCACCCACAACGCCTCCATCAGGCTGCCAGAGAGGATCGCCTATTGCCTCGGCATGATGGTTGCCCACGCTATCGAAGGCGATTATACCTTCCGCCTCATCTAGTGCCCAATGCGAAAGCAGCGTTACGTCCCGCGGCTGTTCCTGCCAATGGCTCATCAGCACCTCCAGGTCGGCCCGATCCACTGTGCCGTCGCCGAAAGGAATCGGTGCGACGTCAGCGACCGGGTCAGACTGACCCCAGGACTCGATGAGTCGGAGCAGGTCCTTGATATCCACTTGTCCGTCTCCGTTGAAATCCGGTGGAGGGGGAGTAAGATCACAGACCTCCACAGTCGATACACTCGTTGGCCATGGATAGGGAACGGCGACTCCGCCGATGGCGTAGATTCTTGCTTCGATAGCAGCAACCGATAGCGACAACCTTGGCGTGGGCATTGATGGTTCCTTGGTCCAGATATCTGCGGCCGGATCATAACATTCCGTGGCTGAGAGTCCGGACCAAGGATTTGCCTGTGTGCCGCCAATAGCATAGATCCGGCCTCCCACAACACACGTGGCGTGCCACCACCTTCCTGTAGGCATCGGGGCTCTCGAAGACCAAGTGTCCGTCGCTGGGTCGTAGACTTCGACGGTTGATAGACCAATCCACGGACTCGTATATGTTCCGCCAATCGCATAGATCTTCCCATTGACTGCCTCCGCAGAAAAATAAGCCCGTGGCGAAGGCATATTCGCCCGCTGCGTCCATGTGTTGGTGACCGGATCGTAGAGTTCCACGGTGGAAATCGCCGAATCCAACGGTTCGCTCAGTCCGCCGCCAAGGACGTAGATCTTCCCCGCCACTGTACAGACAGCACCGCCAACTCTCCTGGTTGGCATATCTGCTTTTCTGGCCCAGGTGTCGGCCGATGGATCATATTCCTCGACAATCGAGCAGGCTGGCCCCGTATATCCCGGAACTCCGCCGATGGCATAGATCTTTCCGTTCACAGCGCACGTACCGAGACTCCATCTGGCTGTGGGCATGTCGGCTTTCTGTGCCCAGGTGTCAGTGGTGGGATCGTATGCTTCGAGGCTGCGATAGACGGCACTCCCATGCCCACCGCCGATTACGTAGACCTTTCCGTCAATGACAGGACTCACCGGCGACAGAAAACCTCGGGCTGTTGGCAGGTCTGTCTTGGCCGTCCATGGACCGGCTACCGCCAATGCCAAAGGGGCGGTGCTCAGGACCATGCCGAAGATCAGGGGGGCGAAAGCCCGGATGGAACTGCGGATTGAGTCATTTATGGCTGTTTGCGTTTCCATGTTCATCCAACTCCTTTCCGCAGTCCCCTTTCGGGCGTTTTCACTGCGATGTCGTGGTTTTTGTTACAGGTCCGAGATAGCGGTCCAACCAGGCGAGGACATCGGTTCTGAGCTGCTCTCCAAACAGTCCCGACAATATATGCCCACCTGGATACAACTTGTGCTGCTTGTGCTCAATTGGGGTACCCAGGAGCTCAAACAGCGGTATCTGTGACGTCCTAAGAGGAAAGAAAGCGTCCTCTGTACCGTTCAACATCAGAGTCGGCGTCGTCACTCTCCGGGCATAGTGTGCAGCGTTCAATTCCTGGGGCGTACTTGCCGCAGCCAGTCCTCCGCTGACGAGGATCCCCGTCTTGAACCGGTCTTCTGTAGCCAGCACAACAGGTCCCATGGCTGCTCCCCAACTGAAGCCGTAATACGCCATCCTGTCTACATCAATGTCCGCGCGGGTTCCGACATAGTCAATCGATCTCCGCAAGTCCTTCACGATTTGGATCAGCCAGTCCCTGTATGCCATTGGAGTACGGGTGACACTCGGCGGAGTCCAGTCGCCCGGCGGTGTCTGGGGCCGATCGTAGGTCCCCTTGTAGACTGGATACAGCAGCGATCTGCCACCTTGAATGACAAACTGTGTGAGATCTGCCTGCGGCAGCTCATCGAATGGGCGGTTCTGTAATGCATCAGCGCCGGGGAAGTAGACGACGATTTGATACGGCGGCTTGCTGGATCGTGGCAGGAAGAGGTAGGCGATCACTCGTTCGCCGCCATAGGCCGCATCGAACACGATCTTTTCTCTTCGCCAGTGCGGGGAACCTTCATCCTTATCCTCCACTGACGCGTTTAGAGCCGTCCGATCATATTCAAAGGACTCCTTGAGGATCTCGTAGGCTTCCTCAGACAGCAGTCCACCAACCGCCGCGCTCCCAATCGGGCGCTGCTCGACCGGATGAAAGAGCACATCCGCCACTGGCCGCCCTCCCTGGGGATACTGCGCGCATCGAAAACCATTGACAGGAGAGCGGTTCCACGGGGACTGAGAGTCCCGCAGCGTGAACATGTGAGCCTGTTCGCCCCAGGCACCGCCAAGAATATACCGCTGGCTGCCAGAGTTGTCCGTGGCATTCCAGCACCACTCCTTGACGTTGCCCGCCATGTCGTACAACCCGGTGCCGCCCATACCCCAGTAGCGACCGACAGGGGCCGTACCGCCCGGGCCAAAATTGCTGAACGGTACGATTACGGTGGACTGGTCGAGGCACGCGGCTTGCTCCCAATGATAGATAGTCGGCAGGCTCTTTCCGGCAAACCTGGCATAAGCCCCCGCCTCGTACCAACTGACTCCGCAGACTGGATGATCTTCCTGCCCTGCAGGGTAGTCTCCATGCTCCCAGATCGCAGGGCCGGCCTCACCCGTCTTGTCGTGAAACTCCACGACCGCCTCCTGCCACGACAGATCGCGACCATCCTTCGAAAACACCTGGCCCTGCCAGAATGCGGGATTGCGATATCCAGCTTCGTCCATGAATTGCTTGAACTGCGCATTCGTGACCTCATATCTGTCGATCAGATAGGGTACTCCCTCCACCGTTTTGGCTTGACCGGATGTACCAGACTCCAGGGCAAAGCCTTCTGCCCTCACCCAAACCATGTCCGTTGGCAGACTCCCCAGCTTTCGTAACTGAATACTGAGAGGATAGGTTGCGACACATTCGCGCTGCTCATATCCCGTCTTCTCAATCTTCCAGCGGTAGACGCCGTGCGGGAACCTGATGTTCTCCAAAGGCGACCGTCCCAGGTACTGCCATCGGTTGGTGACCGAGTTCTCCCTGAAGAAGATACTCGCCCCGGCTGGAATCGTGTCGACAGACAGATTCCTGCACACGCGCGGCCACAGAGCAATGAGCGATGAATCGGCAGGAATATACCGCTCGGCTCTCTTGGCCAGGGAGAAGGCCGCCAGATAGTCGCCACGCTCCACCAGACTGGCAATCTCCGGCAGAGCTTCGCCCTTGGCCCACTGGATTCTCCGACTGCTCCGGTATGCCGCCGCGCTCACGACCGTCCCAGCCATGAACACCATAACCGCAACCGCGGCAAGTATCGCATGACGCCGCCTTTGCCAGAACTTGTGCAGGCGGTAGGCCATGCCGGGAGAACCAGCGAGTACCGCCTCATGTCGTAGATGCCGCTCAATATCCGCCACTAGGTCGTGAACAGTCTCGTACCGCCTGGAGCGATCCTTCTCCAGGCATTTCATGACGATCCAGTCCAGGTCGCCCCGAATCGCTCTTTTCAGGGCTTTCGCGTCGGTCCTACGTTGCTCAGCCACGGTTCGAAGTGTCTCGCCCAGAGTGTTCAGCTTCGTCGATGGCCTTAGAGGTTCAGTGTCACGCAGGAGCTCCTGGATTCGTCCGTATCCCGCCCGACGAAGCTCCTCGCTACCCAGAGGCGTTGCCCCCGTCAGCAATTCATAGAGCAGAACACCCAGCGAGTAGATGTCGGTCCGCGTATCCACATCCAGACCGCTCATTTGGGCTTGCTCCGGACTCATGTACTCCGGCGTGCCAATCATCTGTGCACAGTGCGTGAACAGCGTCTTCTCAGTGAGTCGCTGACTCGTCGCCTTGGCGATGCCAAAATCGATTACCTTCGGAATAGCCTCGCCATCGTTCATGGTGACCATGACATTGGACGGCTTGATGTCACGATGGATGATCCCCTTTTGATGGGCGTGATGCACTGCATTACATACGCGGAGGAATAGTAGCAACCGCTCCCGTGTGTCGAACCTATTCATATCGCAGTATTCCGTGATCGACACGCCCTTGACCAATTCCATTACAAAGTAGGGCCGACCAGCGGAGGTCGCCCCACCATCGAAGACCTTCGCGATGTTGGGATGATCCATAACCGCCAGCGCCTGACGTTCGGCTTCGAATCGAGCAATCACCTGCTTGGTGTCCATGCCCAGCTTGATGATCTTGAGGGCTACTTTGCGGTGAATCGGCTCTCGTTGCTCCGCCGCGTAGACTACGGCCATGCCACCTTCCCCGATCTTATCGAGGATTCTATAGCGGTCGATCATTGTACCGAGAGTCTCCTCCAGGTCGTTCACCAACGTTTCCGGCGTCGGAGCAAATTCGGCCAGGAAATCGCTTTGGCCTCTACCGGCATCCAGCAATGCGCATATCCGGGCCCGCAGTAATGGGTCGGGACCACAAGCCTTGTCAAGATAGGCCTCTCGTTCGGCAGGCGCCTTTATCGCCATTGCCGCCGTGAAGATACTCTTCTCATCTCTTTGACCGGACGACATATTCTTACCTCCGTAGTACAGTGCGAAATCTGCCCAGAGGAATTCCACAGAATCACGAGATTTTTTGTGTATTCCACACCACCCGGTTGGATCCGTCAGGCGCGATCGAAGGTCGAGTGGTCCCCCATCGCCAGGCGAAGCCACGCCAGGGAATACTCCAGATCGGCGTATGCCTTGGACAGGGAAATCCCCACCGTCTCGGCGGCTTGCTTGACGGTCAATCCTCCGAAGATCCGCAATTTGACCAGATCAGCGGCCATCTGGTCTTGGACGGCGAGTTTCTCCAGGGCATCGTCCAGGGCCAGCAGGTCCTCGGGACAGATGGGGCGTGCGCCAACGAGAATGGACTCATCCAGTTCAACACGCTGGTGGCCCCCTCCGTGCCTGCGGCTTTTCCTGCGTCTGGCATTTTCGACAAGAATCCGCCGCATCGCCTCAGCCGCGGCGGCAAAGAAATGGCCGCGACTGGACCACCCCTGTGGTTTATTCCCGACCAGTCGCAGGTACGCCTCATGGACGAGAGCAGTGGCCTGGAGGGTTTGGCCAGGCGGCTCGTGAGACAGCTTCTGGGCGGCCAGGAGCCGCAGCTCCTCGTACACCAGGGGCAAGAGCTCGTCCGTGGCTCTCGCGTCGCCGCTTTGAATCGCACTTAGAATGCGCGTCACGTCAGTCATGCCGACTCCCCACCGTTTCGGGCCTCTGATGGGGATATTGTGGCACAAGCGAGGGGAAATTTCAAGTTGCCGGCTCCATTACCACCGGTGCCGTCACGACGCGCGTCAGAGTCCACAAACAACAGGGGCCCTTGTTCGGCGGGCGGTGCTCCCCAGCAACGAATGACGTAATCTCGGCGAGAAGGCGGGCTTCATTGAGGTCGTTCGGGGGAAATCTGGTGCGGGGGCGCGGGACAGCGTGCGAAAAAGGGCGGGGTCATGCTGGTCATTCCTGGCGGGGGGCGATAGAATGGGGCCGCTGGCTTCAGGGTATCGGGGTGATGCTACGCGTGTTGAATGGCTTTTTTCTTTCAGGGAGAACAGACCGACGCCATGAATATGCATCTGATCGACTGGACCATCGTGGCGGCCCTGGTGGTCGTCTTGTTGGTGGCGGCGTTTTCCACCCGGCGTCACACAAAGACGGTCGCGGCCTTTCTGGCCGCTCAGCGATGCGGCGGTCGATACCTGCTCTCGGTCGCCATGAGCATGGCCATGATGGGCGTCATCACCCTGGTCGGCTATCTCGAACAGTATCATGACGTGGGGTACAACGCCGTCTGGTGGACATTCATGGAAGGTCCCGTCCTGATTATCATGGGCGTCACGGGATGGGTGTTCTATCGCTTTCGCCAGACGCGGGCCCTGACACTGGCGCAGTTTCTGGAAGTGCGGTACAGCCGCAACTTTCGCGTCTTCGCCGGGCTGGTGGCTTTCCTGGCGGGCGTGGTCAATTTCGGCATCTTTCCCTCCGTGGGCGCGCGTTTCTTCATGTGGTATTGCGGCCTGCCCGCCGCCCTGACGGTCATGGGCTGGCAGATATCGACGTTCGTGCTGATCATGGTGTTCCTGTTGTCGGTCTCCCTGATATTTACATTTCTGGGGGGCCAGATCGCCGTGATGGTCACCGATTTCATCCAGGGGTCGTTCGCCTACGTGGTCTTCATCGTCGTGATCGTTTTTCTGTTCTGCACGTTCAGTTGGGAACAGGTCTCCAACACGCTGCTCGCGGCCGAGCCCGGCAAGTCGCTCACCAATCCCTTCGACATGGGACGCGAGGAGAATTTCAACATCTGGTTCTATCTGATCAGCGTGGTGGTGATGTTCTACTGCGCGATGGGCTGGCAGGGGACGGCGGGCTATTACAGCTCGGCCAAGAGCCCGCACGAGTCGAAGATGGCGATGATGCTCGCGCATTGGCGCTACCGGGTCCTGATGCTGGTCGTGCTTCTGCTGCCGCTTTGCCTGCGGACCTACATGCACCACCCGGACTTTGCGCAGGATTCCAGCGCTCTCAAGGCCAAGATCGCCGCCGTGGTCCCGCCCGACCTCGAGGGCCGGGCCGAGACCGCCGACCCGGACGACCAGAGACGAATCGAGGCGATGCGCAGCCAGGCCCGGGCGCCGCTGTTCATGGGGCTGGTCTTCCCGAGGGTGCTGCTGGGCCTGATGTGTGCGGCCATGCTCGGTGCGTTCATCAGCACCCACGACACGTATCTGCATTCGTGGGGCAGTATGTTCGTGCAGGACGTGGTCTTGCCGTTTCGCAAGGAGCCCTTGAAGCCCAGTCAACATCTGTGGCTGCTGCGCGCGGCCATCTTCGCTGTGGCGGTGTTCATCTTCATCTTCAGCCTGGTCTTTCAGCAGACCCAGCGGATCCAGATGTTCTGCGCGCTGTCTGCGAACATGTTCGTCAGCGGCGCCGGCGCCGCGATCATCGGCGGGCTGTACTGGAAGCGGGGGACCACCCTGGCGGCCTGGACGGGAATGATCGCGGGCCTGGTCCTGACGATCGTCGGGTTCTGGATTCAGCATCGCGGGGCGGGTTTCTTGGCCGGGATCGAGAACGAACAACTGGCGGCGGCGCTGCGGCCGATCTTCGAGTTGACCGGACAGGAAATGTCCTTCTGGATCATCGTGGTCGTCGTGCTCTCCTATCTGCTCGTCTCGCTTGTCGGCGGACGTCGCGCGTTCAACATGGATCGGATGCTGCACCGCGGCAAGTACGCGGTGGCGGGGGAGACATCCCTTTCATATAAGGACGGCCGGACCATCCTGGAGAAGCTGGGCTGGACCCGGGAGTTTACGCCCTCGGACAAGATCGTCGCGGGAATCACACTGGGCTGGCCGCTGGCGTGGTTCGTTCTCTTCGTGATCGGCAATGCCTGGCACCTGCTGCGCGACGGCGGCATCCCCAAGGAGTCGTGGCTCGGCTTCTGGCGCTATTGGACCTGGTTCATCTTGGCCAGCTCCATTGCCGTCACCGTCTGGTTCATCGTGGGGGGGCTGCGTGACATCATCTATCTGTATCGCCATCTGGGCGCCGCCCAGGCCAACGAGGCCGATGACGGACGGGTGATGGACCACCACAACGTGGGCGAAGAGTTGCCGTCGAATGACCAGTAGACGACGTTTGTTCGGGCATCGATCATCCGCATACCGTGGATCGGTTCAGAAAGGCACGCACTCGTGACCAACAGGGACAGATTGCATTTCATCCTGCAGGGCGGCGTTCCCGACCGGCCGCCCCATTTCGAGATCGACTTTCAACTGGGCCAGGAGATGTTCGGACTGGACGCCGAGGCGGCCCAGGCGAAAACGTATGCATCCGAGTCCGCCCGGGCCGATGCCTTGCTGAAACTTCACATCGAGCTGCAACTGCGGCTCGTGGAGGAACTGGGCTACGCCTCGGCGTTTTTCAGCCACGAGCACCCGCCGGAGCAGGGCGTCGGCGCGGTCAAGAAAGCGATCGGCGACAGGGCGCTTCTGCGGGTGCACGACTGGGCCGGCGTCTTCTGGATGCCCACGGGACAGGAGATGATGGATTTCGTGGTCCGGATGTTTGAGCACCCCGACCAGATGCACGCCGAGGCTCGGCACAAATGCGAGGAGGCGAAAGAACGCATCCGGCGGCAGGTGGACGCCGGCGCCGATTTCTTCCTGCTGTGCTACGATTTCGGCTTCAACAGCGGGCCTTTCATCTCGCCGGCCCATTTCGGCGAGTTCGTGACGCCGTACCTGACCGAGATCGTCGCGACAGTGCACGACCTCGGCAAGAAGGCGCTGCTGCACTCGGACGGCAACATCAACGAACTGCTCGACCAGATCTACTCGACGGGGGTGGACGGCTATCAGTCCGTGGATCCCCAGGGTCACATGGACATCAAGGCGGTCCGCTCCCGCTTCCCCGACTGGATCCTGATGGGCAACGTGCACTGCGGCATGCTCCAGGACACGGACGAAGGGCGGATTCGGGAATCGGTTCGGTACTGCATGAAGCACGGCGGGCTCGGCAAGCGCTACATCTTCTCGACGTCGAACTGCATCTTCAAAGGCATGCCGCCCGAGAGCTACCGCATCATGCTGGATGAATACCGGCGCCTCTGCGCCACCTACTCACAGAAATCCGCCGCTCGTACGGATTCCGGTTGATTTCTGCGCGGCATGTCATCCTGAGGCGCAGCCGAAGGATCTGGGTAACGAAGCGTATTCTCACTCGGATGCGAGATCCTTCACTTCGTTCAGGATGACAAGTTCGGACACTCAACGGAACCGCAATCGGTGTCACCGGGTCCAGACCTTGCCATCCTGTCGGATGTGGACGGTCGTGACATCCCCGTGCTTTCGCGCCAGCGGCGCGGTGGCTTCCCAGCCGGTTTCTGTAGTTCGCATCGTGATGGGCCCGGCCAGTGTCGAATCTGCGAGATCATCGAGGCCCAGCGCCTCCAGCGCAGGCGCGTACCGTTTGTGCGTCAGCCGGTATTGCTCCTGGGCGTACAGGATTTTGTGGAGGAGGTAGCGGGCGCGCGCCGTGGGATCGGGCACGAATTGGACTCTGGCGCCGGCCGACTCGGTCGAAAACTGCACGTAGCCCCAGGTTTCCGGTCGGTGCATGTTGACCACGCCCTGCGGCGACCAGATCCAGTTGTCCTCGTGCCAGTCGTCGGTTCTCTCTTCCTTGCTCGGCGAGCGCACGTACTGGCCGTCCACGATCTTGTGGCCCCATTCGACGCGTGAGAACCCGACGCGCCATTGATCGCCGTCCTTCGGCGGGCAGGCGCACCGCGCGTACTCGGCCATGCCCTTCCATGGGAAGGCAATTTCCACCGTCCAGTAGCTGTCGGTGTCCGTCGGATCGTTGAGCGTTCCCTTGACGAAGACGCCGCTCTTCTGGCCCGGCATCTCCCGAACGACGGCATTGCCGCCGTGCTTGTAGGGCTTGTCGAGGAACAGATTCCACACCGTATTGAGGGCGTTGACTTCGAACTCGAAGTAGGCGTGGCTGTCGCCGTCGGGGTCGATGAAGACCTCGAAATCGTTGTCGTTGAAGATGACCGCGTTCCTCTGCGTGATGGTTCCCCAGACGTGCGGTTCCTCCAGCCGGGCCGCGACGTAGAAGCACTCATCGTCCCAGAGCATCTTGCTCCGCGTCTTGAATCGAGGCTTCACGGGCCGCATTTGCCCCTCGATATCCACGTGGTACTCGGTCCACGCCGCCTCGGCCCACGAGGGCTCGTCCATCTTCCCGTCCACGGCGATGGGACCTGTGGCTCGCTGGCAGACGTAGCCGCGCGGCATGACGAAGGGCCTCGGGTCGGGGCCGATATAGGCCGGCAGTTCGTTGGGCTCGGCGGCATCGGCTTCTGCGGCCGCGGGCTCCTGACTCCAGGCGAAGGACCCGGACGCCACGGCCCAGTCGCTACCGAACACACCGGCCGCGCGCACGCCTTTGGTGCCCTCGGAGAGCATCTCCGGGCCGATGACGACGCAATCGGGGTAGTTGCATCCCGCGAAGATGTACTGGAGGCGGTCGGTCAGGCGCATGCCCTTGATTCCGGTGCCGCCTACCACCGCCACGCATGCCACATCACTGTCGGCTCTGGGACGCAGGAACAGGCAAGCCAGATCGTCGCCTGTCAGCCGACGATCGCCAATCGTCACGCCCTTGGGCCCGACCTGAACGGGGCTGTCCCTCAGCAGCTTCGGCCACGCACTGTTGGTCTTGGCGTTGCCGTACAGAACGACGCCGCGATCCGCATAGGCCGAAGGGCGGAAGTCCACATCGGCGATGATGTCAACCGAGCCGTTGCCCTGATACCACCACTGCTCGGCGTCGAAGCGGGCCTTGGTTCGGGCCCAGGCATCCTCGTCGGCGTTGCCGGTCGTACCGTAGACGAAGACCATCCGGTGGTTGAAGGCCTCCTTGAAGGGCCCGTAGCGATGAGGCCCTTTCATGCTTTGCGACGGTGCTTCTGTCACGCGCCATCGGCCGTCCCGTTGACTCAACCATATCTGCTGTCGCTCGGACGGGTAGGCAATATCTGTGAGCGTCTGGCCGTCGAGCTGGACGCTAAAGGGAGCCGGTCCCGGAAGGACTTCGAGTTTCAGGCTCAGACGTGCGACGTTCTTCGTGGTGCCGACGAATCGCCGCTGCCCCGGGTCGATGCGAAGGGCAACCGAGCTGGGTTTTAGATGTTCCCGTTGATCCTCAATCGCCGCCCAGTGCGCCGAGGCACTGATGCCCGGGTTGACCGTAACAAAGTTCACCTCGCGCACCGCTTTGTCGGCGGGCAGAGCGTGTCGGGCGAAGAAATCAAACATCGGCGCCCAGTCCACGCAGTCGGCCCCCGGCTCATCCGACAGGTCCCACCAGTGTCCCTGCCCGGGCTCCTCGTGATAGACGAAATCCTGGTGGAAGGTCTTGAGCTGCTCGATCATGGTGTGCGACTGGTCGGGGCGCACGACGTTGTCGGCCCCGCCGTGGAGGATGTAGATCCCGTTGGCCGTCAGGTTCTGCGCGAGCGTCATGGTGTCACCGGCGGCCTCGGGCCGCGTCAGGATTTCTTCGACCGGCGAGGGATTCTCGACTTTGGCCGCCCCGCGGTACGACCAGAAGCTCAGCCAGCCGGCGCTGGGGCCGATGGCCGCGAATCTGTCGGGAAACTCCGAGCCGAGAATCCACGTGCCGTGTCCGCCCATGGAGTGCCCCGTCAGGTAGAGACGTTCGGAGTCGCAGCCCAGGGCGGCCCTGGCGTGCTCGAGGACCTCCAGGGCATCGATTCGTCCCCAGTCTTCCCAGTCGAAGCCGTAGGGGCGTCGGTTCGTCGGAGAAACAATGTTGCACCAATTCTTCGAGGCGTAGGAGCCCGCCTGGTTGAGGGCCTCGACGCCGGCCCCGTGGACGCTCAATACCAGCGCCGGAGGCGCCTCGTCGCCCGGCAGGGGCCGGACCGGGTTCACCGCATAATACTGCACGCTTGCGTCCACACTGCTGACGAAGGTGCGCTTGTGCGTTTCGCTCGGCTTCTTGACGTTCAGGTCGAGGGAGCACCGATCCAGGACCGCAGAATCGCCGGCGGCTCTGCGGAAGAGGGCTAATTGCACCGTCTGCTTGCCCGTCTCTTTCAGCGCGCGGGCCGGGCAGTCGAGGGGGAACGCCACCTTTCGCACGCTTGCAGGCTGTATGATCGGGACCTCGGCGATGGACTGCCTCCCGTCGGGCCAGGAGACGCTGATGGACAGATCCTTCTGGACCGTGTCCGAAGAGTTGATCACGACGACGGCCCCGACCGTCTGTGTCCGTTGTCCGGCGAGCAGATCGGGCAGCGTCAGATCGTGGGGATTCAACTGGACCGGCGCTCTGGGCTGCAGCAGCCTGGCCTTGACGCGACCGCGCGAGCGCCAGGTGCGCTGGAACAGAAAGTCGTTGCGTCCCTTTCGCAGTCGCACGGGCAGCCGCACGTAATCGAAAGTCGGCTCCCAGGATTCTGCCTTGTCTTTGTACTGGTACCGGCTCCCCACGCGCGGCACACCGTTGACGTAGGCCATGCTGTTGCCCCGCATGTGCAGGAGCAGCGTGCGCTCGGCGTCCGAATCCACGCGTACGTAGATGTAGCCGCTGCGTCCGCGCCCGCCGGAGAACCATCCTTGCTCGTCGGCCGTAACCTTGCGCCACGTCCGGTCTTGGCCGTCGGCGTCCTTCAGCGTGTCTCCCTCTCGCGGCTCCGTCCACGCGCCGGCTAAAAGCTGGGCCTCCAGGGCATCTTCATGCACTGGACTGCGCCCGTAGCGACCGATACCGTCTATCGCCAGTCCCTCACGGAGCGTGACTTCCTCCGTCGCGTCGGTAACCGTGGTTTGTCCTTGAGCGCCCAGGCAGCCAAGCACACAGAGAATGGTTGTCGCTATGCTCATTCTGTTTGTCATTGCGTTCATGGTCTTTTCCTCCACTGCCCGGTCCTTGTTTGTCCGGCAGAATCATGTCCCGAGAAGGCGTCCCACGTCTCGAACGCAGTGTATACATTTTCCGGGTTGGCGCCCGGCCCGAATTCCAGTTTCCCGATGATGCCCCCATGATCGTAGAAGCAGCGATTGAATCGTTGGACGGCCTCGATGATTTCTTCGCGCCGGCCGTGTGGCAGGAGATGTTGCCGGTCGAGTTCGCCCCAGAATGTGATCCGGCCCTTGAACCGCGCGCCGAGCTCCTCCAAATCCATGCAGAAGACCTGGGCGTTCAAGGCGTCGAGTCCCAGTTCGATGAGGTCGTCGATAAGGTCGGTGATCCAGCCGTCGGAGTGCATGAAGATCTTTTTGCCGGCCGCGTGGGCGATGTCGATATATTCGCGGTACAGGGGTTTGAACCAGTCGCGCCACATCGCCGGCGCGATCAGCAGCGACCGTTGGGCGCCCCAGTCGTCCATGAAGACGATTCCGTCTGCCGGGGTGCGGCACCAGAGCTGGACCTCCTTGAGATAGAACTGGTGTATCCGATCAAGCAGGCGTCGCAACTCGCTCGATCCCAGCGCCAGATCCATCATCACGTTTTCCGTGCCGCGCAGGAACTGCAGCCGCTCGAACGGACGGGGACAGCACGGCGCCAGGACGAACTTATCGGTTTCTCGGCAAAAGGCGGCGGCCTTGTCCGTATCCACGGTCAGGGCGCCGACCGGCTCCTTGACCTTCGCCATGTCGTCCCACGAAGCGACGAGAGGCTCTTTGACCTCGCCGATGATTCCGGCCTGCTTGTTGACGAAAGTGCATCCCCACTCGTCCCTGTACGTGCCCGGGCCGTAGGGATCGCCGCTGCCCGGCACCGGTTCACGACAGAAGTAGTGCGACATCGTCAGGTCGTTCGGAAACCGCGCCTCAATGCGCCGGACCTGCTCGGGGAAACGCGAGGTCGCCCAGGGCAACAGCCCCATCTCGCGCGGGATGCGGGCCGGCCCGTCGAACTCCAGAGACCTGAGGACAAGCTCTCTCGGCGTCATGGTCCGCAGGCCCCGTCTATAACTCTGAGCGGGTCTTGACGAAGTCGATCAGTTCGTCAACCTGGGCAAAGGCAATCCCGGTGACGCTGTCGGCGCAGCCGTAGTAGACGGCCACGCGGCCCGTGTCGGCGTCCGTCAGGGCCGCACAGGGGAAAGTCACGTTGGGCACGTCGCCGACGCACTCGTACAGCATCTGGGGCGAGAGGATATAGGCCTTGGCTCGATACATGACCTTCCACGGCTCCTCCAGGTCCAGCAGGGCCGCCCCCATGCTGTAGACGAATCCGTTGCAGCTATTGAGCACGCCGTGATAGATCATCAGCCAGCCTTCCGTGGTCTCGATGGGGGTCGGACCCGGGCCGACCTTCTTCGATTGCCAGCCTCCCTTGGTCCCCATGACGAAGCGGTGCCGGCCCCAGAAGCACAGATCGGGGCTCTCGCTGTAGAAGATGTCACCGAACGGAGTGTGCCCGGTGTCGCTGGGCCGGCTCAACATGGCGTAGCGACCGTTGATCTTGCGCGGGAACAGCACGCCGTTGCGATTGTAGGGCAGGAAGGCGTTCTCCATCTGGTGAAACGTTTTGAAATCGTGCGTATACGCCATGCCGATGGTCGGACCATGGTAGATGTTGCACCACGTCACGTAGTAGCGGTCCTCCAGCCAGCAGACGCGGGGGTCGTACGCCTCGATGTGTTCGGCGATCTCCGGCTCGTCGCAGACGAAGCGGATCGGCTCGGGATCGATTTTGAAATCGAAGCCGTTGCGGCTGCGGCCGGCGTGGATGTGCATCTCGCGGCACGTGTCGTCGCAGCGAAAGACGCCCGCGAAGGCGCCTTCGAACGGCACGACCGCGCTGTTGAAGATGCTGTTGGACGTGGGCGTCAGGTCGCGGGCGATGACGGGATTGCCGCTGTGGCGCCACATGATACCGCTGCAATCGCCCGGCCTCTCTTCCCACGGGATGTTGGGCAGGCCGGGCCCGATGATGGTTCGTTTCTGCGTCATTTCAGGTCCTCTTCACTGCGATCCGGAGGCACAATGCATCGGGGCGTAGCTTATGCGAATCCCTTTGAACGGTCAAAGCTTTTCCGTTAGACTCGCACCGCGCCCGGGGGGGGAAAGCTCCGGGGCTTGACAGGCATTTGGGAGTGTACATGGAACACGAAAGACGATTGACGCTGCAGAAAATCACCGGACGTCTGAAGCTGATTGAACCGTTGGCCCGCCGCCGGCGGGCCCCGCTTGGAGCGTTTCGATATTTCGAGCACGCCGGCCCTGACGAGGCCGGCGCGGTGGCTGCGGATGTGGACGACAGCACGTGGCCCTCTGTCGAGCCGGGGGCGTACTGGGGCAAGTGGAACGCGAGCTTCACGCTGCGCGGTCGCTTTCGCGTGCCCCGCGACTGGAACGGTGCCGGGCCCGTGGGAATCGTTCTCAACCTGGGCGAAATCCACAACTGGGACTTCTGCCATCCCGAAGCGCTCGCTTACGTCGACGGCCGGGCGATTGCTGCATGCGACAAGTACCATCGCCTCATCTATCTGCCTGCCGACTGCTGCGAAGGCGACGAGCACGTGCTGGCCTTGCACGGCTATACCGGCAGGTGGGGCTGTTTCGACGATCCGCCCGCTGCGAAACTGCTGATGGAACGATGCGACATCGTGCAAGTCGATACGGCAACGCAAGCCTTTATAGCGACGGTCCGTGTCGCGCTGGGCGCCGCCGGCGTACTGGATGACAACCAGCCGGCGAAGGGACGGATACTCAATGCTCTGGACGAGGCCTTTAAGGCCTTGGACACGCGCGAGCCGCTCGGCGAGCCCTTCTACGAGAGCGTCCCCGAAGCCCGCGCGGTGCTGGAGGCGGAGCTGCGCCGAGCCGGTCCGGGCCTCGATGTGAACGTGACCGCCGTGGGCCACAGTCACATCGACGTGGCCTGGCTCTGGCCCCTGGCGCAGACGCGGCGCAAGTGCGGGCGGTCCTTCCACACCGTGCTGGCTCTGATGGAGGAGTTCAAGCGGTACCAGTTCACGCAGAGCCAGCCGCAGTTGTACGATTACGTGCGGCAGGATTACCCCGAGCTGTTCGAACGCATCAAGCAAAAGGTGGCCCAGGGACGCTGGGAACTCACCGGCGGCATGTGGGTCGAGGCCGACTGTAATATCAGCGGGCCCGAATCCCTGGCCCGCCAGTTTCTGTTGGGACGAAGTTTCTTTGCCGAGCATTTCGGCGCCGACGTCGAGACACCGATCCTCTGGCTGCCCGACGTATTCGGCTATCCTTACTGCCTGCCCCAGTTGATCGAGCAGGCCGGGTTGACGTACTTCTATACGACCAAACTGTCCTGGAACCAGTACAACCGGTTTCCGTACGATAGCTTCTGGTGGCAGGGCATCGACGGAACGAAGGTCTTGACGCACTTAGGCACGACGCCGGAAGCTGGGAGGGACAAGGGCGTGACGTACAACGGGACAGTCGTTCCGGAAGAGATCCACAAGTCCTGGACGAACTTCCTGCAGAAGGAATCGCACAACGACTTGATGACGGCCTTCGGCTACGGTGACGGCGGGGGAGGGCCCACGCGGGAGATGCTGGAGAATATCCGTGAGATGGCCGACTTTCCGGGATTGCCCAAAACGCAGCACGGGCGGGCCATCGACTTCTTCCGCAAGCTCGAAGAGACCGCCGCCGACAAGCTGCCTACCTGGAGCGGCGAACTCTACCTCGAATATCATCGCGGCACCTACACCACGCAGAGTCGCAACAAGCGCGCCAACCGCAAGAGCGAGTTCATGCTCCACGACGCCGAATGGCTGGCCGGCGTGGCGAGCATCCTGGACGAGGGGTTTCAATATCCCCACGCGGACCTGCGGCAGGCGTGGCAGCTTGTCTGCCTGAACCAGTTCCACGACATCGTCCCCGGCTCGTCGGTCGGCGAGGTCTACACCGAGTCGCTGCAACAGTACGAGCGCGTCGCGGAGATCGCCGAGGCGGTGAAGGCGCGGGCACTGTCGTGTCTCGCCGGGGCGGCAGGGGGGCACCTCATCCTGGCCAATCCCATCGCCTTCGGGCGAAGCGAGCCGGTGCAGTGGAACGGCTCGCTGGCCTCGGGTGAGTCCATTTGTGGGCCCAACGGACAGGTCCTTCCCACACAGCGAATCGAGACAGGGACGCTGGTCGACGTCGGCGTCCTTGAACCGCTCAGCATCGCCCCGCTGACCGTCGCGGCCGCCAATCCACAGATGCAACAGAGTGGCCCCGGAGTTTCAGCGTCGCCATCAGCATGGGCTAACGCCCATCCTACGCGACTGGAAAATGAACTGCTGCGCGTGGAACTCAATGCCGACGGTGACATTACGCGCATTTATGACAAGGAGTACGACAGGGACGTGCTCGCCGCCGGCGCCGTCGCGAACCAGTTCCAGGCCTTCGAGGATCGTCCCGTCAACTGGGACGCGTGGGACGTGGACGTTTTCTATGACGACAAGATGTGGACCAGCGAGCCGGCCCGGTCGGCGCGGGTGGTCGAGGAAGGGCCTCTGCGCGCCGCCGTAGAAGTGAAGCGAAAGATTCTCAACAGCGAATACACGCAATACATTCGTCTGGCTCGCGACAGTCGGCGGCTCGACATCGAAACGCAGATCGACTGGCGCGAGAAACACATTCTGCTCAAGGCCGCCTTCCCCGTGGCCATCCATGCCCACGAGGCGACGCACGAGATCCAATGGGGCCACGTCCAGCGCCCGACCCATCGCAACACGAGCTGGGACTGGGCCCGCTTCGAGCAATGCGCCCAGAAATGGGTGGACCTGAGCGAGGGCAACTATGGCGTCAGTCTGCTGAACGACTGCAAGTATGGCCACGACATCCGCGACAACGTGATTCGTATCACGTTGCTGCGCAGCCCGACCATGCCCGACCCGACCGCCGACCGGGGGCATCACAGCTTCACGTACAGCCTGCTGCCTCACGCCGGTCGCTGGGGGCGGGAAACGCTCGCCACCGCCTATGCCCTCAACGACCCGGTGATCGTGTTCGAGGCTGCCAATCCGACGCCTCGGAAGGAACGCATCGAACCGCTGTTGAGCGTCGATAGTGACAACATGGTCATAGAGACCGTCAAGCAGGCCGAAGACGGCAACGGCATCATCGTCCGAATGTACGAGAGCATGCGGCAGCGGGGCAACGTCACCGTGCGAATCGGCTTCAAGCTCCGCGCAGCGTACAAGACCAACCTTCTCGAACAGACCACCGAACCCCTGGAGATCGGTGACAGCGACGTAACGCTCTACATTAGACCGCATGAGATCGTGACCCTACGCCTCGTCCCGGCCTGATCATTGGCTGTCGCACGGCCAGTTACGTGTTACGACTCCCAGTGTCATTCCCGCGCAGGCGGGAATCCAGGCTTTCACGCGAGGTTCCTGGACCCCTGCCTTCACAGGGGTGACATCCATGAGGGAAAATCATCCCATCGTCACGACGACATCGTGGGTTGAGCCGCATGCTTGCGCGGGGACCGATCCCGCTATCGATTGGCCGTTTAGCTGAATGGAGGCGACGCCTTTGGAGACGCCATGGGGATTGCGGACGGTGATTCGATAGGTGGCGCCGCGCCAGTGGCGGGTGACCTCGAAACCGCTCCACGATTTTGGGATGCAGGGATCGATCACGAGGCCGGTGAAGGTGGGGCGGATGCCAAGGATGTATTGGGTCGCAGCGAGGTAGAACCATCCGGCCGAGCCGGTGAGCCAGGGATGGCGGGCCTGTCCGTGACGAGTGTGGTCTTTGCCCATAATGAACTGGCAGTACGAATAAGGCTCGGCCTCGCGAATTTCGATCATGTCGTTCTGGTTGTACGGGAGCATGGCGCTGTAGAACTTATACGCGCGGTCGCCCCGGCCCAACATGCACTCAGCGATCACCGCCCAGGGGTTCGGATGCGTGAAGATCGCAGCGTTTTCCTTGATGCCTTTGTACACACGGGTGACGAAGCCGATGTCATCGTCGCCCTTGGAGTAGGCGGGCCAGAGCAGGTGCAGGCCGTACTTGCTGAATAGATGCCGGTCCACCGCATCCATGCACCGGGTTGCCTGCGAGCCCGTGCTCAGGCCGCTCATGACGGCCCAGCTTTGCGCGTTGAGAAATAGCTTACCCTGGCGGTCGCTCCGCGTGCCGATCTTGCGGCCCCTGGCCGTGAAGCCTCGAACGTACCATCGGCCGTCCCAGAGATGCTCGTCACAGGCGGCCTTTACCCGCGCGGCAATACGCCGGTACTTCCGCACGTCCGAGCGCCGGCCGAGAAACGCAGCGGCCTCCAGGAACGCCTGCAAGGCCCAGTAGAAGATGAAGGAAACCATCGCGGACTCGCCGCCGCGCAGGTTGATGCAGTCGTTCCAGTCGGCGCGCAGCCCCGAGCAAATGTTGTGAGGGCCGACGTGTTTCGCCGAGAAATCCAGCGCGCGTTTGAGGTGCTCGTATACACTGGCCCGCCCCTTGTCGGCGAACGGCACCACCGTTTCGAGGAAGTCGAGATCGCCGGTCTCCTTGACGTACTCGCAGACTGTCGCCACCAGCCAGAGAGCGTCGTCCGAGCAGACGTCCTTGAGCGTGGGGATGCGGACCTTTCCCGCCGCTTTGTCTCCCATGACGACCGTGGG
>JAFGCA010000537.1 GCA_016932895.1 Sedimentisphaerales bacterium | reverse complement strand
CATTCGTACTGTCGGCCGCAGGACTCAACTCGCGCGCCCGTACGGGGATGTACAGGAAACGCACCTCACTCAAGCCGTATTGGTCCAATACGCCGCCCGGGCTCCAGTTACTGCGCGCCGTGATCCTGACGTGCTTGGCCACGAGACCATCAAGATCAATTACGATACCGGGACCATAATCGTCGGTACCCGGGGCCTGGGCGAATTCGGAAACGTCTGCCAGCGGCGTCCAGGCCTCTCCATCCTGGGAATATGCGACAACAGCCTCCTTGATGCCGCTCCAACTCAGGAAAGAGTCCCCATTGTAGTTCCACACCAGCATCTGGTGAAGTTTGTACGCCTTGTCAAACTCATATTCGATCCAGACCTGATTGGGCTCGGAGGGACCGCTGAGCCACATGGTGTCGGTGTCCGTCGCATGCCGATCATCATCGCCGAGTCCGGAGCCATCGATCGTATTCGTGGGGTCCGCATCGTCGCTGTCCATGCTGGAGGCCGTGGCCGTGATGAGTCCCCCGGGAACGCGATACGCTACAGGTTCGGTCGTAAACTCCCAGACTTCCCCCGGGTCCCACCCGGAGACGCTGTTGGCCTCATCGACGCGCCAGTAGTAGGTCTTGCCGAACTCAAGAGGGCTGCCGGGGGCAGGGTAGTCACCGGCATCCTGGGTCACGCCGCCGATGCCGTCGTTGACATCGCTGAATTCTCCGCTGAAGAAGACCTTGTGCTTTGGGGAGAATCCCTCTACATACGCCCCGGGCGTCCAGCTAAGAACCGGCGCCAGACACACATCGGTCGCACCGTCGGCGGGATTAGGCTCTCTTGCCTTGTCCTTCGCGCCTTTCCTGGCACGTATGAAGGGTCTCCATGCCTCTTCAGGGTGGTCGTGTGTGGCAATCTGCAGGAGACCGTTGGAATTATGGCAAACGAACTGCGCGATCCCGTCGGTATCAGTCCGGAGGGCGGCAAGAATATCTATGGTAAACGAGTCGCCGGGGACACCGTCGGTGAAATTCACCGTGGTCAGCAGAGTGGTCTTACTCGCGTCGAGAGCGCCAAGGTCGTCGGTATCGTTGCCGGGCGCATTGTTCCAGGTGAGACTTCTTTCGTCCCAGTCGATGTTGTCGAGACAGTCGTCGTTGACGTAAGAAACGTCGAAGCGCCGGTCGCCGCTCTTCGGCTCATGCAGCGCGACGGTGAGGGTTGCCATATCGAGGTCCGCAACGTCAAGTTCGCTGATGTCGAATTTGATCCAGGACTTGGCACTTTTCTCGTCACTGCGGACGGAGAGCTTGCTGCTGTTGTGATTGTTCGTATCCGGTTCGAGCACATCGGTCCGGCAGCTTTCATCCGCCATGATGATAATGTCGGCCAATACGGTCGGGGTAGAGACAAGGCCGAGAGCCATAACAATGCCTACCAATAAGACTAATCTTCGAGACATGATGGTCCTCCCTTAGAATCGGGAACAACGGCAATGATGTTCGTAAAACGCTGCAAAATGCCTGTCTTCCTGTCAAGACGCGCTGCGGCAATCACATGGAGGCGCGGCCTGCCTGCTAGGCGAAAGCAGGCCACGCCTCCTGAAGGAGGAATACCAACGGACCACCGTGCGAGCACAGGATCGCTGCGATACCGCGACCGCACCTACTCGCTACGGCGCCTTCGACTGAAACTCAAAGACCGACGAATTCGTACGCGCCCACGTCGCGCACGCCCACTGCCGCGGTACCCTCAATATCTGCCTCTGTGGCGGTGGCCGGGTCCGATGCATCGATGGCGGGAGAGCCGGCTACCAGGTGATAGTCGCCCAGTGGATCGACTACGATCTCCGTTGCGTCAGTCACGGCGCCGACGTCGATCGTACCGGTTTCCGTGCTATTGCCGTCGGTGTTTTGGGCCAATTCACTATTCTGATCCAAATTGCCGAAGAACAGGCAGTTGGTCACCGTCGGGGCGAACACGTCGTTGCGGGTATCGCCGATGATCTGCTTGTTGCTCAACATCGTGTTGTTGATGAACAGACAGTTGGCGATGATCGAATCGTCGGTGGTCACGTCATCGACTCCGTCGCCGGTGCTATCCCAATCCTGGCCTCGTATAGCGAGAATGGCTTCGTCGCCGGCTACGTTGCCGACAAAGGTGCAATTCAGGAACGCGAATGCGGCCCTGACTTCGACGACTCGGTCGTCCACGGATGCGTTGTCTGCAAAGAGGCAGTTCATGAACGTCATGGGACCTGCGTTGTCATTACCTGTGGACCACGCGCCATGATCATCACCGACTGCGTTTCCGTCGGCGTCTTTTCCGTTGCCAATGAACGCGCAGTTCGTTACGGTCAATTCGGCTCTGTTCGGATTATATCTGACGGCTCCACCATCATCCATAGCGGTATTGCCGATGAAAGAACAGTCCGTCAATACGTACGTGGAATCATCGCCATCACACTTAATGGCGCCGCCGTCGCCGCCGTCGCCGGTGATGTAGTTTCCGGTAAAGGTGCTTGCGGTGATCGTCCGAACGGAGCCATTGCCGCCCAATCTTATGGCGCCACCGCCATCGACGCAGGAGTTGCCGTTGAACTCACAGTTGTCAATGGCCAATGTGGTTTCAGAATTGGCTATCGCGATGGCACCACCATCAGCACTATCACCAACTGCCTGGTTCTCGGTAAAGGTGGTCCCGGCGATCGTGCAAGCGGAACCACTGTTCATTCTCAGGGCACCGCCACCATCGTCGCAGGAGTTGCCAGTGAATTCACAGTTGTCAATGATCAAGGCCGTTCCAGTATTACCCGTCAAGATCGCACCACCATCACCACTGTTAAGCAGGGCTTGGTTGTTCAAGAAGCTGCAGTTTTGAACTGCCCCTGCGGCGCCATTACGCAGAACGAGCGCCCCTCCGCCGGTATCCATGGCGTCATTTACCACGAGATGGCCCGCGCTGCCGGGAGGATTTGCGTCGAGGTAGGCCTGAAGCTCCGCGTCGGTGAGATCACCGTCGGCACTGCCGCTGAGGATGTCGAACCACTCGGGGTTATCCGTTACACCGCCGTTCTCTGCTTGCGCGGTCTCGAGCGTGTAGGGCGCGTCCGTATAGTCATTGAGCAGATCGCGGGCCGCACTTAGAATGTCCTGACGACTTGCAGCATCCGCGACGCAGTTTTGAATCGTCAGCCCGTCGAGCACCCAGCCCTTCGGCCCGGTGAGGTTCGGTATAGCAACGCCGTTGGCATCGACCTGGCCGTCGGTGGCGCCGCGGTCGCCCCAGGCGACGAACGCGCGCGTGACGTTGTTCCCGTCAATGATGGTCAGGTCCGCACCGGCGCCGCGATAGGTGACACCGTCCTTGATTTCGAGCTGGGACGTCAGGACGTACGTGCCTTCGGCGAATATGATCCGGTCGCCAACCTGCGCCGCTGCGGCTGCCGCCGCGAGATCGCTGTTGGGATCCACCAGGATCGGCTCCGGAGCCGGTATCGAGATGCTGAGCGTGTCGTGCCCGGATGCTGTAATTCGCACGCCAATCACCGGCACATCGGTCGTAAAGACCACCCCAAAAGCATTCTGGCCACCCACGCCAACTCCCGTGTCGGCATAAGGGGCTTTGTCGAAGGCAACTTCCGTTCCCAGCGAGCCATCCTCCAGGATTCCCTGCCAGGTACCCTTGTCGTTGCCGCCTCGCTCGAACAGGAAGACCGTATTGGTCGAGAAGGGAAAGATCGTCTCCTGGAAGTCGATGCCGTCAATCGATGAAATGTTGTCGGGATCTCCCTCGACGGCAAACATGAAGTTGTCGGCGTTCGAGCCCACGTCGCCGGCCTTGGGGTTCGAAGTCCCACTCACCGTTGTCGCCGGAGCCGGATCTCCTTCGGCCCATAGCGTTTCAACACCGGCATTGATATACCAACGAGTTGTCGTCCCCAGGACCAGATCCCCGTCGGCGACGATATACTCTGCGTCCGCATGGCGAATGCTGAGGATTGCGCCATCCACTACGGTAACATCCGCCAACCCGCTGAGCGTGTCGGCCTGCACCGCCGCGTCGTAACCGGCGGACAGCACGATTGTCAGAAGCAGTACGATCATCGCGGTCCACGTTCTCTTTACAGTTCTCATGACTCTGTCCTCCAAATGAGTGTGAATGCCCGTATGCTGTTGCTCATGTGCGCAGTCCAATGACATGATAAGAGCGGATTTGCGATCCTCCGTTATCCTGCTGTTTTCGCTCGACCGTCCTCCTTCCTCAAGAATAGCCTTTGGCCAATCTCACGCACGCAGGCTTGATGAAAGAGTTGCCTCTTCCGGAGTTGACGGCGCGCAGCACATCGAACCCCAGAGTGGCCGCGGCAGATACCTCCAAACTGACGCACGCTAACCGTGATGCGACCGATAATGATTATAATGAATCTGCGAGCGGTTTGCAACTGCCAGTATGTGCAGGCCCTTCTTCCTCGGAGCTTTCACCGACCCGGATTCATCCTGTCGGTGAGTGAGAACCGCAGTGTAGAACAGGAAAATGGCGTGTTCCCGGCCCGTTCGGCCGCCAAGGCGATGCTGGACAGTTGCGGATTGGCCAGCCGGCAGACCAGTTCGTCGTTGTCCTCGGAGACCACGGCGAACTGATCGGCGACTTTGGAGTATTTCACAGATTGCCACTTTTCTGCGAGTGCCTGGCGCGTATTCCGGTCATCAGCCGTTATCCCGGGGAAACCGTCAGCCCGTTTGTGTTTGAAGGGCTGGTCGAGAAAGAGGCCAAGTGAAGGTTGGGTGGTTGGATACTTCCAAAATCGGCGCATACTTCGTTGTGATCGTCGGTCTGGGTCTGTGGATCTCGCGTCGGCGGGCCCGGAGCGGTCGAGAGAGAACTCGTGCGAGACGGTCAAATACGGACTCTTCGCGGGTTGCCTCGTCCAGATTTGGATCGGTGTATTGTTGGTGTTCTCCCCTCTGGGAGTGGGCAAGCAGGATGTGCTGCGAGCATGTTCGCGATGTGTCCGCCGCTTGCGCCGCGACTCAACGCCGTACCACCCAGGTGCCCGCCAACCGGTCGTGCAGACCGCGGTTGGGATGAATCACAGCATAGACCGCCGCGCCGATCCACAGGAGAAGTAGTACCAGGGCGCAGATGAAAGTGGCAGCAGGTTCAACGCCCCTGAGGAAGAGAACCACCAGCAGCATCGGAGCGAGAAGTGGCAGCCAAACGATTGACCAGCGCCGCAGCAGTGTTCGTCTGTCGGCGCGCTGACCTTTGGCGTTGACGACCGCCAATCGAAAGATGGCGTGACTTGCGGTGCTTCGGAACGCCAATCCCAGGAGCCGAACCAGGGCGACGGCGCCCAACACCACCATAGCGGATATCACCACGCGGCCGGCCCAGAGAACCATTCCACCGTCGGAAGGCTTATCGTGATAGCGTCCGACGAAAACCGCGATCCACACGTAGAGAGGCAGCATGAAAATCGACCCCGCTCGAATTCCCCGGCGCACCT
>JAFGCA010000536.1 GCA_016932895.1 Sedimentisphaerales bacterium | reverse complement strand
GGGCTCGAAGCGGCCGGTTGCATGTTCGATGGTTTGGCCCCCGTCCTGTGCACGAAGGATGGCAGTTCCGACGGTGGCAAAGCCCGCGCGTTTTGTCTCGTCGGTGATGGTGACGCGCTCGTGGGGGCGGTTCCGGCCTTCCTGCCAGAGGCGGTCCCCTTCATTGACGATGGCGATTTCCTTGAGCTCCAGCTCGATTTGATCGGGCCATACCGTGGCCACGAGATAGTTGACTTTGGGGTTGTAGCCGAAGAGGCCACCGTGAGCGATCTGCAGCACGCCGTCGGCTTTGGTGCAGGTGATGGCGTGAACTTCGCCGCACAGGTATACATCCACGTGGTGTTCTTTCAGCGTCTGCCAGAGCGGCGATTCGGCGCCGCCTTCTAACATCAGTCCACTGGAGCTTTCTTTAGCGACGGGCCCGAGGATCGGCGTATGGCCCATGACGACGACGTGCTCGACGCCCGGGTTGTCGGCGAGGGTCTGCCGGAGCCATTCGAGCTGCTCGCCCGTGACTTTCGGGACGATGCCGCCCTGGGGGCCCTCGCCTTTCTCGAAGACGTCGAGCGCGACGAACAACGCGTTTTCGTGAACGAGCCAGAAGGCCGTGCCCTTCATGCGGAGCGGGCCGTTCAATGGCATCTTGAGATACTTCTGGAATTGCCTCTTGAAGGTGCGGACCAGCTTGGCCTTATCATCGGGCCAGGGATTGTCGCCGATATCGTGGTCGCCGATGGCGGTGTAGAAGGTCAGCCCGTGGTCCTGCATCCGTTTGATCCAGGCGGGGTAATAGGTGGCCGCGTATTTCTCGATGCTCTCCTTATCCGGCCAGCGGCCCATGACCAGATCGCCCGCGACCAGGACGAACTCCGGGTTTTCCGCCTTGACCGCCTTGAGCACGTAGTCCAGCGTCTCTTCCCATCCAGGCTGGGGATACGTCAGGTCCACGTTCACAAAATCCGGAATGCTCACGAACCGCCAGGGCTGCATGGAGGCGACTCCCTCCTCGGGGACTTCGGCTTTCGCCACCCACAGAATCGCGTTCAAGACCAGCTTGCGGAACGGCTCCATGTGCCAGTTTTTGCGGTAGTGACCGCCGGCGAAGCCGAAGCCGCGTCCTCCGTCCGTCCGCGTGCAGGCCCAGGCCAGGACCTTGTCCTGCGGGTCGCGCGGGGGGAGTTTTCCGGTCATGACGGGAGTGACGCGTTGTTTGTCGGGACAGAAGCCGAAGTCGAAGTACCATTCGTCCTCGGCGACGTATCCCCTGCAACCCCGGCTGATCGGATGGCCGGTTTGCACGGGAGCGGTCTGCACCACGTTGATCGGATTCTGCGAGCGGTTGGGATCGTAGCAACCCCCGATCCAGTTCAGGAAATCCTCCTGCGCTCCCTCGGGCGGGTCCACGCAGTAGTGAAGGAAGGCCAGTCCCGTTCCTCGCTCGGCCAGCGCGCGGATTTTCTCGATCCGGCCGGGCTGGGCGAGCGGGTGATGTTCGCGCCCGTCCGCCAGGAAGATGACCGCGTCGGCGTCGTCCAGGGACGCGGGGTCTGCGGGCCAGCCGTTGTAGTGAATATCAATCTGCACCGGCTCGACGTTCGCGGCCTGCTCGAGGCACTGTTGGAGGAACTGTGCGTCTTTGTCCCATTCGTGACAGCCCTCGCCGTGACTGGGCGTGCCCGCGATGAACGCGATTTTCCTGGGACGCGGTTGTGGCGCCGGGGCTACAGGCGGCAATCCGGCGCTCCAGGCGCAGCCGCGTCGCAGCAACTCGGCGACCGCCGGGTTGACAATCGCCCCGACGTCGTGGCCCAGAGGACTGTGGAAGACGCGTCCCTGGCCGTAGTTCAGGATGAACGCCATGGCGTAGTTCTTGCCGTCAACCTTGGACTTGGAATGGGCCAGGACGGTGATGGGCGTATCGCCCGCCAGGCAGGTGTACAGCTCGTCGTCGGTCTCGAAGGCGGTCAGCCCGGCCGTGATGGGATGGTCCACCTCCGTCATGGTGACCTGAAACGGACCGCGGGGGTCGTGGCCTCTCATTTTGGGGTCGTAGGCCCGTCCGGCCAGCTTGACAAACTCGTCCCAGCCCTGGAACGCCCCGCAGGCGAAATGTATGGGCACCAGGCCTCCGCCCTCGCACACGAAGCGAACGAGGTTCTCGCGGGCGTTCGGGCCCGGATCGGGGCTTTCCCAGTTCATGAAATGCAGCACGCAGGTGTCGTATTCATGCAGCTTGGGCGAGGCCAGGAAGCTGGGCGTCTCGACCACGTCGACTTTGAGTCGGGCGTCGGCGCGCAGCACGCGGGCCAGCGCCGGCGCGGTCTCCTGCCATTTGTGTCCCGGGTAGTCGATGCCGGTGACAATCACCACCTTGCGGGTTTCCGTTTCGGGGGATACGGTGCACGTGCTCAGGGCGAACACCGCCGCACACAGGATCGCTGTCTGCCACGAGATGGTCCTGATTCTTTGATTCATGCTGGTTTCCTTCTTACAGTTGGCAACGCTCATGGATCGAATCAACACGTTTCTTAGGAGCGTAGGGTACCAAAGCCGCCGGCACAATACAAATGCTTCCCGGGTGAAAGCCGCAGGCGATCTGGCCTTCGAGCGGGCAGTATTTCAACCCCGCAGCCCGGATCCTTCGCCTGCGGCTCAGCATGACAAACGCCCAAGGACTTTTCCGAATCTGCATTATATGTCCATATGCAAAGCACTTACGTTCTCAGGACTTGCGTTTGCCTGATGGTATAGAAGCGAATCGCCTGCTCGTGGCTGAGGCCTTCTTGGGGGTGGAGCGGCCCATCGTACCATTTCGCCCGGTGGGTGATGGCGGTCCACATGCCCAGGAACGGATTGTAGGGGTCGATCGAGCCGAGCGAGCCGGTTTTCTGCATGTGATCCGGCCCGCCATCCGGTGCGTGCGTGGAAGCCGAGCCCGTGTTCCAGTCCGGTCGGGATTACCAGAGCTTCTGTTGGTCGGCGGCGTCTTCGGCCCGTTTCTTTCGCCCGCCAGGCTTGCCCGCGGCCACAATGTCGATAGTGCCCTTCGGGCAGGCGGCCTTGGGGCACTCGCCTGTCCAGCAGTAGAGGCAAAGTTGCTCGCGCGGTTGCCCGATCGCTTCGACCATATCGTCCACGGTCTGGTAACGCAACGTCGTGACGCCCAGGTCCCGCGCGATCCAGTCCACCATCTTTTTGTATTTGTCCGAGTGGTGGTCGATGTACTCCGAAACGTCGGCGAGGTCGTGGCCCTCGATGTCGCGAATCGCCTTGCGGGCGGCCAGTTCCTGAATGGATCGCGTGGACAGGTTGAACACGCAGGGGAACATCAGGGGAGGGCACGCCGGTCGTACGTGGATCTCTTTCGCCCCACAGTCCCACAGCTTGTTGATGGTGAAGTTCTTGAGCTGCGTCCCTCTGACAATGGAATCTTCGCAGATCACGATGCTGTTGCCGTTGATGACGTCCTTGATGGGGATGAGCTTCATTTTGGCGATCAGGTCGCGGGTGTGTTGCGAGGGGGGAGTGTAGCTTCGGCCGTACCCGGGCGTGTATTTGACCAGCGGACGACGGAACGGCTTGCCCGATTCCATGGCGTACCCCAGCCCGTGAGCGAATCCCGAGTCGGGCACGCCCGAGACCAGGTCCACCTCGATGTCCGTGTCATGCCGGGCGAGACAGCGTCCGCTTCGTTCCCTGACGATTTCCACGTTGATCCCGTTGTAGCTGGAAGCGGGAAAGCCGGTGTATATCCACAGGAACGCACAGATTTGCTGTGCTCTCGACCGGCCCGGTCGACGTTGTACGATTCCGTCCTCGTTGAGCAGGGTGACTTCGCCGGGGGCGATGTGTTTGACCGTCTCAAATCCGAGATTCCGAAAGGCGCAGGTCTCCGTGGTCACAGCCCAGCCGTCCCGGTTTTGCCCGACAATCAGGGGCGTATACCCGAACCGGTCCCGGGCGGCGTAGATCCCGGTCCGGTTGAGCAGGAGCAGTGAGCACGAGCCTTCGATGGCCTCGAACATCTTCTCGATCCCGTTCACCAGGTCGGTTCCCTGGCTGATGAGCTTGGCGACCAACTCCGTGGTGTTGACGGCCCTGCGGCTGACTTCGCTGAAGGAGATGCCCTTCTTGAGCAACTGGGCCGCCAGCTCTTCGGCATTTTCGATATAGCCGTTGGTGGCCAGGCAGAAGGGGCCGAATCGCGAATTGAGATAGATCGGCTGTTCATCAAGGTCGCTGACCACGCCGATGCCTTTGTTGCCCTTCATTCGAGCGTAGTCTTCGAAGAACTTCGATTTGAACTGGCTCTGGCTGAGGTCGTGTATCTGGCGGGCAAAGTCCTGCCCGAGGACGGCCATGCCTCCGTACTCCGTGCCCAGATGCGAGTGATAGTCCGTTCCGTGGAACAGGGTCTCGGCACAATTCGACCGGGACACCACACCGAAGATGCCACTCATGCTCTGTCTCCTTGTTGTTGCCTTTGCAAGCGAGGGGCTCCGGAGTTCATCACCGAGCCGAGTTTATTGCTAACGACTACAGCGTACCATAGTCGCGCGGCAAATTCAAACTCTTCCTGTCACCGTCCGCTCTATCGCGCTTTCCCCGGGCGGTTCTTTGGGCTACAATCTGAAGATATCTTTGGCAGCGTGTTGTCATGCGGGCCTTTTGAGGCCGGCTCGAAGGAAAGGAGAGATATTGTGGCGGATCGATTTGGGCGACGAGAGTTCTTGGGCACGGCGGCGGCGGGGGCGTTGCTTGGCTCGGTAACGGCGGGACGGGAGAAGAACGACGCGCAGGGGCAAGACGGGCGTGAGGTGCGGCTCGAATATCTACGCCCCAGGGAGATCGACGAGGCCCAGGGGGCATGCCCGACTATTTTCCAGCCGTTGGGCACGATTGAATGGCACGGTGTGCACAACGTGGTGGGCGTGGATGCGGTCAAGGCGCACGCGCTCTGTGTGCGGGCCGCGCAGCGGAGCGGCGGGGTGGTCGCGCCGACGTTGTACGGCGGCGTCGGGGGGCTCAATCAGCCACACACGTTCATCATGGACCCGGAAAACGACGTCTTCTCCACGCACTTGCGGCCCTGGCTCGAACAGCTCTGTCGCGAGATGCGCCGGGATGGATTCCGGGCCATCATCATTCTGACCGGCCACTACGGCGCCGCCCAGCAGATC
>JAFGCA010000535.1 GCA_016932895.1 Sedimentisphaerales bacterium | reverse complement strand
GGGCGGGCCGGCCGTACCACTCTTTGGCCTTGGCCGAGGCCATCTCCCGCCGCAGACGCCACGGATCACACACCGCCGTGATCTCGATGTTCTGACTCTGGGCGTGCTTGTTGACAACGGCCATGTGGGCGTTGATGCCCCGGTTGCCACAACCGATGACGCCGATCGAGATCCGGTCGTTCGCACCGAGAATCCGCGCATAGCTGGCCGCCGAAAACGCCAGGACGGCGCTGCCGCCCACACTCGCTTTGAGAAACCCCCGCCGGGACAAAGATCGCTTCATGACAGTTCCTCCTTCAGAATCGAAAGGACGCGGTCTATTTCCATAACGTCACGCACAAACATCGGCTCAGCCTTCGATACACTCAGCCAGAGACGCCGAGTATAACACACACCGCCCGGTTCAACCACACAGGTTTCATTCCGCCGCAAAGCTCATTGACGCCGGGGCCCCCAATCGATTATAATTACGATAGGTTGGCACGCTTTTCACCGTCGTGCGAGCAACAACAAAACGGAGGGAAAACCCGGTTCCGCGAGAACCACTGTGAGGAAGGATGTGAAGATGCTCAGATCGGAGAAGCACGCGTTTTTCCTGTTGCTTACCGTCCCATTGTTCTGGCAGGCGGCTTGGGGCGGCTGTCCGGCCGGTGACCTCAACCGGGACTGCCGAATCGATTTCCAGGATATGCAGATTCTGGGCGAGCAGTGGCTGGCCTCGGCGGAGAGCCCGGCCGATCTCGACGGCGACGGCAAAGTCGTGCTCAAAGACTTCGCCATCATCGCCGAGTCCTGGCGCGACAGCGGCAACCCGCTCTCGATCAACGAGTTCATGGCCTCCAACAGCGATTTCGTTCGTGACTCGCAGGGTCAATACGACGACTGGATCGAGATTCACAACCAGGCCGCTGCGCCCATCGACGTGGCCGGTTTCTACCTGACCGACGACCTCGACGCCCCCGCCCCGTGGCGCTTTCCGACCGGCAAACCCGCGCTGACGACCATCCCGCCCGGCGGCTTCCTGCTGGTCTGGGCCGACGGCGACGTCGGCGACTCGGGCCTACACGCGAATTTCGCTCTGGCCGCCGGCGGCGACACCATCTACCTCCTCGAGCCCGACGGCCGCACCCTGATCGACAGCGTGGAGTTTCGCGAGCAGGTGCCCAACCTTTCCGTCGGACGCTATCCCGACGGCGTGGGCGAGTGGCGGTTCATGGGCATGCCCACCCCCGCGGCGCCGAACGTGGAGATGTACCAGGGCTTTGTGGCCGCTCCCAAGCTCAGTCACGAGCGCGGCTTCTACGACGTGCCGTTCGACGTCACCCTCACCTGCGATACGCCCGGTGCGACCCTGTACTACACGCTGAACGGCAGCGAGCCGTACCTCACCGCCGGTCGCGTTCCCACCGGCACCCGCTACACCGGTCCCATCCGCATCAGCCAGAGTCAGGTCCTGCGCGTCAAGGCCGTCATACCGGGCTGGATGCCGAGCCCCATCGCGACGCACACCTACATCTTTCTCGAACAGGTCGTCCACCAGTCGAGCCAGCCCTCCGGCTTCCCCTCGGCCTGGGGCGGCACCAGCGCCGATTACATGATGGACCCGGACATCGTCATTCCGCACGCCGAGACCATCATCGAGGATCTCAAATCGCTGCCCACCATGTCACTGGTGATGAACGTACACTATCTCTTCAGTTCGGATCATGGCATATACGCCAACCCGTACAGCGAGGGCGTCGCGTGGGAGCATCCGGGCTCCATCGAGATGATCTATCCCGACGGCGAAGAGGGATTTCAGAGCAATTGCGGCGTCCGCATCTACGGCGGCGTCGGCCGGCGCGAAAAGAAAAAGTCTTTCCGCCTGCTCTTCAAGGGCACCTACGGCGCGACGAAACTGCGCCATCCCCTGTTCGGCAACGACGCCACCGACGAGTTCGACACGATCATCCTGCGCGCCAACTTCAATGACGGCTACCCCTTCGGCCAGGACGTCTCCCAGTACATTCGCGACGAGTACTGCCGGCGACTGCAATTGGCCCTCGGCCATCCCTCGCCGCATGGGAAATTCGTCCACCTCTACGTCAACGGCTTGTACTGGGGCCTCTACAACCCCACGGAGCGAGCCGATGCGTCCTTCGCCGCTTCCTACTTCGGCGGAGAAAAAGAAGACTACGACGCCTACAACTCCGGCAGTCCTACCGGCGACAGCAGCTCCCAGTCATGGAACGCCCTGCAGAGCGCCGTGCGTTCGGGGCTGGAGACCAACGAGGGATATCAGCGTCTCCAGGGCAACAATCCTGACGGCACCCCTAATCCCGCCTATACGGACTACCTCGACGTCGAGTCCTACATCGACTTCATGTTCGCCAACATCTTCGTGGGCAATACGGACTGGCCGGGGCATAACTGGTATGGGGCGATGAACCGCGTCAACAGCACCGGCTTCCATTTCTTCATGTGGGATGCTGAATGGGTTCTCGGGATTCAAGTAGGTCACGGCCTCGACTCCGATCTCTACGTGAATCGGACCAACGTCAGCGGTAACATGTGCGACGCCTACGCCCGCCTGCGCAACAACCCGGAGTTCCGTCTCCAGTTCGCCGACCAGGTGCATCGCGCCTTCTTCAATAACGGGCCCATGCACGTGGACTTCAGCCGCCCGGCCTGGGACCCGGATCGACCCGAGACCAACCGGTGCGCCGCCCTGTACGCAGAACTGGCCGAGATGATCGAACGAGCCATGGTCGCGGAGTCCGCCCGCTGGGGCGACGTCCACGGCGGCAGCCCCCGCACCGTCGAGCAGTGGCGCGCCGAGCGCGATCGCCTCCTGCATACCTATATGGCCCAGCGTCCGGGCATCGTCCTGAGCCAGCTCCGCAACGCGTCCCTCTATCCCTCCGTCGACGCCCCGGTGTTCAACGTCAACGGCCGCAGCCAAAGCGGTGGGCACATCACCGCGACCGACGCACTCTCGTTAACCGGCGGCGGCACCCTCTGGTACACCCTCGACGGCACCGACCCGCGCGTCCCCGCCACCGGGCTGCCGCAAAACGGCGATGACACCACCATCGTCCTGGTGGCGGAAAACGCATTGAAAAAAGTGCTCGTCCCCACCGGTCCGGTCGATGACGCCTGGCAGAGCGATCCCCGCCTCGACGATTCCGCCTGGATCGCCTCGGCCGGCAAGCCCGGCGGCGTCGGCTACGAGAGAAGCACCGGATACGAAGGCTACATCACCGCCAATCTGCAACAGCTCATGTACAACGTCAATCCCTCGTGCTACATCCGCATCCCCTTCACCGTCGGTGAGAGCCTCGACGAGTCCGACCAGATCACGTTGCAAATCCGTTACGACGACGGCTTCGTCGCCTATCTCAACGGCGTGGAGGTCGCCCGGCGCAACTTCCTGGGCCAGCCCGCCTGGAACTCCGCCGCCAGCGACCAGCACTCCGACGGCGACGCGGTCAACCTCGAGAACATCACCCTCGTCGGGGCCAAAGACGCGCTTCGACCGGGCACCAACATCCTCGCCATCCACGGACTCAATCTCTCCACGACCAGCTCCGACTTTTTGATCTCCGCCGCCCTGATCGCCGGCAGCGGCGGTGCTTCCGGAGGAGGAGGCAGCACGTCCCCCTCGGCCGTCCGGTACGCCGGCACTGTGACATTGTCGCATAGCGCACGCGTGAAGACCCGGGCCCTGAGCGCCGGGCAGTGGAGCGCGTTGAGCGAAGCGGTGTTTGCGGTGGGGCCGGTGGCTGAGAGCTTGCGGATCAGTGAGATGATGTATCATCCGGATGACACCGGCAGTCCCAACGATCCGAATACCGAGTACGTCGAGCTGACCAATGTCGGCGGCGAGACGATCGATCTGAATCTCGTCAAGTTCACCAACGGCATCG
>JAFGCA010000534.1 GCA_016932895.1 Sedimentisphaerales bacterium | reverse complement strand
TGCCTTACGGCTCGACGCCGGCACCGGGGAAGTCGTTTGGCACAAGAATCCTGTGAAGGAGCTGAAGCTCAAAGCGCCGACGTGGTTTTTCTCGGGCTCACCGGTGATTGTCGACGATCTGGTGATTCTCAACGCGGGCGCCGCCGGCGTGGCTTTGAACAAGGCCGATGGCAGCGTCGCCTGGAAGAGCGGGACCAGCGCCGCCGGTTACGCTACCGCGGTGCCTCTGACCTTCGGCGGCAAGAAGTGCGTTGCTTTGTTTGGATGCAGCGATCTCTTCTGCATCGAAGCGGCAACCGGCAAAGTCCTCTGGCAGCACGAGTGGAAAACGAGCTATGATATCAATGCCGCCGACCCCATCGTCGCCGGTGACACGGTCTTCATCTCGTCGGGCTACAACAAAGGTTGCGCTCTGTTGCAGGTCACTGCCGACGGCGTCAAAGAGCTTTACAGCAACAAGAACATGCGCAACCAGTGCAACTGCTCGGTCCTTTGGGATGGCTACCTGTATGGCTTCGACGGCCAAGTGGGCGGCTCGGGCAAGCTGACGTGCATGGACCTGAAGGCCGGGCAAGTCAAATGGGCGCAGGCGGGCCTCGGGACCGGTTCGCTCATGCTGGCCGGTGGCAAGCTGATCGTTCTGGGTGAGGCGGGCAAACTCGCCATTGTCGAGGCGTCGCCCGATGGGTACAAGGAATTGGCCTCGGCCGAGATTCTCAAGGGCAAATGCTGGACCGTTCCCGTCCTGGCCGGCGGCAGGATTTATGCTCGCAACGCGGCCGGCGACCTGGTGTGCGTCGATGTCCGCGACAAGGGTTGATCGCGGCGGGCTCCGAGCGGCTCAGTGGGGCATCGTGTTTGACATGAAAATGGGAGCTTTTTCACAGGGGGTGCTACTATGTCTGTGGCGACGAGAGTATACCGACGCGTGGGGATGTGTTTGTTAGTGCTGGTCTGCAGCGGTCTGGCGGTGGCGGAGGACTGGCCTCAGTTCCGCGGCGCCAACCGCGACGGGGTCTGCCGGGAGACCGGGCTGCTGAAGCAGTGGCCTGCGGGCGGCCCAAAACTGCTGTGGGAGATGTCAGGGCTCGGGACAGGCTACTCGACGGTCGCCATCAGCGGTGGCAAGCTCTACTCCATGGGCGACCGGAAAGCGGACGGTGGGAAGGCCCAGTTCGTCTATGCCTATGACCTCGGCACACGGAAAGAAATCTGGGCTGCCAAAGTCGGGCTGTCACATCAGGACGGACCTCGCTGTACGCCGACGGTTGAAGGTGGCTTTGTGTATGCTATCGGCACCAGCGGCGACGTTGTCTGTGTCACAGCGGACAAGGGGACCATCGTTTGGAGAAAGAACCTTCTGACCGATCTGGGCGGCGCGAACAACCCTACGTGGAAATTCAGTGAGTCGCCCCTCATTGATGGCGACCGGCTCGTCTGTACGCCCGGCGGGCACGCGGCTGCACTCGCAGCGCTCAATAAGAAGACCGGCGACGTGATCTGGCGGACGCCGATGCCCGATATCGGACCCAACGGCAAGAACGAGGCCGGCTATTCTTCTATCGTCATCAGCCACGGCGCCGGTGTGAAACAGTATGTCCAACTGACCAACGAAGGGCTGATCGGTGCCGTGGCTGCTGACGGCAAGTTCCTCTGGGGTTACAATCGCGTAGCCAACGGCGTCGCGAACATCCCGATGCCCGTTGTCGACGGCGATTATGTATTCACATCGACCGCCTACAATACCGGAGCAGCCCTGCTCAGGCTGGTGGCCGATGGGACGGGTGTCAAGGCCGAGGAAGTCTACTGGCTCGACAAGGACACCTTTCAGAACCATCACGGCGGGTTCGTCAAGGTCGGCAACTGCATCTACGGTGGGCACAACCACAACAAAGGCGAGCCCATCTGCGTCGATATGCAGACCGGCAAAGTCCTGTGGCACGAGGCGAACCAGCCCGGCGGCGGCTCGGGATGCGTCCTGTACGCCGACGGTTACCTCTACTTCCTCTATGAGGATGGCAGCGTCGCGCTGGTAGAGGCAACACCCCAGAAGTACAGTCTCAAGGGCTCGTTCAAACTCCCGTCGCGCCCCGGCGCCGAAGGCAAGGCGTGGGCCTATCCCGTCATCTCGGATGGGAAGCTCTACCTGCGCCACGCCGACGTTCTGTTCTGCTACGACGTCAAGACGCCCTGATCGGACCGGGGATTCCACGGCCGCCAATCGAGGCAATTCCTTGGCGACGCCGGCAGTAGGCGCTGCTACGCTCACTGTGTTCAACTAACGGCGCGTTGAGCGTCTGCGCGCCGGATCCCGGACGAAGGCGATTTCGAGGGGATACGATCATGAGAGCAGCAGTCTTTCACGAACACGGAGGGGTGGACGTCCTACGCGTCGAGGATGTTCCCGAGCCGAAACCCGCGGCCGACGAAGTCGTGTTGAAGGTCCTGTGTGCCGGTCTGAATCATCTGGACATTTGGGTGCGCAAGGGTCGGCCCGGCGCGACGTTGAAGATGCCGCACGTGTTGGGCTCGGACGCAGTGGGTGTGGTGCAGGCCGTCGGTGTGCAGGTCAAGAACGTCACGGCCGGCGACGAGGTCGTGGTTTATCCGGGCTTGAGCTGCGGACATTGCGCCTTCTGCGAGCAGGGGCAGCGGAGTCTCTGTGCGTCGTTTGGCATCGTCGGGCTCAACCGGTCCGGCACGTTTGCCGAGAAGATCGCCGTGCCGGCGGGCAATGTCTATCCCAAACCGGCCCACCTGAGCAACGAAGAGGCCGGTGGCTTCGTCCTGGCCTACCTGACGGCCTGGCGGATGCTGATGACGCGGGCCGAGGTGAAGCCGGGAGACTGCATTTTGATCCATGGCATCGGTGGCGGCGTCGCTGTCTGTGCCCTGCAGTTAGCCAAGAGCGCCGGCGCCGAGGTCATCGTGACGTCGTCGTCGGATGAGAAACTGGTGCAGGCAAAGAAACTGGGCGCCGATTACACCATCAACTACCAGAAAGAAAATGTCGCCGAACGTGCCCAGCAGATCACCGCCGGGCAGGGAGTCGACGTGGTGATCGACGCCGTGGGGGCTGCGACGTGGCCGATCGACCTGTCCGTGGTGCACAAAGGCGGCAGGATCGTGCTTTGCGGCATCACGACCGGGGCGCTGGCGGAAACGAACCTGCAAGCGGTCTACTGGAACCAGTTGACGATCATGGGTTCGACCTTGGGATCGGCTGGAGACCTGCGTCAGATGCTCAAAGCGGTGAAGGTCGCCAAGCTCAGACCCGTGGTTGACGAGGTCTTTCCGCTGGCAAAGGTGCAGGAGGCGACGAAGAAGATGGAGGCGGGCAAGCAGTTGGGCAAGATCGTCTTGAAGGTCTCGGACTGACGGGAACCGGGATTTGACAGAACATTCGGGCGGCAACCGCATATAGTCAGAAGTCAACGTGTGGCGATTCTCCGCAGAAAGGGAGGTATTCAATGGCTGCGACAACTTCGACGATGTTGCCGTTAGGGACGAAGGCGCCCGCTTTCAGTTTGCCTGACACCAAAGGTCGGACGGTGTCCATCTCGGATTTCAGCGACGCCAAGGCACTTCTCGTCGTGTTCATGTGCAATCATTGTCCCTTCGTCAAGCACATCCTGGGCGGGTTTGTCAGGTTGGCCAAGGAATACCGGGACAAGGGCGTTGCGGCCGTGGCGATCAACTCCAACGACGTGGATGACTATCCTGACGACAGGCCTGAGTTGATGGCACAGGTGGCGCGCGAGAAAGGCTTCTCTTTTCCGTATCTCTACGACGAGACGCAAGAGGTCGCCAGGGCCTACCACGCGGCCTGTACTCCCGATTTCTTCCTCTTCGACCCGGCGCGCGCCCTGGTGTATCGTGGGCAGATGGATGACAGCCGGCCCGGCAGTGACGATCCGGTTGATGGAGCGGACCTGCGGGCGGCGTTGGACGCAGTGCTGGCGGGCCGACCCGTTCCGGAGCCGCAGAAGCCCAGCATGGGTTGCAGCATCAAGTGGAAGGCGGGCCGCAAGCCGGAGTACGCATAGTCCGTCGTTGGCTACGTCTGTTGTTTGGAGAACGAGGTTTTGCATGAGAAACCGTTGGACGCAAAGAGTCGCAGCGTTGGTCCTCATCGGCATCGTCGGCTCCGTGAGTTGGGCAGAGGGCTCTGCCGGGGATGCCAATGACCTCGAAATGTTGCCGGACTATTTGCGCTACGCGGCTCTCCACAATTCCGGCCTGCAAGCTGCCTTTGAAGAGTGGAAGGCTCAATTGCAGCAAGTCCTCCAGGCCAAGGCATTGCCCGATCCGCGTTTTACCTATAGCTACTTCATCCAAGAGGTGGAGACACGCGTCGGTCCGCAGAGGCAGCGCGTCAGTGTCACGCAGGTGTTCCCGTGGTTCGGGACGATCGAGGCGCGCACCGACGCCGCGGCCGCAGCGGCCAAGGCCGCACAGAAACGCTACGAGGCGAAGAAGCTCCAGTTGTTCTACGACGTCAAGGATACCTTCTGCGAGTACGTCTATCTGCAGCGGGCTATTGAGATCGCGCGGGACGATCTCGATCTGGTCAGGCATTTTGAAGAGGTGGTCCGCAATAAATATGTCACCGCCACGGCCGGGCATCCGGACATCATCCGGGCCCAGGTGGAACTGGCGACATTGGACGACAAGCTCAAGACCCTGGAAGAACTCCAGACGCCCATCGTCGCGCGGCTCAATGCCGTTTTGAACCGTCCCAATGCAAGCACGTTACCCTGGCCCAAGCAGCGACTTGCCTCGCCTGCGGACGTGGATCGAGCCGAGTTGTTCGCGGTACTGCGGCAGCAGAATCCCGAGTTGCAGGCGATGGATTTCGACATTGAGAGCGCGCGAAGCCGCATCGAATTGGCGAAGAAGAGATTCTACCCCGACCTGGGCCTTGGGGTCGACTGGATCGACACCGGAGACGCCATCATGCCGGGGGTCGCCGACAGCGGCAAGGACCCCGTGATCCTGATGTTCAGCATGAACCTGCCGATTTGGCGCAAGAGCTACGGAGCCGCCGAGTTGCAGGCCCGGGCGGCGGCCCGACGCGTCTCCCACCAGAAACAAGATATGGAGAACGGCCTGATCGCACGAACGGAGCGCGTTCTTTACGACTACGAGGACAGC
>JAFGCA010000533.1 GCA_016932895.1 Sedimentisphaerales bacterium | reverse complement strand
GCCGGCAACGGCTACGCGGGCCTGAGCGAACTGGCTCTCTACGGAATCGGCGGCATTCTCAAGCACGCCCCGGCCATCCTGGCCTTCGCGGCGCCGACGACCAACAGCTATCGCCGGCTCGTGCCCGGCTTTGAGGCGCCGGTCAACCTGGTGATGAGCGCGCGGAACCGCTCGGCTTCGGTCCGCATTCCAATGTACTCCAAGAGCGCCAAGGCCAAGCGGCTGGAATTCCGCTGTCCCGACCCGACCGCCAACGGCTATCTGGCCTGGCCGGCCATGCTCATGGCCATGCTCGACGGGATCGAGAACAAGATCGATCCGGGTCAGCCGCTGGACAAGAACATCTACGAGCTCGAAGGTGAAGAGCTGGAAGTCATCCCGAAGGTGCCGGGCACGTTGGAGGAGTCGATCGCCGCGCTCGAGAAGGATCATGAGTTCCTGCTGACCGGGGGTGTTTTCACCAAGGACCTGGTCAACTCGTGGATCAAGTGGAAACGCGAGGATGAGCTTTCGCAGTTGGCCCTGCGGCCGCATCCGCACGAGTTCGCTCTCTACTACGATAGTTGATCGCACCGGCGCCGGTGCAGGAGGTACGCAAGGGAAATATTGATGCTGTTTGCTGCACGTCGTAGTGCAGTTGGCATTGGGTTGTGGATGAGGCTTGAGAGCTGCCGGCCGCTTTTGCTGGGGAAGGCCGGGCAGCACAAGCCTCATCCCTTTTTTTGCCCCATCGGGCCGGGCCACGCGCGTGAGGAATGAGACGCAAAGCAGGGGGCGCTCTTCGGCTCCGTCGTCTTGTGCCGGACGGATTGTCTCTCGATCATTCGAAGCCCACAATCCACTCGTCCATATGCTCGGATGAGCCGTTTCTCTCCAAAGCAGCCTCCACGATTTCCCGTTCACAAAAAAAAACCGCGAATATTGGTAAAGTGTGCTTGACATAATGTAAGTTATGCTTTACATATAGTCTTGTGTGCTTTACATTTTTGCAGGCCAATCCGACAGGAGAAATAGGTGTGAATGGGACACCCTGGTCCCATCTGATTCTCATATGACCGCCACCGGCGGATAGACGGCCCTGACGCCGGCGCATTCGACCAATACGTCTGGATCGGAAAGGAGACGCAAGATGAACAGGGCGCAAGAAGAAGCTCTGGTCGGTACGATCATTGTGCTGCTATACGTAATCATCTGTGGCTCGGTAGGCGTCCTGCTGGTCTATACGAAAGGAGTGCGGCTGCTGCCGCTGCTGATGTTCACTTCGACGGCCGTTCTCGCCGGACCGGTCCTCTGGCTTATGCCTTTCGTCCTGAAGAAGCTCGGGAGACGCCGGCAAAAGATCTACACCGATGAGCGGGACTTGCTGATCAGTAAGAATGCGGCTTTCGTGGCTCATACGGTCCTGTGGTTCTACTTTGTCGGGGCCTGCCTTGTCGCCTGGTGGCGGGTCGGCCCCGAGGGTAACGTCTCGGTGCACCTGATGCCACTGGTCCTGGTGGGAGGCCTGGCGATCTTCACACTGGTTCAGAGCGTAACCGCCTTCGTTCAGTACGGCCGGGGAGGTGAAAATGGCCGGGAATGAACTGACGAACCAAGTCCGTCGCCTGCGTTTCGAGCACGGGGAGATGACCCAGCAGCAGTTGGCCGACAAGGCCCGCGTGACGCGCCAGACGATCATCGCTATCGAGGCGGGCAAATACGCGCCGTCGTTGCCCCTGGCCTTTCGCATCGCCCGCGCGTTCAACACCACGGTCGAGGATGTGTTCAAGTACGAGGACGGCGCGGGGCCCGCTCCGGGTCGGTCCGACTGATGACATCCGGACAACTGGGCCGGACAGAACATCCAGCGTCGAGTTTGCCGAAGGCTATTGGTCCGGGACACACAGAGAACCGGCCTGCTGTCGGAAGGTCGGCTCCCTGTGTGTGGTACAGGCAGACATCCCCGGCTTAATGTGTGGGGAAGTCACTGCGGGTCATATAGACCGCGATGACTTTGTTCTTCGAGAACCAAACACGGACTTTCTGGTCGGCACGGTGGTAATAGCAGTGCCCTTTGTTCCCGTCGATGTCCCTGTAGAGGATTCTGTCCTTGTACTCGTTCTTACCTGTGACGGTCGCATCGGGCGGGCCGAGCACGTCCAGGGCTTCCTGCACGGTCGCGCCGATTCGGAGCGTACCACCATAGGCGTACTGCGAGCCGCGTCCGTGTCGGATCTCCATGATGCGGTTGTTCTTCAACCACACGCTGAAGGCGCACGGATAGCTCATGATGTAGTTTTCCGGCAGTGCGTCCGGCGTGAAGGTCTTCTCGCCCCACACGTATTGGATCGGGTCGCCGAAGAGTTCCAGGACCCCCTCCCGGTCGGCTGCGTCGATGTCCAGCGCGCGAATCCGTGCCGACAGCCGGGCGGCGAACTCCTTATCGAACGGCTCGTCCTCGCCGTAATCGCTCCGGGTCATGTAGATGCCCGCGACCTTGTAGTTGCCAAACCACACGCGCACGTTGCGATCGGGCCGATGGTAGTAACAGTGCCCCTTGTTTCGCTCGATGTCCTTGAAGAGGACGTCTTTCGAGTTTTGCCAGTCGATCTCTTCGCCCACGACCGTCTTTGCAGGCGGGCCGAGGACCGCAAGCGCTTCCTCCAGCGTCGAGCCGACGCGCAGCTTGCCGGCGAAGATGTATTTGGAGCCGTGTTCGTGGCGCAGCTCGACGATGTGATCGTCCACCATGAATACGTGGAAACGGCCCGGATAGATGGCGATGAACCGTCGCGGCAGGTCGTCCGGCGGAAGGGTCTTGGGGCCCCAAATGTACTTCAGTGGCTGGCCGAACGTGGCAATGACCTTCTTCAGATTGGCCGAGTCGATGTTAAGCCTGGCGATCTTTTGAGGAAGCTGGGCCTCGAACTCGGCGGCGCGGGCGTAGGCCTGGAACTGAGTGGGATCCCCGTAGTCCTGCTTGATGTTGATCTCCATGACCGACCGGTCCTGCTTGTTGACCTCGAAGCTCAGGCCGATCTGATCATAGACCAAAAAGTCCTTGAAGTCCGTCTCCTTAAAATCGGAGGGCGGGCCAAACGCCTGTTTGACTTTTTCCTCGGAGTCTCCCACGCGTATCCCGTTGCCGAAGACGTACCGCGGACTGAGCAGGGTGATCCCGACGACCGCGTCCTCGTGCACGCAGAAAGAGATCTCCTCGTAGGGCAGGAAGTACGTCTCGGGGAGGTCGTCCAGGGTATAGCGGTTGTCTCCGTAGAAGACGTGTTCGGGTTTGCCGAACCTCTCCAGGATATCGTCCTTTCTCAGTTGAAACATTTCTGCGATTCCCTCGGGCAGCGCCGGGACGCTCTGCATGGCATCCTGCTCCGCACGAGCCGTTCTGCTTGCCCGCCCCATGGGCACCAGCACGGCGCCGATGGCGATGATCGTCAACAGCCCGGATAGTCCCAGGGCGGGGCGTCTCGATATCTTTCGATTCAACATGTGGGTGATCCTCCTTTCCAAAGCTCTTCTGGATTCCGCAATTCCAATCAACCGTAAACTGAAAGCCGGCTTTCGAAACGCCATTTGGGCAATATCGATGAGCGTGTTGGTGTAGCACTCAGCCTGAGAGTGGCAGGCGACGACCGTCTCGTCGACCGCCATCTCCCGCAAGTGCCTCAGTCTCGCGTTCGCCGCCCACACGAGCGGATGCCAGAAATAAGCCACCTGCAGGGCGGTCTGCGCCAGACTGACCCAGGGATCGCGCCGTTTGATATGGGTCATTTCGTGCGTGAGAATGGTACGCAGGCCCTCCGGGCCCAGTCCCGGAGGCAGCGCGGTGGGCAGAAGAACCACCGGGCGCAGGAAGCCGCACACTGCGGGGCTGTGCATGTCCTCGGTACGTCTCAGCGTCACCGGCGTGGTGATTCCCAAATCAGCACGACACTCCTGCAACAGCGCGACCATCTGCCGTCCGGCGGGGCGGCTCCGATACAGCGATCTCCTCACGGAGAGGACCCGCCAGAGCACCAGTGCGATCAGCAGCAGGACCCCCACCATCCATCCGAGCAATACCAGCCCCGGCCACTGGAGAGTTGCCATTTGTGAGCCCGCCGTCGCTATCTCGGCCGCTCCGCTGGGCGTGGCAACGATGTTCCCGAAAGGCTCAAAGTCTCCCATGGCCGCCACGGAAACTACGGGGCCGGGCGGTCGGGGCACCGTCGATACGACGGGCAGGTGGTCGCTCAGCCAGTACATTGCGCCGGTGGGCAACGCCAGGGACGGCGGCAGCACCAGTTTCACCGGGACCAGCAGCCACATCGCGTAACGAAAGCGTGCACACACCCATCCCCGCAGGCACAAATCAGCGGCCAAAAGCAGCGCCACCAGAACACTGGACTGCACGAGCATGCGGCCGGCGTAGTCGCAGAACACCGGTCCCCATTTATTGAGCACCATGACGGTACTATTGAGCGGGTCCATCTTTGCTCTCCTGTCCGTGCGAGTCATCCGCACGATCCGATTTCGCCGCCCCAGCGGCCCGGCGAGCAATCTCCCGAAGCTCACGAGCGTCCGTTGCGGAAAGGCCCTCGTGTTCCACCAGGAACTGCAACATGGGGGCCAGAGCCCCGTCAAAGGCCCGCTTGAGCATCCGGTAGAACTCGCCTCGCTTGGCCTCCACTTCGCCAACCGTCGTGCTGTACAGTCGCAGGTTGCGAATCTTGCGGACCTCGAGCAGCTCTTTGTCGACCATGCGGTCCATCGTGGTCTTGACGGTGCTGTAGGCCCAGCCCTTGCTCGCGGCGAGGGCTTCCTGGACCGTACCGGCCGCACAGGGCTGATGTTCCCACACGGCTCGCATGATCGCCCATTCGGCTTCCGTCAGCTCCACGCTCGGTTTGTCGGCCCGCCTTTTTCGGGTCATGGTGGTTCTCCTTTATGCTACACATATCATAGACGTACTACATGTGTCGTATGTTACGGGAAAAATTGGGGCAGCGTCAAAATTTTTTTTGTTCTTCGGAACTGAAGGTACCTGCGAGTGCCGAAGCGGCGACCGCCGACGGAGTATCAGCGCCGCACCGGCGCCCGGGGGGCTGCCGGCATCAAGCGAATTCCTGGAGCAGGCTGAGGAGCTTGCGGTCGAGCTCGTGGCCGTGGAAGTCCTCGTAGGCGACGTCCTTGCGGCCGGAGTCCACGATCCCGAACGAGCCCCGGAAATTCCACAGCGTCAGGCCGATCCCGAGCTCGGTCAGGATCTCCAGGACCTCGCGAAACCAGGCCAGGACGATCTCGTGCGGCGTCTTGTTGTAGGCCCCGCCCTCGCCGCAGTGCACCCCGACCCCCATTTTCGCCAGGTCGGCCCACTTCTGGTAGTGCTGGACCAGTCGCTTGCGGTCCCAGCCATGGCCCGGCCAGGCCGGCTCGGGATAATCCCGGTAGTTGACCCACGAGGCGCCGCAATGGCTGATGAACATCGGATCGTAGGCCCGCGTGCTCTGGCCGATGCCCAGGTCGGCCAGCTCGGGGGCGGTGTCTCTGCCCCAGCTCAGTCCGTCGGCGATGACGATACGGTTCGGGTTGATTTCGCGAATGGCCTTCACCGTCGTGCGGACGACGCGCTCGTGATCGGCCCGGCTCATGTGCTCGCCCGGAGAGGGCGGCTCGTTGATCAGGTCGAAGCTGAGCTTGTCGCGCGAGATGCCCTTGTACCGCCTGGCCATCAACTGCCAGTGGAAGCAGAAGGCATCCAGCGCGGTCTTGTCCTTCCAGAGACTGTGGGGCTCCTGAAACTCACGATTGACCGAGTAGCCCGGCCCGCGATGGAAATTCAGGCTCACGTGCAGGCCGTACCGGTTGGCCAGCTCGATGCCCCGGTCGAGCTTGGCTAACATGGGCTCGTGGATCTTGTAATCGTCGCCGTCTTCGATCCAGAGCCGGTACACCGCCGGGAAGCGCACGAAGTCGAACCCGAAGTCCCGAATCCAGCGGAAATCGTCCTCGGAGAAATCGCCCTTGCTGCGCATGGTGAACATGTCCAGCAGATTGAACCCGCGCCAGCGCGGAAGCGCGGTCTGGGCCTTGGGCCGGGTGACCTGACTTTGTTGCTGCTGCGCCGGCGCCGGAAGTGCCGGCAGGGCCATCGCCACCGAGCCGGCGGCCACCTGTTTGAGAAAGTCACGGCGACTGTTTGCCATCTGTATATCCTCCATTGGCGTTATCGAAAGGAATCGATACCACGCCTGGGAGTCCCCGTCAAGCCCGGATGCCGCCATGGCAGATACCTTCTGCGACCAATGAAAAGGGCTGCGACGTGAGATCGCAGCCCCGAAGAAACGAATGCTCGCCGAGATTCGTTACAGTGTTCTGCGCCGGCGCATCCAGCCGATCAGTCCCGCGCCGAAGGTGCCGAGCAGCAGGGCGCCGGGGGCGGGGACACAAGCGGGATCGGCCGTGATCGTAGCCTGAAAGTTGGCGATGGCGTCGCCGAGGTCGTATTGGACCCATCCACCGGCGCTCTTGTTCCAGATATAGTCGGCGCTGGATCCCACGGTCGGATTTGCATCGGCGATCACGGGGCCGGCATAGTAGCCGGTGCCGACGGCGTATCCGGAAACGGCTGCCGTCCAGACCAGCGTGTCCGGGACGACGGTGTCGATGCTGCTCACCGTGTAGTAGTTCAGGCCCGGACTCATGGGAATCGCTGCGCTCTGGTAGAGCACGCTGTCCGGCTGGCCGCCGCTGAGGTCATACAGTCGGAAAATGACCTCTTCCGATCCCGTTGTCAGATAGGACACGATGTTGTATCCGAAGGTGACCTCGCGAACCAGCCGCTCGGTGCCCGCCAGGGTGACTTCGTCGCCCACTTCATTGAACGTGGTGTTGTAGTTGTTGTTCTGGGTGATGCTGTCGTACACGGTAACCGCCGCTGGAGCCATACCCGGACGCAGAATCGTCAACGTGCAAGCGGCAAACAACACGGACAGAATCTTTGCTTCGACTCTCATGACATGCTCCCCTTCAAGAATGAACGTCGATAGTGCGTCTGCATTGCGAGGCAGACAAGGCACATCCTTTCCTGCGACAGAGAACGGACTCCACACGTGTTGATGAGACCCTGCCACACGGATTCTCCATAACCCCATTCCGAGAGTGTCGCGACAGTGGCCCATTGTGTCAATACGTAGAAATACGTAATTCTCTCCGGTGACGCCGGGAATCGGAGTTTTTTTAAGGGGCTGGGAGCGACGGCCTTGTGACAGCGGTCCCGAACGTGAGGCCGGACCGAGATGATGCGTCAGGTTTCAGGCATGGTCAAGGGTTCTTGAACTTTTTCATCCAGGAAGGCCAATCCCGGGGCGTCACGCCGCCGGCCTCGGTCCACGGACCGGTCGTGTCGTACTGGCGGTGCCATTTCAAGCCCCACAATTCCTTGAGCCCGACTCGGCGGACCGACCAGTCCATAAACAGGCTGTTGATCCCTCCGCTGTGCCGGTCGATGCAGACGTAGCTGCTGTAGTAGTCCGAGATCGCCGTGTCCTCATACGGGGGCGGCGGACTCAGCGTTCCATAGTAGAGCGAGCGGCGACAGTCGAACATCAGCGGTACCGCGGCGGCGCCTCTCACATCCGGAGTCGTCCAGCACCACGCGTTGGGTCTCTCCGGCTCCTCGTACCGACTGATTCCCACCCAGCCGCTCACACCGTAGCTGCCCCGAAACTCCCGCTCGACCTCCCCCCAGCCGCCTTCGGGGATACGCTCGGCTCCGCGCTGGCCGCGCCAGGCCCGAAACGCCGAGCCGGAGTCGTCCGCACCCGACGGCATCGTGGCCATGGGGCACAGCCAGATATCCTTGTGACCGCCGAATTCGGTGAGGAACGTGTACCACCAGCTCTGGACCATCACGACAAAGCCCTCCGGCTGATCGTCCATCTGCACCTGCGTCATCTCATAGAAGAACTTGCCGTCGTTGTCGACCACGTACGTGTTGAGGAACAGGCCCCACTGACGCAGGTTGGACTGGCAGACCATCATCTTGGCCTGCTTCCTCACGCGCTGCACCGTCGGCAGCAGCAGCGCCAGCAGCAGCGCCACGATGGCAATGACCACCAGCAGTTCAACGAGCGTGAAGGCCCTCTGAGGGCCTCTCTGCGGACACTGGTATGTGCACGATGTTCGTCTGCCCGTCATGGCGTCATCCCCGTTCAATGCCCCGCGATTCTACCGCGCCGCAGGTCGGGACAGCAAGCGCATCGGCGCGATGCGGCAAGCGGCGTATGTACGTTTTTTGGGGCGCCTATGTTCTGCACGTTTGACATTGGGTCGGACAGAGGGTATAAATACATACTGGTTGGTACGGTTTTGTGGAGATAGGTATGATGCGTCGCAGGTGTGGTTTTACGCTGATTGAGCTGCTCGTGGTGGTGGCGATTCTCGCCCTTCTGATGGGGATTCTCCTGCCGGCGATCAGCGCCGCTCGAGAGCAGGGCCGCCGGGCCGTGTGCAGCCAGAACGAGAAGAATACGGGTCTGGGGTTATTTCTGTACGCCAACGACTGGGACGGCAAACTGCCGCTGAACGAGGTGGATCGGTGGCTTTTTGACGTGTCCTACTGGACGACGGACATCGTCCTGGAAACGGGAGCCTTCGATCGCAACATTTTTTATTGTCCCTCGTGGCCGCAGCGCAACCGGGTATATTTCTGGCGCTACGGCGAGAACCTCGCGAAGGAGACGGACGAGAGCTATCCCAATCCCGAACCCACGGCCGAAGGTACGCGAAAAACCTATCACCGTATTCTCGGCTATTTCTGGTTGCTTGACACGGTTGCGGGCAGGCCGCAAAAACCAATGACCACCGGCCCCGAGCACAAGGAATGGGTTCGATCAGTGATCGATACCAAGAAGATTGCGCCGGCTCTCATGGAGTTGATTACCGATGTAACCGCCAGTGACGGGCCGGACCCGGTTGAGGCCGATTTCACCAAGGCCACCGGCGGCTGCTGGGCACGCTGGCAAATCTGGGACCGGACCAACCATCTCACCAAGGGCAGCAAACCCACGGGTGGGAACGTTCTTTGCGTGGACGGGCATGTGGAGTGGCGCAAGTTCAGCGATATGAAGCACCGCTGGTTCTATATGCAGAACTCCAACCCCTGCTTCTGGTGGTGATATCCGGGCGGACATCCGGCTGGCGTGCGGATGGCTTCCCCGCCGGTGTTTGGCTCTGACTCCTGCGTTTCATATACTTTCCGTGAGCGTTGTCGGCGTACGCGGCCGGGGACCGAACGTCCCGCCGGCGCCGGGCAGGGCTCGCAGTTCCCATAATCGCAGAACGCAGCCAGGAAGGGGGGCGGTGATGAGAAAACCGGACACAGCAAACCTGAAGTACATCGGGATCGGCTTCGCGTGCTTCGTGGTGGCCATGGCGGTCCTGCGGACGCTGGGGCAGCTCGACCTGGCCCCGGGCGTCACCGGAGCGATCATGCTGTCGGTACTGATCGCTTCCGGCGCCGAGAGCCGCAAGACCGAAACCCCGGACGCTTCGTAAACTCACGCTTTGCCGCCATCGGCACGCCAACACCTCATTCTCTCTCCAGGTGCGCCACCGCCGCGCCCCGGAACGGCGAGGCCAACGGAATCCACTCTGCGTCTCCTACTTCCGCGCGTTTCGCATTCGAGCATTCGTTTGTGGCACACTGAATTCATCTGACCCTGTATGTCCCCGGTTCGATCTTCAGCGTGAATTTCGCTCCTTTCGCGTCCGGTTGGCACGACAGATACGCTCCTGGAAATTCGCCCAGGTGTGCGAGCCCGTCAGGAATAGCGCCTTGCCCGAGGCGTCCGCGAAGTACCGCCGGTTCTGATGATGCACCCGCAACGGCCCCGAAGCCAACCCCGCCGACGCCGTCGCCGGGATCAAGAGAACGCACATTGTCACCAACTTGCAGAACCTGTCCATGCCTGCACCTCCCTTGTTTTCACGTGTAGTACCGCGTTTCATAGATCGTTCGACTATGGATTGCCTCGCTTCGCTCCTAAGAAACTACTTCGCCGGAGCGTAGATCGATCATCGCGTAACCCAGTTGTTTGACACGTTTTACGAGCATCTTG
>JAFGCA010000532.1 GCA_016932895.1 Sedimentisphaerales bacterium | reverse complement strand
CTCGCCTTCCCCGCTCCCTCAAACAGCCTTCGCCGGCACACGCCGGCGTCCTCCCCTTCGTGCCTCCGTGCCTTGGTGCCTCCGTGCCTTCCTCCTGTTCTTGCTTTGGCCGCCGCAGGCTGCCTGTTCGCTTCCCCCACACGCGGAAGCGAACGTTACAAACCCCCTTATCCCTTCCCACTTCTCGCCACAGCGAGTCGCCGGGGCGACCCAAAACCCTCGACCTCCCTTCGTCCCTCCGTCCCTTCTTCCCTGGCTTTTTTCAACCTTTCGGCGGAGCATCTACCCTCCGCAGCCCCACATTTGACCTTACGGTCACCAAATGTCGGGCAAGACCGGCCACCCGGGTGAGCCGGGCAACCCGTTTCCCGCGGCATACTCACACATAATCATGGGCGGTCAGGCACCGCGGCCCCGCAAGCGAACGCCCGCCCTGTTCATACGCAAGAGCGTCCCGCACGCGGGGACGGCCACCGAACTGCATCGGAGAACCCCCAATGTCATCGCCCCGCAACCCAGAACAGGTAAACGATGACTTGGCAAGCGGCGTACACCCCGGCGCAGCGCCTGCCCCGGAGACCGGCTGATCTCCGCAGGCGACTCGCCGGGGCGGGCGGGGCTCGACTCCGCGGGGAGATTGTGAGCGGAGACGCGGGCGGGCAGCCCGGCGGGATTGTTGGCGGTCCGCCCGGCCCGTTGCTGTCGGGGTGCGGCGGCGTATGATGGGCGGTGGTTTGTGGCTGGCGGAGTCTGTTTTTCGGCGTCGTCGGCTGAATTGGGGAAACGCGAGCGGCGTATCAATGAGGTGTTGTATGCGCGGACGAAGTGTGATGTACGCGTCGGTTCTTGGCTGTGGGATCACGCTCGCCGCCGTTTGCGGCTGCGGCGGTGGGGGGTACGGCGAGAAGATCAGCCTGCCGCCGTCCGAGAAACGGGTGCCGATCGAATCCCGTTTTGCTGAGGGCAAGCCCCTGTACTTCCCCAAGGACCAGCCCTTGAACGTGTTCGACGCTCAACGCACCTCCAGCGGTGAGGCTACGGCCGAATCGTGGGCCAAACCCGCCGGCACGGCGATGGCGAAGGCCGCCGCCACCGCAGTGGGCACGGCCAAGGCGGAGTTCCAGATCGGCCAGGTGATCGAAACGCGGGCCGACAAGGCGATCGACGTGACCGCCGTGTTCGATCTGAAATATGAGTACACCGTGGAAACCGATCCGTCGGACCTGACCAAGCCCGCCGACACGCTGGGCCTGAAGGTGTACATCAGCGACTCGAACCGCAACGTCCTGAAGCGTGCGGTGCTGGTCGACCTGGGCACGGCCGAAGGCCCGCGCCATTTTGCCGGCCGGGAGAAACCCTCCTTTGACCTGACGCTGGAGCCGGGGCTGGCGTATCAGTTCGTGGTGGCGGGGCTGGTGGAAGTCCAGGGAACGGAAACGTCCGCGGCCTCCGGCCAGATCGACCTGCAGACCTTTGAGCTGGAACTGCTGCCGCGGAACACGCACCGGTAGCCCCGCACACAGAGAGAAGGCGTACGTGATCGAGTTGACCGCGGACGAGACCGGCGTGCGGCTCCGCGTAAAGGTCGTGCCCGGGGCGTCGCGCACGCGCCTCCAGGGCGAACTGGACGGCCGGGCGAAAATCGCGGTGGCCGCTCCCCCGGAAAAGGGCAAGGCCAACGATGCACTGGTCGCGTATCTTGCCAAGCAGTTGGGCATCCGTCGGCAGGCTGTGGCGGTGATCCAGGGACAGACGTCGCCGGCCAAGACCGTACACCTGGCGGGTGTGACGGTGGAAGACGTTCGGGCGTGGTTGGTGAGGACCGCGGGCGGGGGCGCTTAGTCAGGCCAATCGCGGACGGACTCGGTTGGCGGGGCGGTCGGTTCGGGTCGGCTGCGCGAATACTGGAGCCAGGCCAGACCGGCGGCGATCAACGACACGATGATCGCGACGATTCCGATCCACACTCGATAGTACGTCAGGCGGGCGCTGCGCTCGGCCGCCCGGGCGGACCGTTCGGCGGGTGTCATCGCGCCGTTCGGTGTACCGAGTTCCGCCGCCGGCGTGAGGACAGGCACCGATCCTGAAGCCTCGGCTTTGCGACGGGCTTTCTCCGCCTTAAGGGCCGCCTTGGCCTGCTTCTTCGCGGTCTTGGCCGCGTTTTTCGGATCGAATCGGTTCGGTTCGCCCATGTCAGGCCTCCGATATCCGGCCACACGGCTCGCCCGGGTCCATGGCCGCCACGAGCGCGGCCGTGACGATCGCCGCGGTTTCGATCCGCAGAATCGTCGGCCCCAGGCTCGCCACCTGCGCGCCGGCTTGCCGGGCCGACGCGGTTTCCTCATCCGTCAGGCCGCCCTCCGGGCCGATCCACACCAGCAGTCGGTCGCCGCCGCGACTTTCCGCAAGAAGCCGAACCAGCGGCACGGCTTGCGGCAGGGGCGTCAGCACAACAGCCCGTTCGAAAGAGCTCACTCGGCCAAGCGTGGCCGCAAACGATTGGGGTCCTTCGACGCACGGCGCCCAGGCCCGCCGAGCCTGCTTGGCCGCCTCCAGGGCCGTTCGTTGCCCCTTGGCCTGCACACTGCTTCCGGGCCGAACCACGCTCCGCTCGAAGTCCACCGGCCAGACGGCCTCCACGCCGATCTCACCGCATTTCTCGAAGAGGATGTGTTGTCGCTGGGCGCGGGGCATGGCGACGGCCAGCGTCAGGCGGATGGGGTGCTCGTAGGGAACGTGGACCCGCTCTCCCAATGTCAGGCAGACGCGATCACGCGAGACTCGATCCAGTCGAGCCCGAGCTTCGGTGCCCCGTCCGTCGAACACAAGAATCTCGTCGCCGGCCCGCAGACGCAGGACGGTCCGCGCGTGGTGTGCCTCTTCCGACGGAAGGTCGACGTGGTCGTCGGTCAGCGTGTCGCAGAAGAACCTCGGCGGCTCAGCCATGCCCGGCATTATCGGGCGAAGGCAAACCGGCCACAACCGAAAGGCGCGGCGCCGCGCTTCCGATAATGACGAGAGAGTCCGGACTTGCGGTAGTTCCCGAACAGGGGGTCCAGCGCAGCATGACGCCTCCCCCAGGCGACGGCAGTTCATTCAGCAGCAGCCAGGATGCGGGCGCAAATCCCGTCGATGCGGCATTGGATAAAGCTGCGCGCATTGCGGAAACGCTGCTGCAAAACATCGGCCCCGCTGAATCCAAAGCGGCGCCCCCGCCGGCACCGGAACCCGCCGCCGAATCCACAACGGCCCCCCCGCCGGAGGCGGCCCCAACACCTGCCCCCGCGCCACCGGCGGAAGCACCGCAGCCCGTCGAAGAAGCACCACTGCCTGCCGATGTCCCCAGCGTCAAGGAACTCGAACCAGACGCAGACACGCCCGCCCAGACAACGGATGCCCCAGGCGAAGCCGCGGCCGAGCCGCCCGCCGAACCCGTCGCTCCGACCGAGCCGCCGTCAGTGGTCGTGCCGACGACGGATGACATCAACGCCCTGCTGGGCGACGCGCCGATTGAGGACCAGCTCGAGAGAATCGAGGGCCTTCTCGACGAGGCGCAGGCCCAGATCGGCGGCGAGACGCCGGCGAAAGGTACCGCGGCCCCGGCAGATCCGTTGTCGGACGCGAGCGTAGGCGAACCGGACCTTGCGGTTCCCGACGGGCTTCCCGCCGAGGCCGATATTCGGTTTGATGACGAAGAAGCCCCGGGAGGCCGGGAGGATTCACAGGCGGCAAAGGCCCGCTCGCGGTGGCTGGACCCGGACACTGCGTCGGGCCAGTTCATCATCCTTCTGCAGGACGCTCTCTGCGGTCTGCTCGACCGGGTGGACCGGCCGTTTGTGAGAGTGCCCTACGCGGCCCGGCAGATTCTGGGTGTCTGCGCCGCCGTCACGTTGCTGGCCAGCCTCGTCACACTGCTTCTCGCGTGCCTGTAGGCGCGTCCGAGAACCGCGCAGTCCGCCCATTTTCACACGCGGCGATTTCGCTTCTGACGTCCGAGAACTCCGTTTCAGCGGCTTCCTGCCGTCTCTCTCCAGGCATTTGGGGACTCAGCGGCCCGCGGGCAGTCGGACGTTGATTCACCGGGTGGACCGCCCTTGAATCCCATGTCTTGTGAGCCGGATGGATCGGCGGTGACCTTGGAGTCACGGGGAAGGGAGAGAACGGATCATGGCGAAGCGTATGGCCAAGCAGACTTTTGCGATTCTGAGCATCGCCGCTCCGGTGAGCGTGCTGATTGCGATCGGCGTCGCGGGGTACGCCCTGCTGCTGGCCGGTCCGGCGGCGATGTTGCTCATTATCAGTTCCGTGCTCACCCTGACGGGTGAGCGTCGGCCGACACAGGTTCCTGTGCGGCGGCGATCCTTCTGAGGAGGAGTGGTCGAAACGGATTCAGTGGACAAAGCAATCTGTCAGACCCGAAATGAAGTGCCCGCAGACCCGCGGGCACTTTTTTTGCGCGCCGGGCGTGCGGGGGAGAGGTTCGCCGAGGACGCGGGGGATCCCTGCTCGGCAACATGCTCACGTGCTTTGGTTTCGGCCGAGGCCGCCTTGGGCAATGTCAGGAAGCGTGTGCGTTCACGATGAACTCATAAAGCTCCTTCTTTGACGTTCGCTTCCGAATCGTTTCGACCTGCACGTTGATGAAGCCGGCATCGTCGAACAAAGCCGCGTAGATTTCCTCCACCGGGAGCAGGGTGTCGTAGAACTTGCTGTTGCCGACGATGTAGTGACATCGAGCGCCGGGGGCGAGCACCTTGCGCAGGCTGAGCACATGACTCTTGATGTCCTCGAAGTATCGATGGACGTAGCGACCGAGCAATGTATGCCCCTGCCCGATGTCCCGGATGATGCGGTCAAACTGGGGGAATGCAATGTGACCGTCGCCGCTGGGCGTCCACGTGTTCAGCATACTCGTCGCGCAGCCCCACGTGCCCCCGATCGCTTTCCAGTCCAATTCGCCGGCGGCGCGGCCGTCATGAAGGAAGCCGAGCCAGTACATGTACGGCCGCAGTTCGCGGATGTAGCTCATCCGGTTGGGGTACGGCGGAGAAGTAATGACGGCCGTGTAGGCTTGATGCGGCACGGCACAAAGCAAATCACGCGAGTCGCCGAGCAACACGCGTGCGTCCGCCCGCGGCGGATCAGTCATCAGGCTGCTCGCCACTTCGTCCGCGGCGGCGAGGAACAGGTCCGTCACGCGCCGCGCGCACTGCGCGGGGGTCTCGCCAAGCAACTCGTCCCCGCCGTTCGTGCGGCGCTTCCTGAACGACATGGATTGGTGGCCGAATGAGACGTTCGCGGTCTCGATCATTACCCGACAGAACGCCACGTTGAGCAGGTCCGTCACCCCGGGCGGCCGTTCGCGGTTCGGCCGTCGGATGGCCTGGCAAAGGGCCGCCAACGTTTCCAGCGTCGGCGTGTCCCACCACTTCTCGATCTGGTGGATGTCCGGTGTCCAGGCGCCGTCCGAGCGGCTCGCTCTTTCGACGACGTCGGCAGCTTCCCCCTTGACCGCGCCGGCCGTATCGTCGCCGAATGCGGTCAGCTTGAGGTTTCCGAGCCAGACCAGAAACGGGTTGATGTCGACCGTGTGACAACGAATCCCATGTGCCGCACACGCCAGTGCCGTCGTACCCGTGCCCGAGAACGGGTCGAGAACGAAATCGTCGCGCCCGAGACTCTGCAGGAGCGCATAGACAAGGTGAAGTGAGTAGGCCGGCGTCAGGCGCAGCCAACCGTGCCGCCCCAGGGCGATGTTTCCGCGGAAGGTCAGGTGATCGCGCCTTCCCAGTCGCTCGCGCGGTGCGTCGGCGGCTACGGGTTGACCGAAGAGCCCGTGAGTCAATGCAGGAGTCCTTTCAGCACCGCCGGCGTTCCAGGCTGAGCTTCCGCGGCTTGCCCTTTGCTGCGGGGACCGAATGGAACCAGGCGGCTTTCGGCGACGCGAGACCGAGCCCGTCCGCTTCCACGTCCACATCGTACGACACCTGTTCAGGACCTCGCAAGGCAGGTTGTGGCATCGCGGGACAGAAGGCATGGCGAGGAGGCCAGAGGCCGCACGGCCTGTTCCACCCGCTCGCGCAGAAAGGCGAGATGCGGTTGCGAGTGGATCGGTGACGTCACATGCGGTCGGCCCATCGGGAATCCTGGCCGGCTCCCGGGCGAGAACCGCCCGACAGTTCGACCGGCCGGTGAGCGGATGCCGGCGAAGGGGGTGAGAATTCCAGCACGCAGACTTGCGCGGCGTGTCCGGAACGGGTATGAACGTCTGAAGGCTCCCCTCCTTGCCATATCGAGCCGGTCGTGGACAATGGCCGGTCCCGGGCCAGGCGGCCGGTGATCCGCCGGGCCTTTGCGGACCGGGTGGCAGGCATGGCGCGCAAATCGGACCTGACAACAATCCGTGACGAGTTGTTGGAGTTGCTGGCTCCGCACTTTTCGGGCATCGACGTGCAGGTCGAGCACAGCCCGCGTTGGGACCGCACTTGCCTGACATTTCGCTGGGCCGGGTTCGCGGGCACACTGCCCGAAGAGCGGTTCCGACGTTTGCTGCTTCACATTCCACAGGACTATCGCGACAGGAAGCTGTCCGGCGTGGTTTGGTTGGAGCTGGCCCCGGATGAATCTGTCGACGAGTACCTGGCCCTGCCGCGCAGCGAGGACGTTGCCGGCCGCGAAAAGTCCGTCGCCCGGCGACTCATCCGGACCGGCTTTTTTGAAGCGATGCAGGAACGGCTCGGGCCGGTGCCCGTCGATCAGTGCATGAACGATCTGTCCATCACGCGGCAAGTGCTCGGCGATCTGGGCTTCACCGCCGGGCAATGCCGGGATGCGTGCCTGTTGCTCATTCTGCACGGCGCGTATGTCGATTGCGACGTTTTGCTGGAGGCCAGGTCAGCCATCCTGGCCCTGGAGGAATAGCCGTGAACCGCCTGCAACTGTGGGAACGATACCGCACCTACCTGTGCCGCTGCGAATCCGTCGGACTGTCGCTGGACATCAGCCGGATGCGATTCCCCGACAACTATTTCGCCCGGATGAGCAGGCCCATGGCGGCCGCGCTCGAGGCCATGGCCGTCCTGGAGGGCGGGGCAATCGCCAACCCGGACGAGAATCGAATGGTCGGACACTACTGGCTGCGGGCGCCCGAGCGGGCGCCGACGCCGGAGATGCGAACCGCCATCGAGCAGACCGTCAAAGACGTCAAGGCCTTTGCCGAGGAAATCCACGCGGGTCGGATTCACCCGGCCGGCGGTCCTGCATTTCGGAACGTGCTGCTGGTGGGGATCGGCGGCTCGGCCCTGGGGCCGCAGTTCGTGGGCGACGCCCTCGGGCAGCCGGGACGCGACCCCATGCGCATCTTTTTCTGCGACAACACCGATCCGGACGGCATCGATCGCATTCTGCTCGGCGGCCTGGCGAACGAGCTGGACGTTACGCTGACCGTCGTCGTGTCCAAGTCCGGCACGACCCCGGAAACCCGCAACGGAATGCTCGAAGTCATGCACGCGTATGCCGGGCGAGACCTGTGCTTTGCGGACCACGCGGTGGCCGTCACCCAGGTGGGAAGCGAATTGGACAAGCTGGCCGATACCGGCCGCTGGCTCCGGCGTTTTCCCATGTGGGATTGGGTGGGCGGTCGCACGTCGCAGATGTCGGCGGTGGGCCTGCTGCCGGCGGCCCTGCAGGGGATCGAAGTGGACGACTTGCTGGACGGGGCCCGCACGATGGACGAGTACACGCGGGAGGCGGATGTACTGCGGAATCCCGCCGCATTGATGGCCATGATGTGGCATCATGCTTGCGACGGCCGCGGCCAGAAGGACCTGGTGATCCTGCCGTACAAGGACCGGCTGGCCCTGCTGTCGCGGTATCTCCAACAACTCATCATGGAGTCGCTGGGCAAGGAGAAAGACCTGGACGGCAACCCGGTGTACCAGGGTCTGACCGTCTACGGCAACAAGGGTTCCACGGATCAGCACGCGTACATCCAGCAGCTTCGCGACGGAGTGCACAACTTCTTCGTGACGTTCATTCGCGTGCTGACGGACCGCGAGGGCGTGTCCGTGCGGGTGGAGCCGCACACGACCGCGGGTGACTACCTGTTCGGCTTTTTGGAGGGCACGCGTGAGGCGCTGTTCGAGAGCGGCCGTGAGTCGATGACGCTGACGATTGACGCGGTGACGCCGCGGACGGTGGGCGCGATGATTGCGCTGTATGAGCGGACGGTGGGCCTGTACGCGTCGCTGGTCAACATCAATGCGTATCACCAGCCGGGGGTGGAGGCCGGCAAGAAGGCCGCTCGCCGCATTCTGGATCTGCAGCTCAGGATCATCAGGCATTTGGGCGAACACCGCCGACACCCCCAGGCCGCGACCGACGTGGCCCGGGCCATCGGCTCGCCGGAGGACGTGGAAACGGTGTTCAAAATTCTCGAGCACCTGGCGGCCAACGAGGAACGCGAGTTCTCACGCACGCCCGGGGCGACCCCGTTCGACGCAACGTTCGCCGCGTTGTGATACGCATCGGCTTCCCGACGCGTGAAGCCTGCCCGGCCGGACGTGCCGGAGCGGGGCGTCTTCTGCGGGCGGCCGTTCTCGGGTCAGTTTGTGCCTGCGGGTCAAGAGCCCGTGAACGCAGCCTGGAGGACGCGGAAGTCGGCCAGATCCACGTCGGTGTCCAACTCGAGGTCGGCCGGCTCGCAGCCCGGGATGGCCGGAATGCCCGGGCCGGTCATGCAGTCGGCGAAGTTCAGGAAGTCCGCAAGGTCTACGTCGCTGTCGTCGTCGAGATCGCCGGGGCGGGGTGCCGGCAAAACCAGGTCGGTGACCATCCCCAGATTGACGGCGACGTCTTCGGGGTTTGATCCGTCCAGGTTCATCCGCATGATCTTGCCGACGTACGGCGGGCCGGAGACATCTTGCCCCCAGTAGACCTTGCCGGTCCGCAGGTCGAGCGTGATGCCGCCCGGGTTCAGGTTTGCGCCCACGACGAAGAGGTCCTCGACGCCGGTCCCGTCGAGATTGGCCCGGCGAACCACGTCAAAGGCGTAATCGGTCCAGTAGACCTTGCCGCCGGCAACGTCGATCGCGAGGGTGGCCGGCTTGCCGGACCCGGTGACGACGGTCTCCACGCCGGAACCGTCCAGGTTTGCCCGCAGAATTTCGCCCTGGCTGCTGGAGACGGCTGCGCTCCAGTAGATCTTGCCGTGGACCGCGTCGACGGCCAGGCCGCTGGAGAAGTTGGTGTACAGCAGGGTCTGCGGGTTGGAGCCGTCCAGGTTTGCGCAGCCGATGAGTTCCAGGCTCTGGTCGCCCCAGTAGAGCTTGTGGTTGAGCGGGTTCAGGTCGATCGTCATCGGAAACTCGAGCCCGGCGGTCACGAGGTCTTCCGCGTTGCTGCCGTTCAGGTTGCACCGCCGGATCGCATCGTCGTTCACGTCCGTCCAGTAGACCTTGCCGGCGACGGGATCGACGGCCACGCCGCGCAGGCCGTCGCCGGTGTTCACCAGGGTCTGCAGGCCGGCGCCGTCGGTGTTGACCTTGCGGAGGTATCCGTGTGAGAAGGTGGGGTAGAAAATGTCCGCGTAGTAGATGGTTTCCTGGGCGTTGGCCGGTGCCGTCGCCAGGACCGCGGCCGCCGCCAGTTGCGTGATGAACAACGCGGTCTTCCGACCGCCCGTCTGCTCGATAGTCGCTTTGGATTTCATGGCTTCCTTTCCCTTCGCCCAAACCCGGGTGTACGCGCCGCCCTATTCGTGAGGCCGGCCTGCGGCGTCCGCAGGGGGGGCAGTATACCGCGTCTGCCGCGCCGGTGCGAAGGGCGGGATAAAGACGCGCGGGCACACAGAGTCGACCGGCAACGCACCGCCGGCACCATCGTCTGCCTCCACGCCGGCCATCGCGCGCTCGAAGAGCGCGACGCCACCACCGGCGACCTCCGCAAGCGCAACTTCTGGAGCCTGGAGGGCCTGGACACCCTCCTGCGCGTCGACGACTTCACCATCAACACCGGCCTTCGCGCCGGCCAGCCCGTCAACTTCTTCTTCACGACCGACCGCATGGGCTCGCCCACGGCCGCCCTTATCGCCGACGAAGCCGACGACGCCGTCGTCGTGGAACGCTAATCCTACGACATGCACGGCCGGCTCTTCGCCACGCCCGGCGAGGCCCCGTGCCGCCGTACGGATGTCGACTGCGACGGCCTGGTCGGCGCCACCGACCTGGCCCTCGTTCGCAACGCGGTTCTCAACCCTCCGCCCGCGGGCTCGCCGGAAGACGTGTGCGGCAACCCGGACGGCACTCCGGACGGCCAGGTCGACGAATACGACGTAGACTGCGTCCGCACCGACCTGGGCCTGGGCCTCGACGGCCTCTACACCGCCGCCACCGAGGACCCCGACCCCGCCGCCTTGCCCCGCCCCGACAAGACCTTCAGCCTGCACGGCCTGACCTACGACCACGCCACCGGCCTGGTCTTCGCCCGCGCCCGCATGTACCACCCCAAGCTCGGCCGCTGGATGGCCCGCGACCCGAAAGGCTACGTCGACGGCGGCAGCCTCTACGAAGCCTTCGGCAGCAACAGCGCGCGGTTTAGCGATCCGATGGGGACGACAACGAGCGCCAGCCTCGGACTGATGCTGCTGCACGCCATCGATGATGCCCGGTACGCACATTTCAGGATGCAGTGGGCACAAAACGAACTCGAGTGCGCGGATCTCGATAAGTTGGTCCACCGGTTCCAGCTCGAAACTGACGTGAAGCAGGCGCCGCGTCGCCTCTTGCGCCAGATCGGAACAACGGACGACCTGACGGCACTGAGCGACGAGCAGGTGAAAAACGTCCTTCGGAAGGAGTCAGAGCATCTGGGCGGCGCCGTCATATTGCTGAGCGCGCACGCGGACCCCATCTCTGACTTCGTCCTTCGCCAAGGCCTAGACCCTGACGTCTACGCCATGTTCGGCCGGCAGGAGAGGCGCGAACTGAGCCTCGGTTACGTTCAGGGGACCGCGTACGCGGCAGAAGGCACGACGGACATTGTGATTGACCTGGTGAACCTCGGGTTGGACCTCGGGGCAAACCAGTATATCGTGCTCATTTCCCCCGACGCGGTGATCGAGATCCCGAGACTGAGGTTCGCCCCCGAGTCCATCAAGGTCTCGGACCGCACGAAAGAGTGGCCTCGATTCCTCGGCGGAAACGCGATAATGATACTGGGGACCGAAGGGCTTGCGGTTGTCCGAAGCGGCTCTGCGCTTGCCACTGAGGGCGAATGGATATCACGGACGGGGGGGGTACGCCTCAAGAAGGTTGGCAACTACTGGATCAAGGAAGTTGACCCGTCTGCCTCAAGGATCGCGCAGTGGTGGGGACGAGGTTCCCTTCAAGCGAATGCTCGTGCTTTGGATGGGCTCGGTGACTTGGCCCCGAGCCACCTTTTCCGAAACGGCAAGCTGGTGACGAGAAACGTGGGTTCGTATGTTCCCGGGAATTTCTGGAACACCTGGTTCGAAGGTTCATGGCGCTTGCGGACGCCGTTCAATGATATTCGACCCAGGAACATTGGCGGACCGAGCAATCTGATCTTCGATCCAGCCAAGCACCCCATCCAACAGGTTCTGGAAGGATCATTGATCCCCATTGGGGGAACCACCGGTGCTTTGATATACTATAATCACGTGAATTCTCCCGACAAGGACGAGAACGAGGAGCAACGAGTGTCGCTGGCGTTTTTTCTCCTTGCACCGGCCTGGTATTTTCTAATGGCGTATCTTGCTGGGCGTCCGAATCGCTCCTCAAGGGCTGGTGCATCGCTCTCATGGCTTGGCACGCTTGGAGCGCTGGCGCTTCTTCTGCTATCCCTTGCAATCGAGCTGTTGAAGATGTGATCAAGAGGCACGTCAACCGGCAGGGGGAGACCACCGAGTACGCCCTGGCCAACCCGGCCAACGAATACGCCACCATCGACGGTGAGTCTGTGCAATATGACGGCACGGGGAATCTGTCCGTGGATGAGGAGGGTCGGCAGTATTCCTATGACGAGCAGAACCGGCTGGTCCAGGGCAAGGACGGAGAAAGCGCAGACAAAGGGGTCAAGACAAAGGGGTCAAGAATCTTTTCTTGACATTGGGAGGAGGTTCGTGGTAGGCTGAGGGTCATGCCGAGGCCGTTGCGGACCAGCGTGGGGGGCGTGGCGTATCACGTGCTCAACAGGGCGAACGCCCGGGCCGGCCTCTTTGACTCCGACGACGACTACCAGGCGTTCGAGTGCGTCCTGGCCCAGGCGTACGAACGCATCGGCGTCCCCGTGGCCGCCTACTGCATCATGCCGAACCACTTCCACCTGGTTCTGTGCCCGCGGGAGGACGGCCAGCTCTCGGCCTTCATGCAGTGG
>JAFGCA010000531.1 GCA_016932895.1 Sedimentisphaerales bacterium | reverse complement strand
CACGATTTCACCATGGAAGGCGGCTGGGGCAACGCCGAACGTTGGCGGGACTGGGTCACCAAGGAAGCCATGCTCCATTGCGACGACCTCTTCCAACAGGCCCTCGCCGCTGTCGAAGACCACGCCGACTATCGCAACCACGTCCGCCGCGCCTACCTCGAAGTGCTCTGGGGCTCCATCATGATCGACTTTCAGCCGGGCCACCATCCGCCGACACTCCTGGGCCCCGAGGAGCGACAAGCCGACTCCTCCCAGGATCCCCTCGCCGGGGTGCTGCCCACCGCCGACCCAACCGACATCCAACGCCGCCTCCAACTTTTCACGGAAATCATGAACGAGAACCAATACAACAAGCTCTCTGAAGTAGTGCCCTTTCTCCCCCGTCGCGACCAGCTAGGTCAAGCAGCTCCGTTGTGACGGTTGGAAGCGACCGCTCTCCTGTTCTCCTGTTCAACTGGCCAACTATTTTCGCCGCGATAGTGGTGCGGGGTTTCCCACGCATAAACACAGGATTCTTGCGTCCCAACCTAACACCCTTCTTCTTCCGGGAGAGGGTGGCCCGAAAGGCCGGGTGAGGGTCCCTACGAACGATCGCGCCACCCGGCATGTCATTTCGACTGGGGCAGCGCGACAGCATCGCGCAGCCGACAGCCATCGCGGCGGTCGTTGACGATGATGTCGCGGAGGCGATCCCTCTGCCTGTTCGCTTGGGCCAGCATGACTTCGCAGACATGCTCGCGGAGACTGCGGGCGGCCTCGGCTGTGCCGTTCCGGCCGCGGTCACGGCCGACCCGTCGGGCAAGTTCGTCGCCAGCGCGCGAACGAGGGGGCCAAGCTAGGGATTCGCTCATGATCAGGGAACTTTTTGGCATGAAAGCCAAAAATGTGCTTGCATCAGACGGGCGTTTTCTGTTAATCTGGTCCAGAATGGTGATTGTAGTGACATCGTTGAGTGCCGTAGCCGTTAGTGAAGTGAACCGAGAGTTATCGCGTCTAGGCAACTTAGGCAATATAGGACGTGATCTGATCTGGCGGCGAGTTTGATGCGTTGGGCGAGGGGCGTCCGTGAGCGAGTGAGGGTTTGGGCGGTTTTGCCGCCGGAAGCAGGCATGGCGGGCGAGTTCGCGTATCCGTTGCGGCTGTCAGAGAAGGAGGGATGTTGAGGAGAAGGGGGGGGCGATCATTTCTTACTAGAGGAGGATGTGCATCTGCCCGATCAATAGAGGAGAATGGAACACGAGGAAGACTCTTGCGTTGAGTGTGTATGCGTCGCTGCGGTCGGCTTGTCGGGGTGGCTGAGCTTTGCGTGCCTTCCGTTTTCTGGGCGTGTCAAAGTCGGCTGTAGGATCCTGCAGAGTCGGGATTATCTGGCGTCTATGCGCGGATTTCTCCGCGAGTGAGGGATCTGTCACTTCCACATGCGGTTGTCATTCTCACAGTGTAGCAAAGTGTTCAGGTACGTGTGTCGGGCCGATTGGTTCGGGATACGATCTCAGGAGTATACAGGAGAAAAGCGCGGCATCGGGCCGGGCGTCGCTGTAAGTCAACTTTTAGTGGAGACCATGAGATGAGAAAGCATTGCTGGTCAATTGCGTGCATGTTGTTGCTGTCGATGGCGGCAGGCACAGTGCAGGCGGCAACTGTTGCGTACTGGCGGTTCGAAGAGGGGCCCGCCGACGCGTGTGCGCAGAAGGGTTTTGTGATTCAGGACTGGTCGGGCAACGGGAACAATCTGGATCCGTTCACTGCTCAGTGTTTCACGGAGGATGCGGGATTTCAGTATCGTGACGTAGTGGCGTCTCCGAAGGTAGCTGCGACAGGCGAGTGGAACGACCTGAGCTGGCGTACGACGGGGCCTTTCCCTTCGAGTACGACGGATTCGGTGGTGACGCAGCCGACGGGGATCGACGCGGAGGAGATCACGCCGGAGGCGTGGACGGTGGAAGCGACGATCAAGGTGGAGCAGTACGCCGACACATATCGGTGCTTCGTGGGGCGTGATTCCTACGGGCTGTGGATGAACAATCCGGATGAAGCTTCGTTCTATCTTCAGGTGCGTCCGCCAAACAATATCCCGGGCGTGCGTTTTGTGGACGTTTCGGGATACCAGCACCGGGTGGATGGGCCGGAAGGCTACATCCAGGGGTTCGATTCGGCCACGGATCCGGACGGCGATTCGGTGCCCTGGTACCACATGGCGGTGGTTTGCGATGGCGACACGTTGTCTCTGTACATTGCCCAGGATGAGGGCAACTACGAGTTGGTGGCTCAGACAGACCTGACGCAGAGCGGCAGTCCGGACCGGAGTTTGTCGGCGGGGCAGGACACGTTCCCGGGTTTCGGGCACATGTGGCACGGCGGTGCGTGGACGGTGGGTCGCGGTCTGTGGGGTTCGTACCACAATGACCGCGGTCGCGGCTTTATCGACGAGGTTCGGATTTCGGACGAGGCGTTGCCGGTGCATGAGTTGTTGGCGTATCCGCAGCGGATGGCGCGGAATCCGGCGCCGGCGGACCGGGCGACGATGGTGGCGCCCGAGGTCACGTTCGCATGGGATGCTCCGGTGGATCCGGCGAATCCGACGCAATTGCATCCGCAATTGGTGGAATACAAGTTGTATCTGCAGGAGAGCGCGACGAACCCGGCATGGGCGGCGCCCATCACGATCACGCCGACCGGGTTGACGGAGACGTACGGTCCGGTGGCGGTGGGTCTGGACGCGGAGGGGTATCGTTGGCGTGTGGATACGGTGTTGGATGACGACCTGGTGGATCCGAACACGCTGGCGGGTCCGGAGTGGACATTTGATACGCGGGCGAGCGTGCCGGAGATCATTTCGCAGCCTTCGCCGTTGTACCAGACGATTCCTGATGGTGATCCGGCGGCGATCACGATCGCAGTGGACAGTCTGACGCCGGTGACGTACTCCTGGAAGAAGGTCAATCCGGAGGGTGAAGACATCGACGTCGGTTCGGACAGTGCGACGCTGACGATTGCGTCGATGGCGAAGTCGGATGAAGGTCATTACTACTGCGTGGTGGAGAACTCGGGCGGCGTGGTGACATCGGCGCAGGCGTCGTTGGCGAACGCTCGGCTGGTGGCCTACTGGCCTCTGGACGGCAGCGGCATCGACGCGAGCGGGGAGGGCCACACGGCCGATCCCAACGGCATTCCGACGTACATCGAGGGTGTGGACGGCACGCCGAGCGGTGCGCTGCAGGTTGTGCGCCCGAACCACGGTTGGGCGACGACGGACACATTCAATCCGTCCGAATTCAGCAACCAGTTGACGGTGAGCCTGTGGCTGCACTGGGACGGCCCGTACCAGCACTGGCAATCGATCATCGGCAAGCGTGACGGCGGGTACAACGCGGACGACACGTTGTGGGAGATGAGCACGGGCTTCAACGGTGATCGCAGCGTGTGGTTCGAGGCGGCGTACGACCGTGTAACGGCGTTCAATGTTCTGACGGAAGGTTGGCAGCACATTGCGGCGACGTACGACGGCAACAAGAAGACAGCGAGTATTTACTACAACGGAGTTCTGATGGGCACGTCGAAGTCGTTCACGTTCCACAACGCGGTCGACAAGATGATCACACTGGGAGCTTCGAGCGGCGACCTGACGCCGACGGACAATTGGCTCAACGGTGCGTTGGATGACGTTCGGCTCTACAACTATGCCATGGACGAGATGGAGATGGCAGGGCTGTACCACGAGATGACAGGCGAGAGCGTCTGTGTACAGGGCGAGCGTCCGAACGTGAAGTTTGACCTGGATGGCAATTGCGTCATCAACCTTGGCGACTTTGCAGCGTTTGCGCAGACGTGGCTGGAATGCGGCCTGTTTCCCGATTGCGTTCAGTAAGCAGGGCGAGATGTAAGCGGCGAGGATCCCGGGCCTACGGGTCCGGGCCCCGGCCGTGACACAGGAAAAGAGCACGGCTTTGCCGAGCGTCGAATAGAACATTACACATTCAGAGGAGACTATAAGATGAGAAGGTTTTGCTGGTCGATTGCATGCCTGGTGTTGCTGTCATTAACGGCAGGGACAGTGCAGGCGGATACGGTGGCGTACTGGCGTTTCGAGGAAGGAACGGCCGGTGGATGCGCCACAGGGAATTATGATGTGGTGGATTCTTCAGGCAATGGCAACCATATTGCGTCGTTCGATCCGGATTGCAACCCGGCAGGTTTCCAATACCGCGATTCGGTGTCGTGGTCGGAAGTGCCGGCGACGGGCGAAGCGAACAACCTGTGCTGGCGGACGTCGGGCGACTGGCCTTCGAGCACGACGGATTCGGCGCTGACGAATCCGACGGGGATCGACGCGGAAGTGATCACGCCCCTGGAGTGGACCGTGGAAGCGACGATCAAGGTTTCGCAGTACGCTCCCACGTGGCGTTGTTTCGTGGGTCGTGATTCGTATGGTCTGTGCCCGGGGACAGTGTGGGCGTCCTCTTTCTATCTGCAGGTTGACCCGGAGAATCGGGCCGGCGTGCGGTTCATTGACATGGCGGGCTATTACTACACCATGAACAGTGCTGCCGGCCTGATCCAGGGGTTTGACCCCGGCGCGGATCCGGACGGTACGCAGGCGCCTTGGTACCATCTCGCGGCCGTGAGTGACGGCGAGATATTGCGGCTTTATGTGGCGGAGGATGGCGGCGAGTACGTCCTGGCGGCTCAGCAGAACCTCGCGGCGATCGGGAGTCCGGATACGCGTCTGTCGGCGGGCCAGCACACTCGTCCGCCCCACGGGCACCCGTGGCACGGTGGAGCGTGGACGGTGGGTCGCGGGCTGTGGGATTCATTCCACAATGACCGTGGCCGCGGCTTCATCGACGAGGTCCGGATTTCGAACGAGGCGCTGCCGGTGCATGAGTTCCTGGGCTATCATCGGACGCTGGCTCGCAATCCGATCCCCGCGGACGGCGAGACAGAGGTGCTGCCTGAGGTGACGTTTGCGTGGGACGTGCCTGCGGATCCGGCCAATCCGACCCAGGTTCATCCTGATCTGCAGATGTACAAGCTGTACCTGCAGGAGAGCGCGACGGACCCGAACTGGGCGGCGCCGATCGACATTACTCCGACGGGCCTGACGGCGACGCACGGCCCGGTGAT
>JAFGCA010000530.1 GCA_016932895.1 Sedimentisphaerales bacterium | reverse complement strand
GTGCTCACGGCAGGTCCGCGCACACCCAGAGGGTTCGGGCCGCGGAACGCAAATCTCAACGAGCGTCCTGGCGCGCCCCGGACACGAAAGCTCCAGTAGAACCACCAGCCCTCCGTGTCGCGCAGGTCCGGCCGCACGTGGACCGTATCTCCCTCGATCCGATCCAAAGTGATGTTGCCTCCCGGATAGTCGGCGTCGACCGCCACCGACCCGGCCCCGGGCCGACCCGGGCAGGGGCAGTTCCAGGACAAAACCAAAAAGCCAACGGCCAGGAGGAGACAGACAGGCATGGATGACAAATGTGAACGACGCGCCACGCCTGCGGGGGACGAGATGGAACGCATTCTTCAACTCCCTTCCAACGGACGATTCAACAATCCCTCGCCAAATGCGTCTGGCGGTATGACCCTCGACTATATGCCGTGCCGCCCATCGTGTCAACGCTCGCGAAACTCCGATGCATCCACAGGCAAAGGCTTGCACGCGGGTGACGCAGGCATAGCGCGGGGCGGACATAGTGCGTTAACGCGTGCAGAGCTGTGGGGGGATTATGAACGGCGTCGAGACGAGAGAGAGAACCGTCCGGAGATGTCAGTTTTCTTCGGGCCCGCCGACGGCGGACTTCTGAAGCATGCGCTGGCAGCTTTCGCAATCGCAGGCGCCGACCTGACGCAGATGCGAGATCCCGGCCAGCCGCCGCGTCTCGATCAGACGGGCGCCCTTGGCTTCCATCTTGCGGAAGGCCATCTTGGCCTCGCGGTTGTCGTGATACCCGACGGCATCGACAACGACCGAGACGTTCTTGTTCCGCTGGAGCAGACCCAGGACCGTCGCTTTGACCGCCCCTTCGGCACAGGCGCCGATCAGGAGAAACTCGGCGGCGCAGATTTCGCTGAGCAAACGGTCGATCCGCGGCTCCTCAAACGGGTCCACACACCGCTTGTGCAGGATGACCTGACGGTACCGCCGGAGCATGTCGCGCGGCAAATCCGTGTTTCCGTCGGCCGGGAAACAGATGCGGCTGCCGATCAGCGTATAACTGATCTTCCGTTGGCCGGGCGTGCCGTCGATGCAGTACCGTGGCTCGCCGTTGTGACTGTTGCTGTCGGGATACACCTCACAAGTGGAGATCAAAGGAACGTCTTTGGCGCGCGCCCACGCCATCATGCGTCGAATATGGGCCAACACACGCCGGTGATTTCGGATGCAAGCGCCGCCCTCAGCCAACAGGAAATCCCTCTGCGTGTTGACGTCGATGACCACCTGTCTCCGCTTGGCCCTGATCATTTGAAGTATCATCCTTACGACTTCCTTTCCGGGCACCCACCATTCCATGCATTCAGGAATACGTAATGGCCCACAAAAGGGTTCAACATCCTATTAGTCGAGTGCCAATCCACGGCACTTTAGTAACGGTGGTATCCAAATTTTCCTTGTGTCTTCACTCGACTTTAACCTTTTTATATAATGGCCGCTGATACCCCTGCGGTAGGTGGTCTGATTTGCTTTTAAGCACGTGAGAGAACGATGGCGCGAATGCTGAGAGAATATGCGGACGTTGTAGTAAAACTGGAAGACTGGGACACGAAAGTGAATTTTACCCAGATTTTCGGACGCACCGCTCCGGTCCATATCGAGGTCGGTTCCGGCAAAGGCACTTTCCTGGTGCACCAAGCGCAGGCGCAGCGCGACGTGGATTTTCTCGGAATCGAATGGGCGCGGAAGTTCTATCGTTACGCCGTAGATCGTATCGGGCGTTGGGGCCTGCCCAACGTCCGCTTGCTCCGCACCGACGCCGTGACATTCCTGCGCGACTTCGTGCACGAAGAGAGCGTGGACTGCTTCCACGTTTACTTTCCGGACCCCTGGCCGAAGAAGCGTCACCACAAGCGGCGGTTTCTCCAGGCCTCGAACGTGGAGATTCTCCTGGGCTGCCTGCGGCCGGGCGGTGACATCCGCATCGCCACCGATCACGACGAGTACTTCGAGCAAATCGCCGGCGTCGCCGCAACTTACCGCACCAAGCTGGACCAGATCGAATTCGTCAGGCCGGTCGGGGCCAACGACGGCGAATGGACCGGAACCAACTACGAACGGAAATACCTCAAGGACAACCGGTCGATCCACACGCTGGCCCTCAGAAAGCCCGTGTGATGGATCCCCCGGAAACCGCGGGACGAGACGATGTGCAACCGCTTGACGCTCCAAGTACGGCGCCCGACGAGAGCAAGGTCACCGCGTGGGATTCACCTTGTCCTCGTCGGGGTTGAGCTGAGGCTCTGCCAGCGGGTTATAGGTCCCGGGCATGCGATCGCGCGGGCCGACCGAGCGCCAGTGCCCCACCCAGCGCAGGCACTCGCGCCGGTTCAGATCGACCTCGGCCCAGAAAACACCATCCTTGCCCCGGTTGGAGGCCAGGATTCGGCCCATCGGGTCGATGACGAGGCTGCTGCCGTCATAGACCGAGGGAACCATGAATACGCCGTTGTCGCGGGCCCGCACGCGGAAAACCGTCTCGCCGTTGACCTTGCCGTCCTCGTCGGGCAGCGTGTTGCCCCAGGTGGGCGCAAAGACGATCTCCGCCCCCTTCAGCGCCAATATGGCAGTCGGCTCGGGGAAGAACCAGTCGTAGCAGATCTGCATCGCCACCCGCCCGAAATCCGTATCGAAGACCGGATATTCCCGCCCGGGGCGCACGCCCTGCTTCCACTCCTCGCGCGGCAGGTGCGTCTTGCGATATGTCCCGGCGATGCGACCCCGCCGATCGAACAGCACCGCCGTGTTATAGACGACGTCTCCGACGCGCTCGGTCAGACCCGCCACCACCCAGATACGGTTGCTCTTGGCGGCCTTTCCCAACCGGTCCGTCGCGGGCCCCGGAATCGGCTGCGCGACGTCCTGCAGCGACGCCTGCGTACCCACGCGTGTAATGACCTCGCCCAGGCAGACAATATCCAGGCCAAGCTTTCCGGCCGCGTCGATCTGCTCGCACCACAGCTTCAGGTTGTTCTCGGGCGTGCTCCCTCTCGGGCGCAGATACACGGTGCCGATCTTGACGGCGCGCGGCCCCGGGACAGGCGCCGCGCACAGGCTGACGTGCTTCCACAAGACCGCACCGGCTCCGGGCCATTTCACTTCGAGCGACAACCGCGCCGCGTCCGTTCCTTCCGGAGCAACGAAGACGTCGGAGAACCGCGCGGTCCGGCCTTCCACGACGGGCCCGCGTACCAGCATCCCCGCCGGATGGATCAGCCTGTTGTTCTTAAGCCAGCTTATCCGAACCATGACCGAGCGGTATGGAGAGGCGATGTCACGCAGCTCGCACTCGGCCCGAACGCGATACGCCCTGCCGGGCCGAACGGCGTCGATGTCCTGCGTCACGCCGCCGACCGCGTAGGGATCGCCCGCCGCCTCGACCAGAAGACCGCCGGCCACAGCCTGCGCGCGGCAGGCCGCCGCGTGCCAGGCCGGCTTCCAGACTGACCAGCCGTCGGGCAGTGACGCCCCGGCCTTCGTCTCAAAACGAGAGTTGACAACCAGCTCCCCGCCGGCGTCGGCGCCGAAGCACGGAAGCACCGAAACCGATGTACCGAGGATCAACAGTATCGTGACGTCCAGCAATCGAGACATCTTCACACCTCACTTATCTGGCACCGGTCGAAAGGAATCTCTGCGCCCAGTACCGCGTGCGATCCAGATAGTATTCCGGCTCGCGCGGCCGGTAGTCCTCGTACCGATAGCCCGGAATCTGCTTCGGAACGGCCGGCTCGATCTGCGTGCCCTCGTGCCACTCGTTGAACGAAGTCACACCGATGATCTCCGGGCCGGCTGCTATGGCCGCTTCGAATTCGCGGTCGTAGTACGCCCCGTTCTCGCGGGAGCGCGTGTTGCGTCCGTTCCACGGCCGGATGCGCGTGTCGTCATAACCGGGCCCGACGCAGGGAATGAAGAGCTTGCCGTGACGTTCGGCCCACTGCGCGAGCCTCGGCCAGTTCGCGGGCGTCGAGCCGTACGTGAAGCCTTCCGTCGCGAAGTACGTGTAGAACCCGTCGAAGCCGCCCTCCAGCATGAAGGCTTCCTCGCGCTGCTTGACCCAGAGCCCGATCACGATCGCATCGTAGCGCGTCCCGCGAATCGAGTTCCTGCCCTCGGGCGCAAGGACCGTCGCCCATTCTTCGGCGGGCGTGAGATAGGAATCATAGACGTAGAACATCGGCCGGCCCCGGCCCGCGCCGTGCCGGTAGAACGCCGGGTGCGAGCCGTACTTGTCGATGATGTAGACGATGGCCTCGCGCGTCGTCGTCGCGTTGCGGCCCGGGAACGGTTCGATGTGGAAGCAGACCGTGACGCCGTGCTCGCTCGCTCCGTCCAACAGTTTCGGAACCACTTTGTCGGAATAGTCGCCGATGCCCCACCACGAGGTACAGATCGCGCCGACGCCCGCCCGCCGCAGCATCTGCATGTGTGCCGCGATGTCACGGGCGCTGTTGGAGCTGTAGCAGCCCAGAGCCGGATAGAAATTCGCCGCGACATCCTCCCCGCCCGGATACTGCTTGGCGGTGCCCTCCTTGACAAACTGCCCCATGCGCCAGTGCGCGTACGCACCGTCGGTCTCCGGATTGCTGTACCAGGGATAGTAAAACGCATGAACCCGCTCGGACACTCGGCTGTCGGAACCGAGGCTCCTATCGGAATTCTCCTCCTCAAGGCGGCGGAGGGTGGCGGTGAGCTTCTCGATGTAGTAGAGGTCGGCCTTGCACCAGGGCTGATCGAGTTTGGCGGCCAGATCCTCGGCGGGTGCGGCGCAGCCGTCGGCCCAGGCGGCGAAGACGGCGCGGGACAAATGCGGCGGCGAGATGTAATTCTCGCCTCCGATCATGCGCTCGCCGTACGCTTGATACCAAAGCGGCACACCTCGCCTCAATGCGCGCACGTTCCGTTCGAGCGCTTCGCCCGCGTACTCTCTCAGAAGTGCCGCCACCTCCGGCACCAGCCCCACGTAGCGCGGCACCTTCGCCTGATGCAATCCCTTGCTGGCCGTGCGCGTCGGACGAATCAGCCGGCGGTCCGCCCGCTCGTGATGAATCCTCTTCGTCGCCAGTTTCGCAAGCAATGCCAGTGCCGCCTCGGCGTTCTTATCGTCGCCCGCGCGCCGGAACAACCGGACGGCGGCCCACGCGCCGGCGATCTGCCGATTGAGATGCTCGGCCTCGTCGTGCGTGCCGTCGTGCGGAAATGGCTTGTCCGCTTGCGCAAAGTCGGCAACGATATCACGAACGCCATCAACGTCACGCAAGACCCGATCCCAGCGTTCGGCGTAGCGGGCGTACGCCCAGACGGCGTACAGATCCTCGACGGTGGCCCGGTAGTCGATCTTCCGTCCGGCAAACTCCTTCATCCCCGGTCCCAGGTCGTAAGGCTCACGCCGCCGGCCCGCGTCGTCGCAGACGGCCTTTCGCAGCGGCGCGCCGCCTTCCCACAACGCATCGAGAAAAGCCACGGCCTTGTCCCGTGTGTCCGACCCCAAATGGGGAAGGGCCAGCGCGACGATCTGCATCGTCTCGGCCGTGCGCCAGAAGTGCCGCTCCTCGCCGCTGATGCCCAGTTCTACGACAAAAGGCGCCCAGGGTCCGCGCTCGACGAGCTCGAGGACTTCGTCCCGCAACAGCGCCCGCAGGCGCCGGGCGCGTTGCGTCCCGGCTCGCCTGACTTCCTGCGGAGCGGTGTGACCGACAAACGCTCCGAGTTTCTCCGGCGTCAGGACGATCTCTTCCTGCGTCTCGTCGAACTGCCCGCCCCCCTTGCTGGCCACGTTCCCACCGGCGACGCACCACGGCAGCTCGCTCTTCTTCGGCGAGGGCGGTTTCGTACCGGCGCCGGATCCGCGAGGGACCTCCGGCCCGCCCAGGCAAACGACCTGCGAGCCCACAACCCAGAAGAGCCGCCCTGCGGCGACGGCGCAGATCGAGCGGTCCGGGCCGTGCCATTCATTGGGCATACCGGTGAGATAGCCCTCCTGCGCCAGCGCGCGGGCGCGGTCGAACCCGCCCTCGACGGCGCCGGGCCCGAAGATCCCGCCGTACGTGTCACGACCCGCCCAGATCGCAAACGCCCGCCCCGTTTCGAGATCGAGTCCGCCGAGCATGCCTTGATGATTGCCGACGAGCGTTTCGCCCATGAGCGACAGCGCCTGCGTTTCGTCCCCGATCATGGGGAAGGCGTACCAGCTTCGCTCGTCGTCGCGCTCGGGCCAGGTGAAATCGAGCCGGCCCGTCTCGCGGTCGATGCGGCCCAGGGCGTTGTACCGTCGCACGCCCCGCACATAGTAGGTCAGGGCCGAGCGACAAAACGTGTACAGGGCGCCGGTCTCCGGATGGAAGGCCGGCGGCGTGGGCGGGTTGTGCAGGCCGGCCGTGTAGAACACCGGCGCGATCCAGGGCTCGGTCCCGTTCTCGAGGTCCAGGGCGTAGAAGCACTGGTCGTACGGATGCTCCCTCAGGTAGGCAACGACCGCGTCCTGCTCGGCCCGGCGCCGCCGGGGCGTC
>JAFGCA010000529.1 GCA_016932895.1 Sedimentisphaerales bacterium | reverse complement strand
GTGACTGGTGTTGCCCCTGGTCTTCAAAACCAGTGTTGGGCCGAGAAGGTCCTGGGTGGGTTCGATTCCCATTCGCCTCCGCCATTTTGCTCCGGCCGTTCGGCGCCGGGGTGATGGGAAACGCCGACTGAGAATGGCTATTGTCAATGCAGTCGTTGAGGAAGGACAGATTGCTATGGAGAAGCGAAGAACAGCACTGTCACTATTGCTGGTGGTGGTAGGGCTCACCGTGCTCGGCTACGGCCTGTTTCGGCAGTCGGCCACAGTGGCTTCCAGCGAGGACGGCCAGGTGGGGGCGGCGCCGACATCGGAGTTGGCCGTAACCAAGGAAGTCGCCCGCGGCGGCGTCAAACGCGACGAGTCCGGACAGATCAAGAAGACCTACGAAGGCAAAGCGCCGGAAGCCTGCTCAACGTGAGGCAAGTAGTAACCGGCCGTGGTGTCCACGGCCCCTGAGAATTTTCGATTTCACACAATCCGGTAGACCGGTGGAATAGCTGCGAGGTAATTTTTCATCGGAATCGCCATGAACGAAACGCAAATCCGAGTCTGTACCTTCCCGGTCCTGTGCGTCCTGGCCGGTGGGCTGTGTGTCTACGGGGCTATGTGGCACGACCGGAGCGTGCAACCCGAGGACCCGAATGACACAACCGTAACCGTTGCGTCGGAGTTTGTCTTGAACCGCGCGGTCGCCGCGGGCCGGCTGTTCCGCGATCCGCTCGGCACGCTGCGAATCAAGGCGTCCCGGGCGTGCCCGACCTGACGAAGTTGAAAGGAGACCGTGGTGCCCATGGCCGACAAGAGCCGATTCGCCCGTTTCTTCGCCAAGCTGCAACCCCACCGCCTGTGGGTGCAAACCGCTTTCCTCTTCGTCTGGCTGGATCCGCTGGGCATACGTTATCACGCCATCTGCGCGCCGGTGTTTCACTGCTACGCGTGCCCTCTGGCGACCTTCGGATGCCCGATCGGCGTTCTGGCTCAGTTCAGCGCGCTGCACCTGATCCCGTTTATAACCGTCGGCCTGTTAATTGTGTTCGGCGCGCTGCTGGGCAGCCTGTTCTGTGGGTGGGCCTGCCCCTTCGGCCTGCTCCAGGACCTGGCGGCCCGGGTCCCGACGCGCAAGTTCGAGCTGCCGAAATGGACGGGCCATTTTCGCTTCGTCATGCTGGGTGTCGCGGTGCTGGCGGTTCCCTACTTCTTCGGCGAGGAACACCCGCTTTTCATCTGCCGCATCTGCCCCGCCGGTGGGATCGAAGCCGCCCTGCCGCAGATCGGCCAGCAGGCCATTGCCGGCGGGCCTATCGAGTGGCCAAGCGCCTTGAAGATCAGCGTCATCGTCGTCTTCCTGGTCGCGATCTTGCTGTTTCGCCGGCCGTGGTGCCGGGTCTTCTGTCCCCTGGGCCTGATCTTCGCGGCGTTCAACCGCGTCTCGGCCTTCTTCCTGCGCTTCACCGCCGGCAAGTGCACCAACTGCAAGCTGTGCAGCAAGCAGTGCGAGTACAACATCGAGCCCGAAAAGAGCCCCAATGATCTGCGCTGCATCCGCTGCCTGGAATGCACCCGCTGCAACCTCGGTGCGCTGGTGCCGCACACGATCTTCCACGGCCGCTCGAAGGTGCCCGCCGACGCGAAGGCCCCGGTCGCCGAGCCCATGCCCCCGGCCTGAGAGAAAATCGGCCGCAGCGACAGGAAAAACGGGCTTTTTGTGTAACAGTCAGGATGAGTCTTTGCAAAATGGAGATTAGGCTTATATTCTTCAAGGGGATCGTTGGTGTGGTTTCCTTGAAGAATGGGCCTATATCCCCATACGCAAAGCACTTACGTTCTCGGAAGGAAAAATCGCGAAGGAGATTTTTCCTTCCTAAAGTAAGCCTAATCTCCATTTTGCAAAAGTTCAGTAACAAGCGCTCCCCGCTGGCGTCTACATAAGCGAGTATGTGGTCTGGAATTCGCGATACTTCCGGCCGAACAAGCGGAAATCGAATGGGCCCGTTGGCATGTTGCTTTCGGCATGCACAATACGATCCGAGCTTCTGTGCGTATTGCTCGCGCTGCTGGCCGGTTTTGTGTGCGCTCAGGAAGCAACGGAGCCGCCCGATGTCGCCGAGCTGGTCCGCGCCGTGCGCGAAAGCGAGAACTGGATTCACGACGTCAACAGCTTCTACCTCCGCATCGAAAGCGCCTGGACCAACACAGCCAAAGCCATCGAAGCCCGCCGGGCCGAACTCAAAGAGCAGTTCCCCGACGAGGTGCTCGATCCCAATCGCTGGACGGGCCTGCGCCCCCTGGCACACGACCGGAACGAGATGGCCTTCGACCGCAAGCGTCTGCGCTACCTGCGCGACGACCCGAACACTTCGTGGACCGAGCGCGTCTGGGATGGGAAGTTGGCCGTCTCACACGAAAACTACATGGCTCACCGCCAGGAGCACGTCTACCTCGGCAACGATCCGAACGCCATCTTCCGCTTCTTCCTATCCGATCTGAGCTGGCTCCGCACGCAGCTCCACTCCTTCTGGTGGCACACGCCAGACATTGAGCAACCTTTGGATTTCTTCGGCCGTCCGGAACATTTCAGGCTTGTGGACCGGAAGATCCTTCGCCGAGCCGATCGCCACATCCTCGAATACGAAGGCCGGGGACAATGCCAGGGGCTCACGTTCCGATGGTACGTCGACGCCAGGGACCGGCGGTTGCGGGGGATCGCCCACGTCAGGAGCGGTCGTGTGACAATGCGACACTGGCTGGACGATTACCGGGAAGTTGCTCCGGGCTGCTGGTTTCCGATGACACAGGGCTATGCGTCCTACGACGCCGACGAGTCCGGCCAGATGTACCTCAGCTTCCGCCGCGACATGAAGGTCGTCGAGGTTCGCGTCAACGAGCCGCTGCCCGACGAGATGTTCCGCGTTGAATTGAAGGAAGGCGTCGAAATCCAGGACCACCGCGGCGAGGAATTTCGACGCTACATCCATGTGCCGCAGCCACCCAGTTTGCTCGGCAAGCCCATCCCCGACTTCAACGACGTCAGCCTGGACGGCGAGATGGAGAACCTGCGCGGAAAACCGCTGCTGATCTGCTTTTGCGACACAAGCCAGCGTCCGTCGCGACATTGCCTGCGCCAACTGGCCGCCAAAGCCGCGTACCTCCGCGAGCAAGATATTACCGTCCTCGTCATCCAGGCGGAACCATCTGATGAGCTCATCCCCAACGCACACGAATTCTTCGCGCTCGCAAGGATACGCAACAACCACAAACAAATCCGTTTCACCTGGGGCGTCCGCTCCCTGCCCTGGCTAATCCTGACCGACCGCACGCACACGATGCGGTCTGCCGGCTTTGGAATCAATCAACTCAATGAGAAGATCAAGGAGGTGACGGATGGGAAATCCTCAGAGCTTCCATAGGGCTGTAACACTCGTGTGGGCGTTATGCGCGTTGTGTTTGGCTGGGACTGTGAGTGGTGAGTTCAAGGCCGAGGGGACAGTACGGGAAAGCGGTCTACAGAAACCGTTGTTCGCTGAAATGACAGAATACCTGAGGGAAGATTTGCTGCTCTACTATTCGTTCGACGAACCATTCCACGCCAATGTCACGGATCTATCCGGCAACAGCCGCCATGGCAAGGTCCACGGGGTCGAATATCGACCCGAAGGCAAGTCCGGCGCAGCGGGCTTCTTCCCTGGGACGGATGGCTTCGTCTCCGTCGAGAACGTTCACCTGGAGACGTTCACTTTTGCCGCCTGGATCAAGACCGCCACCGGTGGCGTGAACAATCGGCGCGTCTTTCTGTTCGACAGCGGTGCTGAGTCCTTCTTCGCGGTGCAGGGCGCGACAGGTGGAGATGTGGAATTCAACACCGTCATCTGGCAAGAAGATGAGAATGAATGGGAAGACGACGGCATAGAGACGGACGAGATGAGCCTTCAGGAAAACGACTGGACGCACATTGCCGCTACCTTCGATGGAACCCGCGGAGGCATCTATTTCGATGGTCGGCTGATTCAGATGAAGGAGTTGCCTCGAGACGGCTTCACGGGCACACTCTACATAGGCGGCATCGCAACGCACAGAGGCGAATTCTGGCACGGCATGATAGATGAGGTGGCCGTATTCAAGCGGGCCCTGTTTGCCGCCGAAATCAAGCACCTGTACGATCCCGCCGAGGACAATCCGGTCCTTGAGTTGAAAGCATACTGCGAGCGCAAGAAGGAATGGTCCCCGGAACTGGCGGCTTTGCTGCAACGAGTCGCAGCCGCGATACGGATGAACGACGCAGTCGACCCTAATCTACTGAGCGGCCGAGGCGTAGCTCACTTTCATGAAATCCGGAAGGAGTCCGCGGAGAAGGATCGATGGGAAGAGGAGAACGAAGACAGGATCATTCAGTTCCAATTCAAGGGGACTTCGTCCCGGTCGGACGTATTCTCCGGTCCCAGCGGCAAGGTGAAGCAACTTGAATGGATCTTTGCCGAGAATCCAGAATACGGCATCCGGTATCATGGCGATGATCTTGAAATCGAGGACAACGAGATTGGCATCTTCCACCGAGAACTCGGATATGACATGCATCCGGATACATTCAATCGATTTCATGGCGTGGAACCAGCCGAATTCTTGCGCGCATACGCAGGATGGGCCCAGGAAACGCGGCTTTTCCCCTCGGTCACCGTTACCGATGATGCCATTCTGCAATTGACATGCATCCATGCGGCCGCAGGCGAGAAGGATACGCTGGAAGTAAGAATGAACATGGGCCCACCCGCTCGCATTTTGTCGCTTGTTGAAACAGAAGACGAACACGATGAGCGACGGACTGAGAGCAGCAGGCAGTACCGCATTCACTGGCAATGGCATGGAAACCAGTGCTTCGTCAAAGACGTGGAACGTACTGAGGAGGAGACCGAATTCGACGATGATGACAACCCCAAGCGGCCTCGTCATCGGTACGCCCGCCAGAAGTTGGAGGTATTGGCCTATGAATCCCGCGCGGCCGTTCCAGACCGTGCGTTTACCGCATTTGGCCTGCCTTTAGAATCCGATACGGACGTCTACGACAGCGTGAACCAGTCTCGGTACAGCCTTGACGATGTTCTCAGCGGCAGAGTGAAGCCGGGTCCGCGGTACAGATCACGCCTCGGCGCCAAACTGCCAGGTTTGAACATGCTGTTGGATGACGCCGACGCTCTCATCCGTGACAAGGCGGTCCTGGTTTGCTTCTTCGACATGCAGCAACGGCCGTCACGGTACTGTGTAAGAGCGCTTGCCAAACGTGCAGAAGAACTGAACGGAAAAGGTATAGCCGTTGTCATCGTTCAGGCCTCGAAAATCAATGAAGACAAACTCAATGAGTGGGCCGGAAGCTACGACATTCCGTTCCCGACGGGAGTGATTCAAGGTGACGTCGAAGAAACCCGCTTCACCTGGGGCGTTCAATCCCTGCCCTGGCTGATTCTGACGGATAAGGACCATATTGTCCGGGCCGAGGGTTTTCGCCTCGATGAACTCGCTGGCATCCTGGCTCGGATTGTTGAGTCGCAGAAATAGAGGGTCCTTTTGCTCATGGAGGTTCACATGACTCGTTCATTGCGTACATCGACGGCGGCGGTTTTCACTGCTCTCGCTCTCTGCGGCGGCGCCTCATGGGGCCAGGCGCGCCTGAAACAAGTGGAATGCTCCGGGACTGTCGTCGACGAGCAAGGCCGTCCCGTGGCGGACGCCGAGGTTCTCGGCGCCGAGCAATTGTACGAATACGCGGCGGGTCGGACCGTCTGGCGAACGCCCTCTCGGGCGACCACGGGACCCGACGGCCGGTTTCGCGTGCAGGTCGGCGCCGAGCGGAAGGACTACGTTTGGGTCGTTGCGTGGAAGAAAGGGCTCTCGTTGGGCTGGCAGTGGTTGCGGACGGCGGGCTCCGGTGGCGACCTCACCGTCCGGCTCGGCGAACCGGCGGTTCTGGCGGGCGTCGTTGTCGACGAGAGCGGCAAACCGGTCGCGGGCGCGACCGTGCGGCCCTGCCTGAAGATGGACTGGATGGGCGGATCGGTGGGCGTCCGTTTTGACGAGCCTCGCGAGTGGTTCACCGCGCGGACCGACGAGCAGGGTCGGTTCCGCTTCGACCACATCCCGGCCACTGCCTCGGCCGACTTCTGGGTCGAAGCCCCCGGCTGGGCCTCCGGCTGGACCTATTGGGAAGAGGAACTTTCCGATTTGGCCGGCAGCCAGTTCAAGGCGGGACAAACGGATATCCGCATCGTGGTGAAGCCCGAAGCCATTATCCAAGGTAAGATCATCGACGAGGACAGTGGCAAAGGCGTTTCGGGTGTTGTTTTCCTGGCTCGCCCGAACGCCCGATATGCCAACTATTCCTGCGTCGCTCCGGTCACCTCGGGCCCGGACGGCGCGTTCACCTACCGGGGTCTGGCCGCAAACGACTACTCGCTCCAGATCGTCGCCCCGCAGGACCGCACGGCCGACTGGACCGGCAGAGACGTAAAGGTCACAGCCGTGGCAGGGCAGACGATCGACGTCAATATCCCGGTAAGCAAAGGCGGTCTGATCGAGATCGCGATTTCGGATGCCGCAACGGCAAAACCCATCGAGAATGCAAAGGCCAGTATCAGGCAGCAGGCCAATTTCGGCCTGCACCCCTGCTGGTACCATTCCGCGTATGCCGACGCTGAAGGCGTCATCCGGCTGCGTGCGCCGGCGGGCGAATGCAGTGTGGTCACGTGGGCCGACGCGTACAACTACTTCCGCGATCCTGAGTCGCTGGTTGTGTCCAAAGGCCAGGTGCTCCGGCGGGAGGTCAGACTGGACCCGTTTCCCGTCGTCACCGGGACGGTGCATGACCCCAACGGGCGACCCGCAGCAGGTGTCATCGTGAGCTCCAAGCCAATCTGCGAGGAGCCTGCGCGGACGGATGAGGAGGGCCGATTCCAAGTCGCGTGGCGGCCGAGCGCGAGCGTGCGAAACGTGCTGCTACTGGCCCGGGACCCGAAGAACAACCTGGCGGGCCTGGCGGATGTGAAGGACCAGGCCGAGCCGGTCGACGTGACGCTGGCCCGCGCCTTTCTGGTCCGGGGCCTTGTCACCGATCCGAACGCCAGGCCGATTCCTCAGGCAAAGATCTCGTTGCGAGCTTCCATGCCCGGCTGGCTCACCGATGCGGCGACGGCGGTCCTCAGCGACGCCAACGGCATCTATGAAGCCCGCGCGATTCCGGCGCCCCGCGAGGGCTTCACGTACCGATTGGAGGCGGAAGCTCAGGGGTACGGGCCGACGGAAGTGAGAACGTTGCCCTTTGACGACGCCCAAGACAGGCTGGTTTCCGTCGAGACCATCACCCTGCCGGTGGCGGACAAGTCGATTTCCGGCGTGGTGGTCGATGCGAACGGGGCCCCGGCTCCGGGCCTGCCCATTTTCATCTCAGGCCCGCGCGGCGGCGACACGGCCGGTCAGCCGTCTCGTCGGACCGTCAGCGATGCCCTGGGGCAGTTTTCCGTCGACGGCGTCTGCGCCGGGCCGCTGCGTATCCAGGCCAGCTTCAGCAGCAATCCGGGCGGGGCCGGATTCCTCAACGCCCACGGCGGCGACTCCGATGTCAAGGTCGTCCTGGGTCGCGACGGGATTCACATCGAGAGCAAGTCCCTGCTCGGCAAGCCTCTGCCAAACACAGAGGTGTTCCTCGACCTGCCCGCCGAGCAGACGCAGGGCAAGCGGATTCTCCTGTGCTTTTTCGACATGAACCAGCGTCCCTCACGCCACTGCATCGGCACCCTGACCAAACGAGCCGATGCACTCAGGCAGAAGGATGTGATCGTGGCAGGCATCCAGGCGACAGTGACCGACGAAGAAACGTGGAACGCCTGGGCCGCGGAGCGCAACATCCAAATCCCATTGGGGCGAATCAAGAAGGACGCGGAAAAAGCGAAATCGGCCTGGGGCGTCCAATCGCTCCCGTGGCTGATCCTGACGGACGCTGAGCATGTCGTGCGCGCGGAAGGGTTTGCCCTGAGCGAGCTCGAACGAAAGCTGGAGACGCAAGTAGAAAGGTGAAATCATGAAATCCGCCATACTGCTCCTCCTGTGCCTGAGCAGCACGGCGTCCGTAGAAGAAGCACAGCGCTTTGCTGCGACCTTGCCCAACGGCGTGCGCGTCGAGCTCGTGGGCGTTAGCTTTCATTCTCTCGGCAAACGGTCGGAACCATCCCAATGGTGGAGGCCGGACGGGGCCATGTTGACACAGGAGCCCTACCGCAGTCCCCATCAATACACGACCTGCAATTATGACGAGTACGGCTGCGAGTTCGCACTTCGCATACACGGGCCAAACGACTACAGTTGCGCTGCGTTCCACTCGCTGGGCCAGAGCAACGTGACGCCTGGAATCCCCGGTGACGCCGGCAAACAACCCTTGCCCGAGCTCCGATCCTTCGTCTGCAACTTCAAGAAGACGCTGCTCAGCGATACGATTCGAGTCGGTATCTGTACGGCGCCGTGGCAACGGGTGGACCAGTGGTCAGAAGAGTGGCAGAAGTCCGAGCCTGAAGAGATCACCGTCGATAGCGACAAGGCCCTCGTCTTCACCTGGCCTCGCAAGGATAAGCGTGGCGCCGTTGTCGTCGAGATCACGCACCGCTACGTGGATGAGGCCACGCACCTGCTCATGTACGACCGCGAAGGCAACGTACGCGCGGGCCAGGGAAGCAGACATGGACAAGGACAAGGCATCGAAAAACGCATCTACTGGCACTGGAACGTCGCATTGGAGGACATCGACAGGTTCGAGTTCGAGAAGCGCTCCTATCAATGGGTCGAGTTTCGTAACGTTTCGCTGCAGCCAGGCCGCAAAACCGATGTCGAAGTCGTTGCCCTGGGAGAGCGAGCCGCGCTGGGGACGGAGGAGCCGCAGACGTCGACGACGCAGAAGAACCTCGGCTTGCTTCTCGACCGACTGGCGGCCAACCTCGCTTTTCCGACGAGCGGACAAGCGCGCTACCAGATACGAGAGACCAGTGCGTTCCTCCCGGCGCCGCGCCTTCTCACATGCAATTATGCCTTCAGCGGCAGCCGGTACGCCTTCGAGCTTGCCGAAACAGGCTCGAGCTTCCATTTCAAGAGCTACTTCGACGGCGACAGAAGTGTCCGGTGGACGATGCTGGGCGATGTCGCCACGGTCTGGCAAGGCAGGCGAGAGCAACGGCCCATCTATCGGCTGGACCGCTTCTGGCCGGCCGACGTCGTGGAGGACCTGCTCGGCCACGACGTCGAATTCCCGGGCGCAGGCGCGCTCGACGGTGTGCCGTGCTCCTTGATCGTCTCCACGCTCAGCTCGAAAGACAAGCTCAAGGTCTGGGTGAGCGAAGAGCCCGCCGTCTTTCCGGTGCGAATCGAACGCTACGAGCACGACCACTTGCGATACCTTTACGAAGCAAGAACCATCACGATGCGTAACGGCGTGCCCTTCCCCGAGCAGATCAAAGAAGCATCCTACAGATGGGATGACGCCACGGGGCTGGCGCCGACGAGCGGCTTTGACGTCACGATCGAATCGTTCGAGCCCAACGCGCACATCGCCCCTGGAGCGTTCACGCCGCAGTTCTCGTCCGAAACGACCGTGAGCCGGCACCAGCCGGTCGAGGCGGAGGTATCGGCTTTCGAGCCAACGACGCCGGTACGTTGCATCCAGAGCTTCGACGGCATTGCAGTGCCATTCGATCTGAAACAGGCACGTGGCAAGATGCTCCTGGTCTGTTTCTTCGACATGAATCAGCGACCGGCGCGGCGTTGCGTCGTCCAATTGGCCGAGGAGGCAAAGGACCTGGAAGAGGAAGGCGTGCAAGTCGTCGCGGTGCAGGCGCCGGATGTCGATGAGGATGAACTGGCCGCCTGGGCCGCCCGCCAGAAGATTCCCTTCCCCGTAGGCAGAATCGAAGGCGATATCGAGAAGGTCAAATCCGCCTGGGGCGTCCAGTCCCTGCCCTGGCTGATTTTGACGGATACCGAGCATATCGTGCGTGCGGAAGGGTTTGCGCTGAATGAGTTGGATCATGAGATCGTAGAATTGGGAGATTGAATGATGAACAAGCTTGCCTGGATTGTGATCGGCTGCCTTGGGGTCGGTATCTGCCTTGGAACAGGCCCGAGCGAGAGTGACAATAGAGCGCCAGTGCTGGACAAAGGACCCTCGCGGGTGGTTCACTTTCCCGCTGATGTCTCCCTCGGCCGGCTGGACATGCGCGACCGCGGGTCGACACGCTGGCAAGACTGGACGTCGTGGGGCGGAGCTCGGGGGGACGTGACAGTGCCCCCGGGCAAGGAACTGAGACTCTCGATCTGTCCGGCACGCCGTTCACGGACGCGGCGGCAGAGCCCCTGAAACGAATGAGTCGCCTGCAGGTCCTTGCCATCAACACGGCGGGCATGTCGGAGGAGGCCGCCGTGGAGCGATTGCGACAGGCCCTGCCCGACTGCACCGTCCGCACGTCAAAGAGCTCGAACTGAACGATTGCACTGCGAAGAAGGAAGCTGTCATGAATAACCAATGGGGAGTCATCGCATGGATTGTCCTGTCCCTCTGCATAGGGGCGCCATCGTCAAATGCGCTGCCGATCGGCGGACGGGTCGTGGACTACAAGGCCCGGCCGGTGGTCGCGGCGGAGGTGGCGCTTTGTGAGAAGGTTCATGACTACTCCAGCGACAGGGATTTCGCGCGACTGCGGGACGAGATCGTCAAGACCGATCGCGAAGGCCGATTCGTCTTCAGTGCCGATGTGACCCCGTCGTATCGCGTCTGCATCATCGCCCGCAAACAGGGCCTGGCGCTCGGCTGGGATATCCTCACACATGCCGACGACAATATCATCGTGCTGGAGAAACCGTCGGTCCTGGCAGGAACGGTCGTTGACGCCGCCGGAACGCCCGTATCCGGCGCGACGGTCCGCGCCGCCCCCAAGAGCAGCCATCTGCAGCGGCTCGAACAGTGGCCCGTCTTGGGGCCCGAGGCGTGGTTGACGGTACGGACGGACGGCCAGGGGGCCTTTCGTTTCGAGCAGTTCTCCGCCGATGTCAGTGCGGACTTTGTGGCCGAGGCGTCCGGCGAATCCCTGGCCTATGAATACACGACCAATCGAATGACGATCTGCGGGTATCAGGCCGGAAGCACCGATATTCGCCTGACTGTACCCAACGGGGTGCCGGTCCACGGACAGGTAGTCGAGGCCGAAGGCGGAAAGCCGGTCGCCGGCGCCGGCGTAGTCATTCATCCGGAGCGTTTTCATGAAGAGCAGGGGTATTCCTATCTGCCGCACAGGACGGTTTCGGGGCCGGACGGTCGATTCACATTCCGTAAGGTGCCTGCGGGCAAGCATTACATCGCGGTTACGACCGCGTTCGAAACGGGTCTGGTGGACCGAAGGGTCCGTTTCGAGATTGGCGCCGATGAGGACTCCAGGGAGGTCAGGGCGATGCTGCACGCCGGCGGTGTGGTCGAGATCGTGGCCCGCGAAGCGAAGACAGATGCGCCGCTCGCCGATCTTTCGCTCCGTTGCTGGCAAGCGGGCGAGACGGAACGGTCCAATTTCCACAAGGCCGCTCGGACCGACGCCGACGGCCGCCTGAAAATCCACGCCCCGCCGGGACAATGTCGCTTCCTGGGCCACCTCGACGGGTACTGCCCCTGGGATTACGAGGGAGAGGCACTCGTGGTGGCGGGCCGGACCACCCAAGCCCGGGTCGTTTTGGAGCGGTATCCGCGCGTCGCCGGGCTCGCGCTCGATGAGGAGGATCGCCCCGTTTCCGGCGCCATCGTCAACTACTACGTGGCAGGGACCGACGAGGCCGTGACCGACGGGGCAGGCCGATTCGAAACGCCCTTCTACCTCGACGATCCGCTGGACGTATGGCTCGTTCGCCACGTACCACGCAACCTCGCGGCGGTCGTCGAGGGGAAACCGGCCGCCGCACCGGTTCGGATTCGACTCAAGCCGGCACTGCGCGTGTCCGGACGAGTGACTGACCCGAACGGCAGCGGAATTGCCGCCGCGAGAGTCGAGCTGTGCTTGAGCACCCACAATGCGCTCATACCGGTCGGGCACGAAACGACAACCGATTCACAAGGGTATTTTCACATAGACGCGGTCGTTCCGGAGCGGGACGGATTCGTGCATCGAATCTCGGTACACGCCTCCGGCTATGGCAGAGCGCGCAATCGCATCACGATCCCAGGCGAGCCGGGCACCTCTGCGACCCTCGACCCGATAGTCCTCCAGCCGGCAAACCGGTCAATCTCCGGCGTGCTCGTCGACGCCGACGGCGTACCCGGCGCTCGGTTGGTGATCTATGCGCACGGCAAGGGCCAGCCTTCCAGGACCATGGCGACGGATCGCCAGGGCCGGTTCGTCCTCGGGCGCATCTGCGAAGGACCGATACGCATCCAGGCAAACTCGCCCGGCGGCTCAACCACCGTCGAAGTCCAGGCGGGTCAGAACGACGTTCGCATCGTCGTGCCGGGCCGCCTGGCAGTGCCCCAATCGCTGCTGGGCAAGCCCCTGCCCCCCTTGAAGACGGTCGTTCCTTCCGTGTCAGCGGAGGCCGCAGAGGCAAGGCCGCTGCTCCTGTGCTTCTTCGACATGAACCAGCGACCGTCGCGGCGCTGCATCCGCCAGCTCGTGCAGAAGGCGCATCAACTCAAGGACAAAGGGATATCCGTCGTCGCTATTCAAGCGGCGCCATCCGAGGCGCAGGCGCTGGCGGAATGGGCCGAGGACCAGAAGGTCCCCTTCCCGGTTACCGCCACCGAGAGAAGCACGACACGGCTCCGCCTCGATTGGGGCGTCCAATCCCTGCCCTGGCTGATCCTGACCGACGCCCACCGCGCCGTGCAAGCCGAAGGATTCGCACCGAGCGAACTCGAGACCAGGATCAAAGGACAGCCGTGAGTCGTACGGTGGGTGGCAGCGTCAAGCGTAGCTTGGCGATGGGGGACTTGTCTGTTGCCCGTGGCGCTATGCGAGCCCCGGGCGTTGCGCCATGGCCAAGGCCTACGGCCTTGACGCCGCCACCCGGAGAGTGACGAAGGACGGGATCCGGATTCCGCGAAACTCTAATACATGCAACGGCGCGGTGGTGCGATTCGCCGGTTGCGTCGGCGTTGCCGCGTGCGATATACTGGGGGGCGTACCGACAGGATTGATATTCGCTTTTGACCGAAGCCGTCAGCAAGGGGGCCATAAGAACACGATATGACCGGACCGACCCACGAACGACACGGGATCGCCTACGATGCAGCGACGTGCAGCTTCCTCGTGCCGCCGGCGGAGATGTCACAATGGCGTGGCCGCTATCCGCACGACGACATTGAGGCC
>JAFGCA010000528.1 GCA_016932895.1 Sedimentisphaerales bacterium | reverse complement strand
GCCGAGGTGGTGGCCGACTATCTGCGCGCCGGCCTGCGGGGTGAAGTCATTCTCTACGCCAGCGTCGTCACTCTAACCGAGGTCAGGTACATTACGATCCAGGAAAAAGACGAATCGAGCGCGGACTACCTGGTCGGCCTCGTGAAGTCCTGGTCCCTGAACTGGGTCTACCCGGACAAAAGGCAATGTCTGCTGGCCGCCCGACACAAGGCCGAATATGGGATATCCCTGGCCGACTCGTTCGTGGCCGCTGCCGCATCTCTACTCGATGCCACCCTGGTTCACAAGGACCCCGAGTTCGAGCTTATGGGCAACGAACTTCGCCTTCGCGCCCTGCCGTTTAAGGTAAGGAAGAAGGGATAACGTACGCACGCCAAACCTGGAAATCCGTGCGTCTCTTTCTCAGCAGGATATGTAGTTCTTTGTCGGCGGAACGAGGTGTGTTTGGTCGCAGGCCTATCTGTTCTCCATTCCAGACGTCGCAATCCGCATTCCCCACTCCACAAGCGGGCGGTTCCGCAATCGAAAAGCCGCAATCCGAGTTCAAACCATGCTCTTCGAACTTGCACAGGACTTCCATGACGCCGTAACGGCCATGCCGCGGGAGCATTCGAAGCACCGGATGCTGGAGCTGCTCGAAGAAGCCATCGGCCGCGACATCCACTTCATTGACCGCCACCCGACTACTCTCTTCCAGCGGGATCATTCTGACGGCACGAATGAAGTCGTAGGGACCTTGCATCGCATAACCCGCCGTGGGCGGACACCCATATCGCGCAGTGCTGTCCGCATCAGGCGGCTCAACGATCGGTCATTGGCCGCAAACAGGGAAAGGGCGTCGTTTGTGCTATCCTCATTTGTCCGGTTTTCTGTGTGCATGGTTTCGTCCTCACAAGAGAAAGACGCCACACCCACGCATTTCTTTCATTCTCGTGCAGGACTGAAAAAATGCGAATGCGCCCTGTCATATGGTGTGGGGGCGGCTGTGGCGGAAGCAACCTGGCGGAATTGGCGATTACAAAATAGTGAGCGATGGCACGGAATTGCACGGGAGCAGAAGCGTGCTTTCCTGATGCCGAACATGTACGATAGGAAACGCCCCAAGCATCGCTACCGTGCCCATGACCGCAACGAGCCGCCCATGTCGCGGCACAATATGGGTGCTTGAGCGCCGGGCATGGTGCGGAGGTGACAACGTATGGCATGGTGCCCGTTATGCGACGATTATCCGATGCGTCCCGAGTGGCGGCTGGTCTACTGCCCGGAATGCGACAATTATGCCTGCGACATTCACTGGTATGCCGCGGGCTGCAAGTGCCCGATTTGCGGGCAACACGAGATTCCGCCAGAATCGCCACCACCGCAACAACACGATGAACAGGAGAGGTAGTGTATGCTTGAGATACTGGCTCGTCTTCTCGAACCCTATTTCGGGCCGTCTCGGCTGATGGGTTTCTACCTGGTGCGGATCGGCCTCGGCGGTGGGCTCATGGCGGTGTTGACCTGGATACTGCTGCCGAAGCTCGCGCGCTATCTGCCCTGCGAACGTCTGGCTGCCGTTCCTGAAAGGAGAGTTTGTCCTCTCGGCCCCACTGTTCATCGTTGTTGCAACGCTCGCATTCTGGCTGGCGATCAATGCGACCAACTGCAGCGACGGCGTGGACGGTCTTGCCGGAACGCTTTCGATACTCTCCTTGTTCTATCTCGGCGCGTTTCTCTACATCGTTGTCGGGCACAAGAACGTGGCGGCCTACCTGCTGATTGCCCACAATCCGGACGGCGCAGACTGGGCGATCTTGGTCTTTTGCTGGATCGGCCTGCTGGCCGGTTACCTATGGCACAATGCCGTGCCGAGCCGCCTGTTGATGGGCGACGCCGGATCCCGTGCGCTCGGGCTCCTGGTCGGCATAGCCGTCATGATGTCGGGCAATCCGTTCCTTATCGTCGTGGTAGCGCCGATTGTACTGGCCAATGGCGGCACGGGCTTGGTCAAAGTCGCGATGCTCAGGCTATTCCGGCGTTCCGGATATGCGGCCGGTGAACAGAGCGGTCGCTGGTTCATGCGCCTGCTGCATCGCGTCCGGTTCCCGCTGCACGATCACTGTCGGCGAAATCTGGGGGCTGGCCCAACGCCCAGGTCCTGATGCGCTTTGCGCTCCTGCAGGCGCTTCTCACCCCCCTGCTGCTCGTGCTGCTCCTCAAATTGCGCTGATGAAGATTGGAAATGACATTATTGTCTTGGGCGACGTGACATAAACACTTTCTATTCCGCCTGCCGTAGATATCTCCCGTTCAGAAGCCGATGCGCCCGGCATAGTGCATCCCAGGCTTCCGGTGTTGCGTCGTTCACGCGAATCCGAAGACGCGATCCGCATACCGCTTCCAGGCACAGCATGCCCATGATGTCCTTTGCCACGTCGCAGCCAGCCGATACGCCCTGCGCGTCTATTCGCTCCGCCAGCCATTCGAGTCCCTGCAATATCCTGGCCATGTGGGTGCCCGCCACCATCCCCACGCCCCAGTTCAGCCGGACCAGCGTCTCGACCCAGGCCGAGGAGGCATCCGTCTCACAACGGACCTCGGTTGCCGGAGGCAACTCCGCGTACTTATCCCATCTTTCACGGATCGCCTTCACCATGCGCCGCCCATCTTTTTCAGGATCGTGGCTCTTATGCACGATGTCGTCCGCACCGGACAGTTCCCACGGCACTGCGGGGATGTCTATCTCAGCGGCACCTGTGTACACCATTACCGGAATATCGGCGATCTCCTTGATGCCGCCCAACATTCCGAACGCCGGACCATATACTGCATGTTTCAAATCAAACGCCCATCCTCGATGCGACATGCTCTGATCGCGCAAGGGCGCTTCCGCTTGCGGCAAATGACTCACCACGGCATCGAATGGACAGTCTTTAGACACCGCCCGCTCAACCGTCTCGGTCACGTCCCAAGATAGCAACTCCATGAGACACACTTCGCCCAAGGCCCGCAGTTCTTGTGCAAACAACACCGAGCCGCAATAGCTCAGATCCCGATCCACATAGAGAATGCGCTTCACTCTCCGACTCCTGCCGGGCCATCCGGTGATGCCGCGATATCGATATGACGGTCTTCCGACCGGAGTGGAACCAGGAAATTGGGACGCGGAGACACCTCCTGGGCGCCCTGCAGCTCGTCGAAACAGATCCGCATGGTGCGGTGATCGAGCCCCGCCTCGGTCGGCACCCCCCAACACAGGTCAATCGCCTGGAACTGGAACCCCCGCAGCATGCAATACCGCTCCAGTTCCGGCCAGACCCGCTCCTGCAACGCATTGCGTTCGTGGACCAGGTCACTGAACGTCGAACTGACGAAAACACGGAATGTCAGACCTCGGTGCTCCATATTACTTTGCTCAGTTACTTGCGGCAGCGCGGCGGACATAGTTCAAGATCGGTTCGATCTGGCGGGCCAGCGCGGCGTACCCATGTGCCGTCGCCAATCGGTGCGCTTCCTCAACCAACGGCAAGCCCGCCCCCGCTTGACCTTGCTGTTGGAGCACCAGGGATTGGTTCGCCAGCGACGTGGCCAGTCCCTCAGTGTCGCCTAACTGGCGGCAGATGCGCTCCTTCTCCTTGTTCAGCGCCATGGCCCCGTCCAGGTCGCCACAATCCTTCAGGATCACAGCCTGATTGCCGAGGGTGCGCTGCAAGCCGTCGGGATTGCCCAACTGGCGGCAGATGCGCTCCTGCTCCTTCCACAGCGCCATGGCCCCGTTTAGGTCGCCACGATCCTTCAGGATCAACGCCTGATTGCCGAGGGTGTGCTGCAAGCCGTCGGGATTGCCCAACTGGCGGCAGATGCGCTCCTTCTCCTTGAGCAGCGCCATGGCCCCGTCCAGGTCGCCACGCGCATACAGGATCACCGCCTGATTGCCGAGGCATGCCTGCAAGCCGTGCAGATTGCCCAACTGGCGGCAGGTGCGCTCCTTCTTCTTGTCCAGCGCCATGGCCCCGTCCAGGTCGCCACGATCCTTCAGGATCACAGCCTGATTGCCGAGGCATGCCTGCAAGCCGTGCAGATTGCCCAACTGGCGGCAGATGCGCTCCTCCTCCTTGTGCAGTGCCATGGCCCCGTCCAGGTCACCACGCGCATACAGGATCACCGCCTGATTGCCCAGGGTGCGCGACAAGCCGTCCAGATTGCCCAACTGGCGGCAGATGCGCTCCTCCTCCTTGTGCAGCGCCATGGCCCCGTCAAGGTCGCCACGCGTATACAGGATATTCGCCTGATTGCCGAGGCATGCCTGCAAGCCGTCCAGATTGCCCAACTGGTGGCAGATGCGCTCCTGCTCCTTGTGCAGCGCCATGGCCCTGTCCAGGTCGCCACGCGCATACAGGATCCCCGCTTGATTGCCGAGGCATGCCTGCAAGCCGTCCAGATTGCCCAACTGGCGGCAGATTCGTTCCACGTCCTTGAATAACGCTATGGCCCCGTCAAGGTCGCCACGCGCATACAGGATATTCGCCTGATTGCCGAGGCATACACCGAGGTTGGCCGTGTCGCCTGTTGCCCTGAAATGATCCACCAGTGAGCCGCGCAGTCCCAATGCCTCTTCGGGATGCCCGGTGTCCGCCAGCATGGCACTCACGCGCCACAGGTGATCCTTGTCATCTTCCTGATCGGGGTGCTCGATCAGCCCGCCGTAGGTTTCGGTCATCCGCAGCGCCGAATCGGCCTCCATCTCCGTCCAGTACACCTTCACTTCAAACTGGTTCCGGTCCCACGCCTCGGCGAGGAAGGCGCGGTCTGCCAGCAAGTCGCGCAGCCGCGGCCATGCGCGGGCTTTCGCCAACTGCCAGGGCAGTTCGTCGGTGCGGCGGGAGCCGGAAGGCTGCCGCTGGAAGTAGTCCGCAAGGCGCTTGTGGGCCTTTCGCTGGTGGGCTTCTGTCGGCACGCAGGCGTCCCGCGCCGCCATGCGCAGGAAGTCGTGCGCGAAGGTCAGCAGGCCGTTGCGGCTGATCAGCGCGTCGGCCATGGCCAAGAACAGTGGCGACCACACAGCCCGCGGAAGCGGCTGGCCGTCTTGCCCCAGTGCGTCGAGCAGTTCGCCCTCCGAGAGACCGTGCCGGGCCGCCCACAGGAGAGACACCGAGTCCCCCACCAGGTCCGAGCCGCCCCCGTAGTCCGCTTCCCACCGGGCAATGACCTTCCCGTAGAGTTCGTAGGGAGACTCGGCTTGCAGATAGTGGCCGATGCGCTCGTCCAATTTCTCGTGGATGCCGAACAGCCGCAATTCGTCCAGCAATACGCGCAAGTACAACGGGTTGTCCGACTGCGGGGCGGCGGCGATGCGATCGATGCGGGCGGGGCTGAGTTGGCGGCTGTATTGCCCGAGGAACTGCCGGACCAGTTCGTGGCGTTCGTCCGTGGAGAGCGGCTCGACCCGCAGCACCGGCCAGCCGCGCTTCCCGACCTCGTCCAGCGGCTTCCCCGGAAGGGTCGAGACGATCAGGCGTACGTTCCCGGGCATGACCGGTGGCAGCCAGAGGAGTTCCTGCGCGCCCTCCCGGTCCTCCAGTTGGTTCAGCGCGTCGAGCAGGAGGACGATCCGCCCCTTTGCCGCGGCCATGTGCAGCCAGTTCGGGCAAGCGCTGCGCAAGGCGTCGGGCTTGTCGGGGATGTCCTGCTGAAGGCCGAGTTTGCGCTTGAACTCGCCCATGATCCGGCGCAGGAGCGCGGCCCAGTCCGCGCTACCGGGCGTGGCACCGATGTAGTGTTCCAGCACGAAGGCGTCGGGATGGGCGCGTCGGTAGCCTGCCGCCCAGTTCGCCAGGAGCGCGGATTTGCCCGAACCGGATTCTCCCAGGACCACCAACGGCTGGTCGCCTCCGCCGGCTGCGTGGGCGTCGAGCCGGGCGAAGTACTCGGGCCGGCCGATGTAGACCCGCTCGCGGCTCCGGGCATAGGCGGCGTGGTCCAGCGCCTCACGGTCGAGGGGATCGGGTTGGGAACCCTCGGGCCAGCGCCGGTTGATGACCGCCGTCAGATCGGCCAGCACCAGATCCCCGAGCGCCGCGGGGCTCGGGTAGTCCTCCCGCACCGGCAGCCCGCTGGTACGGATCTGACGCTTCAACTCCCGGAGCTTGTCCGCGCTGGTCGCATCCTCGCTGATGTAGTCCTCCCGCCGGGCGCCGGCGGGCAGGTGGGCGAGCCAGGCGGGGTCGCGGAAGTAGAAGAAGGCGTGCCCGGCCATGGCGGGGTTGCGAAGGACGCCGTGCAGGATCTCCAGTTCGGTGACGGACTTGTGCTCCCGGAGTTGCTCCTGCAGCCACGCTTCCTTCCCCAGCAGTTCCTGCGGGATGCTCTCCGGCACCCAGCCGTACCGCTCGCCCAGCAGGCCGATGAAGTAGGGACGGCAGCGGTTGATCTCCTCCAGGCAGATAGGCAGCACCTTGCCTTCGGCGGCGGCCTCGTCGGTGACGCCCCAGCGTAGGTCCACCTCGCCCCAGGTCACGCCGCGGGACTCGCACAGCCGCCGCAGCTGCGGGAACACCACTTTGACCAGGTGATCGCGCTCCGCGTGCATGTCGCGGAAGGTGGAGGAGATAAACACTCTGATCTGACGGTCCTGGACGCATTGCTCGGACATGTTCGTTCGCTCCGGCAAAGGGATTGGGCGCCACTTTGGAACGGCGACATAGTGCCTGTCAAACTCCGTCTGCGCATTGACATTCGCGTCTCAGACCATGCCTCCACTGGCTCCTTGGAGCAATGCGTAAGGAACGTTCAGGAGGATCCGCTAATCCGCTTCCCATACACAACTTTTGACAATACATCACTGACGGTTTTGAGCGCCCGCTGCCACATCTGCATTACAGAACGCTGTCACTCGTGCAATACTTGTTAAGACATAACCGTCAAATCGTATTCGGGGCCGACATCGTGCCCGTCCTTCGCCTTGTGTAAGCTCCCTACGACGACGACATGACTGTGCCGAAGGAAGCGGGAAGTACAACACACAGAAACCATTACACCAAGCGGCGACCTTCCTTAAAAGACGCATTTGGGTTTACACGACGGCGTTGTTTAACCGCGGGTTGCCTACTCCAGAAAATACGGGATGCCCTGGATTCTGTTCATGCCGTCCTCGTTCATCAAAAAACCGGGATGGTCGGCGAAGCGGTCCGGTGGCGGGGCGGCATCCGACTTCATGAGTATGTTGACTTCTTCCGGCGTCAGCCGGACATACCAGATGTTGCGATCGTACCCGTCGGTAATGCACTCGTATTCATGGAGCCGATAGAACCAGTGGGTGCCGCAGCCCCGGCAACAGCGGATCGCCACCAGCTCGGTTTCCGTCGAGAGGAAGCACTTCACCGTCTCGAGCTTGGGGTGTTTACAGCAATCCAGGTATTGCATGCCGTCTTTCATGATGCGTTTCCTTTGTCTTCCTGATTCCACAACGGGTCGCACTTAGTCTGCGTGGTGGCCCGGACGGGAAGTTTCCAGGCGATATAGTCGCTGACGCGGTGCAGCGTGTCGAGATTCTCGCGAGACTTAATTTCGATCCAATACGTGCCGTCCGGCGCGGGGTATTGAGGAGGCATGTCGACCGAGATGAAAATACCGTTGGGATCCATGGCTACATGCCGCCGGAAGAACACGTCCTTGAGCCGGTCCTCAGCGCCCAGGCGCCGAACGAGACGGGCGACCAGCGTGTCGGGGATTTCCTCTACTTTCCACGGCATCGACTGATCCGGAGCAAAATCAAAGCCGAACTTCTCTTTACGGATCACGAAACAACGATAGAGCTCCGTGGCATGTCGGCCGACTTCCCTGGAACGCGTGTACATGATTTGAACCGCCTGCTTGGACACCGAACCGTCTTCAGCCGTCCGCTGCCGGAAACGGACATAAGGTTTACGTCCGTTATAGACGGCCGACGAGAGCGAGGTGAGATACCGGTCACGGTATGTGTAGGACGTGCGAACGGGAAGCGCGAAATGCTCCCGCAACCGGTCCAAGGCCTTCTCCGGAGAGAACGCCGTGTCATCCTCCGGATCCACTAGAAAGCGTGCCTCGTAGTAGGATTTCCTTACGAAGCCGGCATAGCGAAGACGAACGTGCAGCAGCTTGTAGGCACAGTGGACCCAGAGCACGTCCAGGCCGGACGCCCAGGCGATAGCGGTGAAAAAGCTGACCGCCGCTAAGAGGGCAACCGCCGGCACCGACGGATTGCCGGCGATACGAATCAGCCCCCATAGCAGAATCGAATAGCTGGGGTCGTGATAGAGCAGGTCGGCGCGCAGGGACGGCCAGCCGTCGCGAACGGCCTGACGGACGTAGTATCGCCGAGACCGCCGTTCACCGGGCGGGGCCTCGCGCCAGGTGCAAAACGCCGCCTTGACGTAGTGGAACAGCAACCCCGGCTTTTCTGCCAACGGGCCAACGACGGCCAGGATCGGCGCATGAGCCGCCGCCGGCAGTAAACCTCCGAACACGGCGAGCAATGCGCCGACGGCGGTCGTAACACCCGTGCTGAGCAGCCACGCGTTAATCTCGTCCCGCCCCAGGCGCAACCCGAAGTGCAAATACGGGTTCGGTGTGAGCTGCACCAGATCATGTGTGTGTTTGTTTGCCACCGGCACCCTTTCCTGCATACGCGCGGTCCCGCAGGGAAAGCTAACGCATACTCAATCGATTCAGGGAACAGTTACAGTGTTTTGCCGCGCTCTGCATTGGATGCATCACATAGCCAAGCTCAGCCAGTATCCTAGGGAGTGCCTCAACGGCTTCGATGTCGTACAAGGCTACATCCAGGGGCAGTCTCTCAAAAGGCGCCAAGAATGGACTTCGGAGTCCGTCATTGTCGGTTCTGGGTATATCCGCGTACCTGTAACCGGCCAAAGCACGTTCGCGGCAGTAACGGTCATGTTCCATCTTCGCCAACTCGATAACCTGCTCACGAGTAAAGGGCGGCGACCCATCGACGCCGTCCTCCATTGCCAGTCGATCCAGCGCACTCGTGACGTCTAAACCGGGGTCAGCCTCCTGTAACCGCTTGATTACCTTGGAAACGGTTACTGGTGCTCTATTCCCGACAGTAGCGCGGGCGGCGTAAGACGCCAGCGCATGATGTTGCGCGTCGGACAAACAGTTCCCATCCTCCAGGAGTTCCTGCAGCTCGGTGATCGGCGTATGAGGTCGAATTCCACTGATTCTAGCCATTTCCTGAAGAACGGCACTGCTGAACAATTTGACGATATCATGTTCCGCGAACGGAGGTTGATGCTTTTTGATCATGTCCATGAGATGATGGATCTCCGGCACGACCTTCCGCAACGTGTAACCGGCGAAAAGCAATTTGCTCGGGACATGTGCTGCGGCATCGATATTGGATCGCTTCAGATGACCATATGGATCCGAGTTCGGTGCGTGTTGATCGCTTTCCCGACGCTTCTTGCGATAATCTCCCTGGACCATCGACGCTAGAGGTTCAACAAAATCCCACTCTACTTCCCGAAACGGTCGGTCGGGGTCACCTATCCAGTCCCGTCGCCGCAGGAGGGACTGGAAACGCTCCCGCTCGCAAAGCCACAAAAACTCGTCCGCATCGACATGCATGTTGAGCTGGGCTTCGTCCGGAAGGCAGGACTGGTCGTAGTGTGCTTTTCCGGACAGCCGGCTCATCTCGATGATAGCCGATATGGAGCGGACCCCATGCCGGAACCGGCGCACGTAAAGAAAGGCCCGCACAAGACCTTCATCCATGCTGATCGCGCCGTCAGGCCGCTTGAGCCCCACGGCCGTAGGATCGAGTTCCAGGTGAACGCGCAACAGGTGCGCGCGCCGCAGTACAAACGCTTCGTCATCATCCTGTTCCGTAACCTGGCGGTCCGGACCCATGACGTTAATGTGCCCGCGCAGGCGGCTCTCAAAGTCCGGACCCTTCGCCGCCCGGAACTGTTCCTTGGGCGTCAGGGATTCTCTTGTGGCTACCGTGTTGCTTGCTTTGTTTGCTATGAAGGCCGCGTAATTGTCATAGACGCCCCCGGCAAAAGCGAAAACGGCCTTGCCGATCGGATGGACCACACCGCTGTCGGTGAATTTGCCGTCTTGCATCGGCGCAAGAAACTGCGACAGCCAACCGAGCGGTTTTTCATTCAGTTTGCCGTCAAACTCATCGAAGAACGCGAACGGCACGTTCCCTTCCAAGCGAATGTCCCGAATCTCTTGGAACACCTTGATGAGATCCGACGGGCCGTCCATCTGCGATATGTTGTACGTCCGGCTGACGAGGCCCATGGCCTCCATGCCCTTGACCATCTGCTTCACGGCAAACGATTTTCCCGATCCGGGAGGTCCGAAAACGGCAAAACAGAGGGGGTGTTCCGGGTTCCGGTTGGCGAGATACTCATCGATAAGCTCGCGAATGGCTCGTGTGTGCTCGATTTCGTACCGGTCTCGCGTGCTGAATTTGCCGATGACCAGCTCGGGGGCCGCATCCAGCTCCTTTGGGATATCCCCATCCGTCACCAACGCCGCCGCGACGAGACGCCTTTTCCGCGAGGTCACGGAGTCCAGAATGCGCCAGCCCCGCGGTTCGGATTGCTCCAGTCGGTGGGACATGTCGATAGGGCAACATCGAAGCGCCATTGGAGGCACGGGCGTGATCTTCTCCTCCAGTACTGACTCCAGGGGATATCGCAGCGGGTGCGACGCGTCGGACGAGTCCAGGCAAAATCCGGCGGTCAACAAGGCACGTGCACGCCGAAGGCCCAGAACAATCCCTTGTCTGAGCCCTTCGTCAACACTACCTCGTCCGATTATCTCCGTAGCCAGTGTAGCGGTTAGCAACGAACGTCCGCCGACCATGGCGCCCGGAACGCAAGACTGCACATCTCCTTCAAGCATGGATTTTTCATAAAATATGCAGCCGTCCTGTTTGTCTTGACCGCTGTAGAGAATCACGCCCTCATATCCGAAAAGGACAACAAGGTTCGGACACTTCTGCAGCTCCGTACAGGACCCGACGCGGAGCATTTCGTAGACAAAGTCTTTGGCCGTCCTCTCCCATGACAGGGAACGGCTTATTCTCACCCCCTGCATACAGCGCAGGTCACACGCGTTGACGACGACAACCCAGTCCTTCTTAGGCGCTTTGACGATGGCCTTCCAGAGCGGCCCGTCTGCCAAAGGACGGCTCATTTTGTATATGACAACCGTATCCGCCAGCGCATCCGCCTCTTTTTCCGGATCGAACGGCCATGCCTTCCGGTTCGACCGAAATCCGTTGCCGGCATCGTCAATGACAAGCATTTCGGCGCCGTTCAGGGCAACCGGTTTTGAGGGGCCCGCAGGCAGACCGTCGCCGGAAGGACCCATGTACCCCAGAAATCGATCCACGCGAAGGACATCGCGCGCCTTCCTGCCCATCGTCTTCGGGACGCCACCGAGAATGACGTTGGAATGAATCATGCCGGACGGCGGTACGGCTTTGATGGTTGCGGGTTCCCGGGGGCCCTGAACGACGACACCGACCGCCCCGTATTCTTTCGCCAATATGCGCTCAATGAATTGAGCCAGCAGAATGGCGCCCCCTCCCAGGGCGTCATAATGATAAGAATCGTGCAATTGCCAGTTATCACCGGCGGCCTTGCCCTCAACAGGGTAGCTTATCCAATCGATAGCGGTATCTCCGGTAACGGCAATAGTCCTGGGCATGTCAGTTTCCTTGCTTGAAGATATGGCCGGCATTACTAGCCGTGACGAGTCTTAGGTTCGGCGTACTTCATAGCTCACGGATCACAAGAAACGCGGTATCAGCTTCATGTCTTCGCTGTCTTTTCGCTGTTCGCCCGCCGGCAATGTTTCCTAAAAGCGAGCACACGGATCACTGTTTGCCTGTTCCCGTGGGCGGCGCAGCGACTCCATGAAACCCGCGAGCCCCGGAACCAAGTCAAGGCGGGCCGCTTCCGCGACTGAAACCCATCGATAGGCATCATGTTCGCCGCTCAAGGTCACATCACTTTCTTTCGGAATGCCTTCAATAAAAAGATACGCGAGGCGGTAGGTCTCGGTACCCCCTTCGGCGGCGCCCATGACGCGTGCCAGGCGGATATCCAAACCGGTTTCCTCCCGGGCCTCCCGAACGAGGCAGTCTTCAACCGTCTCGCCGGGATCCGTTTTGCCCCCCGGCATTTCCCACTTTCCGGCGAAGTGCCGTGAGGCTTGTGACCGGCGAAGAAAAAGGTACAGGCCGTCCGGGTTCCGGACCATGACCTTCGGCGCGACAACTAAGGGTTTCCTGCTCATGTCGTATCAGTCCCCCCTCGCTCCGGCTTCCACGAACAGACGCGTACCGACCTGTGCGTCGCATGCCTTGCAGAAATGTCCCCGCCCGTATAGCGAGGCTGGCTCGTTATTCTTTATCATAGGCCGTGCCTCATGGGCAAGCGCGCCCGGAAACAATGTCGGGGAATTCCTGAATTTTCCATAGGGGATTTGTCTATAACGTGACCGCAACCCATACCAACACCCGCCCGGTAAAATAAGCGTCCGGCGAAGTCCGCCCACGTCCGCCAGGGCCCCGACCGCTCCGCATGTCGCGGTCCGCAATTTCCCTCGCTGCTTGGTCTTACAACGCCGCCTCCTCCAGCGGGCACTCATGAAACTGAGGCCGAGGATGTGAGGGCTTCGCGTGCGGGGTGCCGTGTCGAGTAGTCCTGCGCGGGGAGCGAGCTTGCGAGTCCCCGGCAGCCTCAGGTGTTTGCCGACTACCTCTGGCAATCATTAAAACCAACACGACGATCTCTACGACGGAGATGAACGGCCCGAGGCTGGACAGACCAGTGAGACCGAAGAGCAACCCGAGCAGCAAGGCGCAGCACAATTGGACTTACCCCATTTCTTGCGCGCTCAGCTGATAGGAGATCCCTCGACTACGCTCGGGATGACACTTTCCTAAGGTTTTCTGTC
>JAFGCA010000527.1 GCA_016932895.1 Sedimentisphaerales bacterium | reverse complement strand
CGAAAACATCAGATCGACGAACTCGTGCGAGATGCGAAGGAACTCAATCCCAACCCTCCGAAACGGGAGATGGACCAGCTTCTGGCCACCGGCGAGCAGCAAACCGGCTCGCTGCTGGCCATGGCGCTCGATGCAATGGGCTACAAGGCGATCAGCTTTACCGGGGCCCAGATCCACATGCTCACCGACGGCGTCTACAGCAACGCGCAGATCAAGAGCATCGACTCCGAGTTCATCCGGCGCGAGTTGAACGAGGGACGAATTGTCATCGTCGCCGGCTACCAGGGCGTCGATGAGTACGGGAACATCACATCGCTCGGTCGCGGCGGATCGGACACCAGCGCCGTGGCGCTGGCGGCGGCCCTGAAGGCCGAGGAGTGCGAGATCTTCACGGATATCGACGGGGTCTACACCGCCGACCCGCGGGCCTTCACGAAGGCCGTCCTGCTCGATGAGATCAGCTACGACGAGATGATCGAGATGGCCGGCCTCGGGGCCAGCATCATGCACACCCGCTCGGTGGCCATCGGCAAGCGTTACAATGTCAGAATTCGCATCAGGAACAGCAACAACGATAGTCCAGGAACCATCATCACTCACGAGGTGCCACAGATGGAAGGCATATTGGTGTCGGGCGCGACGATTCAGAAGGACATGGCCAAGATCGGCATGGGCGGCATCCCGAACATCCCGGGGACCGCGGCGCACATCTTCGCCCGACTGGCCGAGGCCAAGGTCGTCATCGACGACATCATCCAGACCGAGATCAGCCACGAGAAGGCGAACCTGTCGTTCATGGTCGGCAAGCACGACGTGCAGACCGCCAGGAAGGTGGCCGGCGAACTGAAGGAAGAGCTGCACCTCGACAGCGTCTTCGTTCGGGACGACATCGCTCTGGTCTCGGTCATCGGGGTGGGGATGCGGTCGCAGTACGGCGTGGCCGAGAAGATGTTCGGTGCCCTGGCCAAGGCCAAGGTGAACATCGATTCGATCACGACCAGCGAGATCCGGATCAGTTGCGCCGTGGGCCGGGAGGACGTCGAGCGGGCGCTTGAGGCGGTCTGCCTGGCGTTCGAGCTGGACCGGCCCGCCCGGCAGCGACGAGCCAAGGCAGGCAAATAGGACACCGTGAAATTGGCCCGCAGGCGAACAAGCAGGCGCGTGCTGAGTCGACGACAACGAGCCGTCCTGATCGGCATCTCTCTGATCGGGACGGCTCTTCTCATCTGGCTCGACCAGGATTTCGTCGCGACCCGATGGCCGGACCCGCTCTCGAAACGCCAACAGAGTTTCGCCGCCGATCTGGCCCGCTACCACGGCGCCGGCTTCCCCGTCGTCCGGGTCGTCGACGGCGACACGCTCCATCTCGATGCCGCCGATTCGATGGAGGCCGTCACCAAGGTCCGATTGATCGGAATCGACGCCCCCGAAATGGGTGGGGACGGCAGCGGGCCCGTGTATTTCGCCCAGGAAGCGACGTCGTTCGCCCGGCGCGTGGCGCTCGACCGGCAGATAACCGTCTACCTCGATCAGCAGGCCGGCAGTCGGGACCGCTACGGGCGACTGCTCGCCTACATCGAGTTGCCGGACGGAGGATTCCTCAACGAGGAGCTGCTCTCCCAGGGCTTCGCCTACGCCGACACGAGATTCCGACACAGTTACTACCAGAAATACCAGCGACTGGAGGCCGGCGCCCGCGCTCTCAAGCAAGGACTGTGGGCCAAGGTCAGACCCGACCAGATGCCCACCTGGCGGCAGCGGAGGCAAACGGAGCGGGATTGAGCACCGTTCTCCGTCTGCGAGGATTCCACCGGTTGAAAAGCCGCCCGGTTTTTCGGCGCGAACATTGTCTATCCGGTTGCACATGCCCCAAAAAACTTTCGGGCCGGCGACTCGTTGCGTGTGATACGGTCCGAAAAGCGGCAAGGACATCCTGGGGCGGCTTTTCGCTTCTCCGGCCGCAAGAGGCCGATCCGCCGGCAAGGACCGTGCTGTGCCCGGGCAGCCTCACGCATGTTCCTACTGCGTCTGTAGGATATCGCCGCCGAGGGAGGGAAACCGCCAAGGCGCGATCACCCGCTGACCAGCTCGCCGGGTCGCGGGCGGACTCGCCGGGCGGTGGGCGTACATCACCGTCGACCCACGGAAAAGCCATGTGTCGAAAGCGGTGTGGGGTTTCTATCGGACCCTGGGTTGTCGGCGGAGTGGCACGTCGAGACGGCCGTCTGACCACCGGCCCGACGCGCGAGGCAACGGTCTTTGCGTCAAGAAACGGGTTGGGGCGGCAATGCAGGGGTTCCTTCACCCATGCCGCTCTGCGTTCTTGCACCTCCTTCCGTACGCGGACCCTGCGGGCCAGGGTGGTGGAGCGGCGGATTTGGGCGGTCCGCAACAGCCCGGCTCCCATCAGGACGATAAAAGAGAAGATACAGGCGACACGGGCGAATCGATGCGGGAATCCGGTTTGCCCTTGAACCGCCCGCGAAATCGTGTACAATGAAGGAGTCGGCTCTTCGTTCCGGTGAGTCGGGGGCGGTCATAGGAGCAAGTGGTGAAGAGGCAGTCTTCAGAGAGAGTAGAGTATTGAGCTGCATGAAGAGTAGAGGCATGCGGATTCGCGACGGACGAAGCTGGAGAAGAGCATGTTTCTGAGAATCACAGGGTTGTGCTCTCGGTTCCGGTATGGGAACGCCGCTGCAACGGCAGGCGAGGCGCGGGTGGGAGAGAATCCGGTTCGTCCGACGCGAGCCGGATGGCTGGCGTTCGTGTGCCTGGTCGGGGCCGCATTCGCGACGACCGGTCATGCCCAATCCGGGCCGGTGGTCGGCTGGGGCAACAACCTCGGCGGTCGGTACAGCCCGCAACCCAGTGAATCCTGCATGGCCGTCTGCGGGGGGGGCTATCACAGTCTGGCTCTGACCTCCCGCGGCGCCCTCATGGCCTGGGGCGAGAACTCCAGCGGACAAGGCAACATCCCCTACGGCAACGACTTCGTGGCCGTCGCCGCCGGCCACTACCATAATCTGGCGATGAAGGCCGACGGCACCGCCGTCGCTTGGGGGGATAATTCGCGGGGTCAATGCAGTGTCCCGCGCAATGCCCGATTCCGGGTGATCGCCGCGGGGACCTGGCACAGTCTGGGCATTCGCACGGACGGCTCCCTGGCAGCCTGGGGCTGGAACGACTACGGCCAGTGCGACGTCCCTCCCGGCAACGACTACATCGCCGTTTGCGGCGGCTACTATCACAGCCTGGCCCTCAAGCAGGACGGAACCATCGTCGCCTGGGGCAGCAGCAGCGACGGTCAGGGCGACGTCCCGAAGGGCGGCGGTTTCATCCAGATCGCCGCCGGGACGCTGCACAACCTGGCCTTGCGGGCCGACGGAACCATCGCGGCCTGGGGCCGCAACAGCGAAGGCCAGTGCCGAGTGCCTTCGGG
>JAFGCA010000526.1 GCA_016932895.1 Sedimentisphaerales bacterium | reverse complement strand
GTCGGGCTCTTCTGGATCAGCATGTTGGCCAGCGGCTTGCCCACGATGTTGCTGCGTCCCACGATGACCACGTGGGCCCCTTCGATCTTGACGCCGCTGCGCATAAGCAACTGCAGGACGCCGTGCGGCGTACAGGGAAGGAAGGTCTTCTCCCCGATCATCATCTTGCCCACGCTGACCGGATGAAACCCGTCAACGTCCTTGGCGGGATCGATGGCCAGGAGCACCTCCGATTCGTCGAGCTGCGCCGGCAGCGGCAACTGCACCAGAATGCCGTTGATCTTCGGGTCGTCGTTCATCCGCCGAACCAGCGACAAGAGCTCCGCCTGCGCGGTCTCCGCCGGCAGGTGGTTGTCGTCGGAGTAGATCCCCATCTCCTCGCAGGCGCGTTCCTTGCTGGTCACGTAGGACTGCGAGGCGGGGTCCTCGCCCACCAGGATCACGCCCAATCCCGGCACGATCCCCTGCTCCTTGAGCCGGGCCACCTCGTCTTTGAGCTCGGCCCGAATCTCGGCCGCAATCTGCTTGCCATCAATGATCTGTGCCGTCATCGGCGCTCCTTTACAGAACCATAATCCACAGGGCTGTTTCAAACCAACCACGCCAAAGACATTGATTGTCGTGGACGCAGGCCTGCTGTCAAGGCTGCTCTCGCCAAATGATCCAGCCCTGGGACAGGACTGTTCGAGGCGTCGCGTCAGTTCGCTGCGCCTGGTGAGGGTGCTCCGCTGCTCCAGTTGACGGGGTCGTTGCCGTAGGCGGCCGGGTCGATACGGATCAAGGAGGAGCCGTGGCCGTCGGGCTTGGTGGGCCAGGGGTCTATGCCGGCCGGAAAATCTCCGGGCCGGGAGCCGTCGCTGTAAACGACGCGGTCGACGCGCAGCCAGTGGCGCGTGCCGTCGTCTTCCTCGTCACGGGGCTTGCTGAGCTGGATCTTCTCGGTACCGTTGGACAAGCTGCCCGCGCCCCAGGTGAAGATCTGAACATTGGCGGGCACGGCGTATTTGGCGAGGAGCAAGTCGACATCTTTGGCCACGATGAGGTACTCGCCCGGCGCCAGCGTCACGGGCGGATCGCTTGGGAAGAGCAATTCGATGCCCGGATTGTCGGGGTCGTCGGTAAAGCGCCACGGCGCGTCCCCCGCGGCGTCATACAACGTCACGGTGGCGTCACTGATGTTGAGCAGCTCGACGTATTCGGCGTCGGCTGCATCGATGGGATGGTACATGATCTCCGTAATCACGACCGGTCCGACCTGCGGGGCCGCGTTGGCCGCACCGGGTGTCGGCGCGCTCAGCGCCACGAAGTTGACTGTGCCCGTGCTCTTGAGATGGCGGCCGAGTGACACGCCGGGATCAGAGGCGTCGAAGCGCTCCTGCTCGCTGTAGCCGGTCAGCTCGCCCTGGGCGCCCGAATGCAGATACACCGTCTCGCCGTCGGCGCTCAGGGCGAACCGCCGGTGACATCCGGGATCGCCCTCGTTGCCGAAATGGTGATCCTGGTCGAAGACGAGATAGCCACCTGCGGGAAGCACGATACCGGCGGCGATCTCGTACTTGGTCAGGTTGTCACCATCGTCGCTGAGGAACCAGCCGCCAATGTCGATCGCCTGGTTCGTGGTGTTGTGAAGTTCGATCCAGTCGGGCTCGTCGCCCACGGAGTTGGCCAGCAGTTCGTTGATGACCACGGAACCGAGCTCGGGGACCTCACCCGTATCGTCATAGCCGGGCGAGCCGCCGACGTTGGCACTGGGCCGCCAGGCGCCCTTGGCGTCGAGGCGACCGGGCACGACGGCGGCGGGGTCCTTGACGGTCAGCGAGAAGCCCTGCCCGTCGCTGATATCGAACCAGCCGTCCTCGAAGCGGAAGTCGTGAATCACGGTGCCGACCGCGTCCTGCAACTCGATGCGCTCGCCGCCATTGTTGAGACTGCCCGTATACCGACCGGCGATATTGAAACCGGTTCCGTACGCGGCCTTGAAGGCAACGACGTCCTCGACCACGAGGCAGTAGTCCCCCGGCGCCAGCTCGAAGCCGGGGAACGTGAAGTCGATCCCGTTGGTGAACGAGACCAGATTGAGATCGATTGTCTCTGTTCCCACATTGGTCAGCTCAACGTACTCGGTATTGGGATCGTCGGGATGATACATCATCTCGCTGATCCGCAGACTCTCGACCACCGGCCCCACCGCAAACACCGCTTCGCTCAACGCACTCCACGTGCTTCCGCTCCTGGCGCGAGCCTTGACGAGGGCACTTCGCTCCAACGTGACGGCTCCGGTGGCGACCTTGGCGGAGGTGGCGTTGACGGCGCCGCCGGGCAGGCGTGGATCGGTGCCATCCAGCGTGTAGTAGGTGACACCGGCGCCGGGGCCGATGAGCAGCGAGTCCGTCGCCGCGATCCGTCCGCCGTGCTGGGGGACGCCATTGACGCGGAATTGCGGGGCGTCAATGCTCGGGTAGAGATTCGCACTCTTGAGCCAGCCGAGGACCGCGTTCGACCGACCCGGGAAGAAGCCGGTCAGCTTTCCGCTTTGCGTATTGACCCAATCCTGGCGCGTGTAGGGGCGGGATTGCCGGTTGTCGCCCCAGCGGGCGGATTCGCCCACGATGGCGCGGTCGATCTGGTTGACCCGGGCGGCATAGAGATCGGCCGCGGCGGGGTAGCTGAGCGGGCCGTCGTTGAAGAAGCACCGCTGGATGTGGTCGGCAAATCGCATGCGATATTCGGCGCTCCTGGCGAGCTTCGAATGAATGTCGGAGGGGCTTTCGTCCACGTCATTGCCGCCCTCGACGGTGTGCTCGGCGTCCCAGGAGTGAAAGCGCCATCTACCGTCAGGCGTGTTGCGGTGGGTGGCGTACCAGTTCTTGTGGGGCCAGTCGTGGTTGCCGGTATACCAGTTGGCCAGCAGGTAGGTGATGAAGTCGTCCACGTCGAGTAGCTCGCACAATGCGGCGTATTTGGCGGTGTCGGTCGGGGCGGAAGAGACGGCGCCGGCGGCCGCCACCATGGCGTTGAAGTTGGTCCGGGCGCTGCCGCCGGTCCCGTCGTTGATGACCCCGCTGCTGTTGTGCTTCAACGCGTCATACTCGTCCTCGTCGCCACCGAATATCTGGGCCGCCCAGGCATGGTCGGGACGTTCGTGGGTGTAATACATACCCCAATACAGGCCATTGATATAG
>JAFGCA010000057.1 GCA_016932895.1 Sedimentisphaerales bacterium | reverse complement strand
GTGGGGCGGGGGGGGCGACGGCAGGAGGCGGCGGGGGTGGTGCGGATGGTGGCGGCGGCGCGGCTGATGCTGGATAACGTGGAGCACGTGAAGGCGTTCTGGCCGATGCTGGGGGTGGAGGTGGCGCAGGTGGCGCTGGGGTTTGGGGCGGATGATATCGAAGGGACCGTGCGGGCGTATGAGATCGTGGAGGGCGAAGGGGGAGGCGCGATGAGCGTAGAACGGCTGGAGGGATTGATCCGAGAGGCGCAGCGCGAGCCTGTGCGAGTGGAATAGAAACAATCCGGCAATCATCACAAGGGGGCGGATCAGTGTCGGCGGCGACGAAGGAATATCAGAGCGCCGCAGCCGAGAACGGCGAGGGTGAGGGGTTCGGGGACGATTTCGTAGGCGATGTCGTCCATGGAGAATTTTGCCCAGGAGGTGAGTTGACGTTCGACGACGATGCGGTCGCAGGGGCCGAAGTCGGTGGCGAGGAGCTGTTGGGGGGCGGCGGAGAGGGTGAGCCAGTCGGAGGTGTAGAGGGTGGCGCCGGAGGCATCGAGGCCGAGAAGGCGGACGGCCTGTTCGGGGGAGGTGGAGGCCTGCGTGAACCAGGCGGAGGTGATGCAGGCGTCGGGGTCAAGGAAGGAGAAGGCGATGGTGGCGTCGTCCTCCTGGCCATAGTTGAAGATGTAGTTCTGCAGGGAATGGGGTTGGGAATAGGCGGGGTTGGCGGATTCGGTCATGTAGCGTACGGAAGCGTCCCAGGCGACGCCGGCGTAGTCTGTGGGCAAGGCGCGGCCGGTGTTGGAGGTGGCGGAGAGGTCGTCGAAGGTGATCACGGCGGCGGGGGCGGTGGCGGCAAGGGTCAGGACAAGGGCGATCAGGGCAAGACGCATGGCAATTCCTCCTTTTTGATCGACGCAAGCGCGCACACACAGCTCGTCTGGTCTCTCTCAAGGGCCATGGGACCGAGGCGGTCGCCAGCTGGACTGGTCAAGTGGGAGGATAGCGGAATCCGGGCATGGGTGTCAAGGGGGAAAGGGAATTTCGTAACGGGAAAAGTGGAATCGGGTGCTGGAGCAAGAGCCGGCCCCGCGGGGTCGCCGCGAGGCCGGGGTGGCGGGTCAGATTGTCGCAGCGGGTTCAGAGGGACCAGCCGTCGCGGTAGGGCTCGCGGATCATGGAATCGAGCTCGGGCTTGTTGGCGACCTTCATGTTCTTGCCGTCCCAGAGGATCTGTTCGCCGGGGTTGCGGACGGCGAGGTTTCCCATGACGACCATTTCGGTAAGGGGGCCGGAGTAGTCGAAGTTGCTCGAAGCGGGTCGTCCGCCCTTGCAGGCGATGAGCCAGTCCTGTTCGTGGGAGCCCTCGACGCGTGGGACGGTTTTTTCGGGTCGATTGGCCATGAGGTCTCGCATGGCGGACTCGGGGATGAGGCGTGGACTTCTGCCATAGCAGCCGCACATGAGCTTTCCTTTGTCGCCGATGAAGAGGGCGCCGCCGTCCTTGTCTCCCATGCGTCGGCCGGGTTCAAGCTCTTCGGGTCGTGGGGGCATCATGCCGCCATCGTACCAGGTGACCTTGACTTCGGGCATGCCTTCGCGAGCGGGGAAGGTGTAATAGACGATTTCGGATCGGGGGCATCGTTCGTTTCTGTTTTCGATATTCCAGTCGTTGCCGAAGTACGTGCTGTGGAAGGCCTCGACGCGGGAGGGATAGAGGAGTTTGAGCGCCCAGAATACGGGGTCGAGGATGTGGCAGGCCATGTCGCCGAGTGCGCCGGTGCCGAATTGCCACCAGCCGCGCCACTTCCAGGGGTGATAGGCGGGATGGTAGGGACGGTGGGGCTGGGGTCCGATCCAGAGGTCCCAGCCAGCGTCGGTGATGGAATCGGGGGCGCCGGGGGTTTCTTCGGGTCGGCCGACTTCGATACCCTGGGGCCAGACGGGGCGATTGGTCCAGGCCCAGACTTCGCGGATATCGCCGATGGCGCCGGCCCAGATCCACTCGCAGATAAGGCGGATTTCTTCGGAGGAATGTCCCTGGTTTCCCATCTGGGTGGCGACTTTGTATTTTCGGGCGGCTTCGGTGAGCTGTCGGGCTTCCCAGACGTTGTGGGTGAGGGGTTTCTGGACGTAGACGTGCTTGCCGCGTTTCATGGCGTCCATGGCGATGACGGCGTGGGTGTGGTCCGGGGTGGCGACGATGACGGCGTCGATCTGGTCTGCCATGTCGTCGAGCATTTTTCGGTAGTCGCGGAAGACCTTGGCGTCGGGGTACTGTTTGAAGGTTTCTCCGGCGTAGTCGAAATCGACGTCGCAGAGGGCGACGATGTTATGGCCTGCCTCGGCGACGTTGGCGACGTTGTTCTTGCCCATGCCGCCGACGCCGATGCCGGCGACGTTGAGGCGTTCGCTGGGGGGCAGGGCCGCGCCGTTCTGGCCGAAGGCGCGGCTGGGCAGGATGGTGAAGGCGGCGGTGGCGGCGCCCGCGGAGGCGAGGAAGCCGCGACGGGACAATTGACGAGAACCGAGAGATGTATGATTGCGATCGGTCATAAGAGGATTCCTTTCTGTGAAACAGATACGGTTACACAAGCTCAGTCTGGCCTGGCACGGCGATGGGATCGACGGGGAGCGGGCCGAACTGGTATGTTTTCGGGCCGAGTGCGAGTTGGGACCGTTCTCGGATCCATTTCCAGGAGATTTCGCGGCCGGTGTAGGCGCTCATGCGGCCGAGGATAGCGGTGAGGGTGCTTTCGGCGACTTGCACGGCCTCGTTGACGGGGCGGCCGGAGCGGATGGCGGCGATGAGGTCTGCGTGTTCCTGGACATAGGGGTTGGGGTCGGGGCCGTCGTATTTGTATTCGTTTTCGCCGGAGATGAATGCGGTGCGGCTGTCGAAGTAGGCGGCGCCTTTTGTTCCGACGATGTGTTCGGAGACACGGTCGGCGCAACCGGCGATCTGGCGGCATTTGCTTTCGACGCGGATGGAGTCTGAGAACTGATATTCGACGGCGAAGTGGTCGAAGGCGTTTCCGAAGATTTCTGCGGTGCGGACCTGGCGGCCGCCCATGGCGACGGCGGATTCGGGCAGGGCGCCGAAGGCCCAGTTCATGACGTCGAGGTTGTGGAGGTGCTGTTCGACGATGTGGTCTCCGGAGAGCCAGGTGTGGTAGAGCCAGTTACGGAGGTAGTATTCCATGTCGGTCCATTCGGGCCTGCGTTCATGGGACCAGAGGGCGCCCTGCATCCAGTAGACCTGGCCGCCGACGAGGTCGCCGATGGCGCCGTCGTGGATGCGTTTCATGATATCGAGGTAGTGGTTCTGATGTCGGCGTTGGGTGCCGGCGACGACGGAGAGGCTTTTGTCGTCGGCGACTTTGGCGGCGGCAATGACGGTGCGGACGCCGACGGGGTCAACGGCGACGGGTTTTTCCATAAAGACGTGCTTGCCGGCCTCGACGGCGGCGGCGAAGTGCTGAGGTCTGAAGTGCGGCGGGGTGGCGAGTATAACGAGATCGACGTCGTCGAGTGCGAGGAGTTGTTTGTAGGCGTCGAAGCCGGTGAAGCGGCGGCCGGCGGGGATGTCGACGAGCTGATCGGTGCGTTCTTTGAGTTGTTCGCGGAACTTGTTCATGGCGCCGTCGACGCGGTCGGGGAAGAGGTCGGCGAGTGCGACGAGTTTGACGCCGTCGGCGGCTTCGAGGCAGTTGAGGGCGGCGCCTGTGCCTCGGCCGCCGGCGCCGATGACGCCGATGCGGAGGGTGTCGGAGGCCTGGGCGTAAGCGCCGGGGATGCGGGAGGCGACGGCGGCCAGGCCGGCGACGGCGGAGGATTGCAGGAAATGGCGACGGGAGAGGGATAAATCAGGCTTGCGAGAATTCATCAGCACAAACTCCTTGGCCTGGCGGCCTGTGGGCGCGGCGGATAATGATACGGTTATGGCAGCGGCGTGAGAGTGATATTGCGGAACTCGATGGGGGCGCCTTCACTTTGCAGGCAGATGCGGCCTGCGGCGGGGTTGACCTGGAAAGCGGTGTTCTGGAGGACGCCGTTGACGTAGACGCGGACGGTGTCGCCGGCGCAGTAGACGTCGGCCTGGTTCCACTGGCCGGGGGGGGTTTCGCTGGAGGCCTGGCGTTTGGGGATGCGGACGCTGCGGCCGGACTCGTCGGCGGGGTAGTCGGCGGCGCTGCTGCCGCCGATGAGGATGATGTCGCCGGCGTTGTTGGCCATGAGTTGGGCTTCCACGCACAGGGGCCAGACGTTGTCGGCGGCCTGGGCGTGGACGAGGATGCCGCTGTTGCCGGGCGACTCGCCCCATCGCCACTCGACGTGGAGAAGGAAGTCTTTGTAATCGCCGGCGGTGCGGATGAAGCCGACGGGGTCGCCGGTGCAGTGGATGACGCCGTCCTGGACGGTGAAGGTATCGTCGTTTGCGGCGTTGTCCTGGAGAACGACATCCCAGCCGGCGAGGTCGCGGCCGTTGAAAAGGGCGGTGGGCTGCGATGGGGCCGGGTTGAGGCCGGCGCAGCCTGCCAGAAGGACAAGCATCAGGCCGACCAGTGAGGCGTACGCGAGTTTTGCTGTCATACGAACACTCCTGTCAGATAGAGAAATCGTCGCATTGGCGGTAGGCGTGGAGGAGGGCCTGCTCGCCCTGTTTGCCTTTGCCGCTGAGGCCGTGCTCCATGCCGATGACGCCCTGGTAGCCGCGACGATGGAGCCATTGGAAGATGTTGCGGTAGTTGATCTCGCCGGTGGTGGGTTCCTTGCGGCCGGGGTTGTCGCCGACCTGGATGTAAGCGATCTCGTCCCAGGCCTTGTCCATATTGGGGATGAGGTTGCCTTCGGTGACCTGTTGATGGTAGAGGTCGTCGAGGATTTTGCAGGCGGGGCTGTTGACGGCACGGCAGATGTTGTAGGCCTGGGGGATTTTCTGGAGGAAGAGGCCGGGGTGATTCGCCCACCAGTTGAGCGGTTCGAGGACCATGACGAGGCCGTGGGGTTCGTAGACTTCGGCCATTACGCGGAGGTTTTCGACGCAATTGGCCAGTTGGTATTCGTATTCGAGTTTCTGGCTGATGTGGCCTGGGACGACGGTGGACCAGGCGGCGCCGCATCGTTTGCCGCATTCGACGGCGTTTTGCATTTCCTTTCGCAGGAAGTCGCGATAGTCGCGGTCGGTGCGGGTGACCATGTCTTCGCTGGCGAAATCGGAGACGGCGAAGACGACGAAAACGCCCATCTGCATGCCCAGGTCGCGGAGGGCGTTTCCGATTTTTTCCTGGAGGTCGGCCGGGCGATGGATCATGCCGTTGTCTTCCCAGGCGGTAAAGCCCTGGTCGGCGGCGAAGCGGATCTGGTCGATGAGATCCTTGCCGGCGTGGTTCTCGAACATGCCGAAATGGGGGGCATATTTGAGCTTGAATCTGGAGGAAGAAGACGCGGGAGCGGGGCTGTCGGTCGTTTGAGCGACGGCTTCGGCACCCGCCAATCCGGCGGCAACGCCCATCGCCGTGGTGGAAAGGAACCCTCTTCGGTCCATCGCACACCTCACGCACCCCCAAGTTTATCCCCGCGATTTCACTTTCATTCTACCGGGTCGGGCCGGCCGGTCAACCGTCGATTCGACGGGGCAGGCGGCAGCGGGCGGGAGGGGAAAACACGGGCATACCCCGGGGCAGGCTTGGCCTTGCAAAGCGGGTGAAGAAGATCGGGCCGTGATTCACGGTGTTGCCACGACCCAAAGGCTTGCCGTACAATGGCTTGGGGTTTCCCGAAAGGAGGCTGAGATGTTCAGATCAAGTTTGCGGCTGTGGTTGGTGGGGTGTTTGCTGAGCGTTCTCTTTCCTGCGGGGGCTCGCGGCGACGGGGCAAGTTGGCGGGCGGATCCAGAGGTGGTGCGGGAACACGAGCAGCGGCGGGGGCAGTTTCTGTACGACGAGGCGGAGGTCCCTTCATATACGCTGCCCGATGGGCTGGTGATGAGCGACGGGGCGCGAGTGGGCGACGTGGAGACGTGGCGGACGAAGCGGCGGCCGGAGATTCTCGAGCTGTTTCGCAGGCACGTATACGGCCGGGCGCCGATTGGCAGGCCTGCCGGCATGACATTTGCCTGCTATGACGAGGATCGCAACGCGCTCGATGGGCTGGCGACGCGCAAGCAGGTATGCATCGATCTGAGCCACCAAGGAAAGAAAATGTCGTTATATCTTCTGATCTATCTGCCCCATGGCAGCGACAAGCCGGCGCCGGCGTTTGTGCTCCTCAACTTTTTCGGCAATCATAGCATCTGCGATGATCCCGGTATCAGGTTGAATACCAACTGGATGCGGCGTACGGGGACTGGGGTTGTCGACAATCGGGCGACGGAAGAATCGCGGGGCAGTAGTGCGTCGCGTTTCCCGGTGGAGATGATTCTTTCGCGCGGATATGCGTTGGCGACGATGTATTATGGCGACATTGATCCGGACCTCGACGATGGCTTTGAGAACGGGGTGCATGGCGTGTTTGACGAGCCAAGGGAGGGCGAGCGTGCGGGCGACGCGTGGGGGTCGATCGCGGCGTGGGCGTGG
>JAFGCA010000525.1 GCA_016932895.1 Sedimentisphaerales bacterium | reverse complement strand
TCATCGCGTCGGAGCCGCAGATGCCGTGGGCACAGCTCTTGCGAAACGAAAGCGTGCTGTCGAGGTGGCGTTTGACGAGCATCAAGGCGTCGAGCAAGCGGTCCGTCGGCTGGACGTCGACCGTGAAGTCCTCAAATCGCGCTGTCTCGTCCGTTTCCGGATTGTATCGCTTGATTCTCAGAATGACGTTCATGCCGGCTCCTTGCCGCGCTCAGTACGCACGCGGTTTGGGTTTCCAGATACTCGTATCGACGGGCTTGTGGCCAAAGCGAATCGTATTGCCTTCGAGCCGGGCCAGCGTGTGCGACAGGAACCTCTCATCGATTCGCTCGGGGAAGTCCTCGCGCGCATGGGCCCCGCGACTTTCCTGCCGGCGGGCGGCCGACGCCGCCGTCAGACAGGCCAAATCCAGCAGGTTCTGCAACTCCAGCAATTCGAGCAGGTCGGTGTTATACGCCTGGTTCGTGTCACCTGTTCCGATGTCCTTGGCCTCGCAACGCAGGGCGTTGAGTTGGCCGACCGCATCGTTGAGTCTGTCGGCGGTTCGGTAAATCCCCACGGCATCCATCATCACGTTCCTCATGGACGTTCTGATCTTCTCCGCCCGGCCTGCCTGTGGTTTCTTGTGCGATTGACTGATAAGCGTTTCTGCGTGCGCGGCGGCGTCACTGGGCAGGGCGGGCAGGTCGGCCTGTCGGACGAACTGGGCCATGTGCTGTCCGGCGCGCCGGCCGAAAACGACGAGGTCAACGAGACTGTTGGTGCCCAGCCGATTAGCGCCGTGAACGGACACGCAGGCACATTCGCCGGCGGCGTACAGGCCGTCATAGGCACTCTCGCCATCGACCACGCGCCCGTCGAGGTCCGTGGGGATGCCTCCCATGGCGTAGTGGGCGGTCGGTTGCACGGGGATCGGCTTGTCGGCCGGGTCGAGGCCGAGATAGGTCTGGCAGAAGTCCCGAATATCGGGCAGCTTCCTGCTCAGCACGTCGGCGCCGAGCGCGGTGGCGTCGAGGTGGAGGTAGTCGTCCTGCACCGGATCGCCCAGGACGCCGTTGCCCGACCGTATTTCCGTCATCATCGCGCGGGCGACCATGTCACGCGGCGCCAGGTCCAGCAGCGTCGGGGCGTAGCGTTCCATGAAGCGTTCGCCTTGACGGTTGCGCAGGATGCCGCCCTCGCCTCGGACGGCCTCGGTGATGAGGATGCCCATGCCCCGGATGCCGGTGGGGTGGAACTGGAAGAACTCCATGTCTTCGAGCGGCACGCCTCGGCGCGCCAGCACGGCCGGGCCGTCACCCGTATTGGCGTAGGCGTTGGACGTGGTGCGGAACATGCGTCCGAAGCCGCCTGTCGCAATCAGCACGGCCTTGGTGTGGAACACATGCAGGTCGCCCGTGGCCAGCTCCAGTGCGACCACGCCTGCACAGCGGTGACCTTGGAGAAGCACATCGACGAGGTGGAACTCCTCGAAGAAGGCCACGTCGTTCTTGATGCACTGCTGGTAGAGCGTTTGGAGGATCATGTGTCCGGTGCGATCGGCGGCATAGCAGGCCCGCCGGACGGGGGCCTCGCCGAAATTGCGGGTGTGACCGCCGAAGCGGCGCTGGTCGATCCGGCCGTCGGCGGTGCGGTTGAAGGGCAGCCCGCGATTCTCCAGATCGTAGACCGCGCGCACGGCGTCGTTGGCCAGGATCACCGCGGCCCGCTGATCGACGAGGTAGTCACCGCCTTTGACCGTATCGAAGGCGTGCCACTCGGGCTTGTCTTCCTCGACGTTGCCCAGCGCCGCGCCGATGCCGCCTTGCGCGGTGCCGGTATGGCTGCGAATGGGCAACAGCTTGGAGATGACCGCCGTTCGGTTGCCCCGTACGCCGCTGGCCTCCAGGGCTGCGTACAGGCCCGCGCCCCCCGAACCCACGATCACGGCGTCGAATTCATGCGTCGTGGTTTGCATCTCACGTCCCCCGCGCGAGGTTCAGTATCCCGCCGGCCAGCAGAATCCGGCGTTGGCGGGCTGAGACGTCGAGCTGCGTTGATATCTCTCTGCCGTTGATCCGAACCAGGATTTCCGATGCGCCGTCCGCAACCGCCTTCCTCACGCCCGGCACGGAGACGGTGTCACCTTGGTCGATTGAGTCATAGTCGGCCGGATTGGCGAAGACGAGTGGGAGGATTCCGAAGTTGACCAGGTTGTCTTTGTGAATGCGGGCGAAGCTCTTGGCGATCTTGACGCGCACGCCCAGGTAGCGCGGCGCCAGGGCGGCGTGTTCGCGCGACGAGCCTTGCCCGTAGTTCTCGCCGCCGACCACGGCGCCGCTCTGGGCCTCGTTGGCGCGCGTTGCGAAGTTGCTGTCGACGATCTCGAAGACGAACGCGCTGATGGCGGGGATGTTGCTGCGGTAAGGCAGCACGCGGTTGCCCGCCGGCATGATGGTGTCCGTGCTGATGTTGTCGCCCACTTTGATCAGCACCGTTGCCTCCAGGGTCTCGGCGAGCGGCTCGAAGACGGGCAGCGGTTTGATGTTGGGGCCACGAACGATTTCCACAGCGGAGCGGTCTTGCGGCGGCAGGATGAACCAGTCGCTCTTGAATTTGAATCGCTTGGGATAGGTGATGCGCGGGGCTTTGCCCAGGGTGCGCGGGTCGGTGATGTGGCCCGTCAGGGCGGACGCGGCGGCGGTTTCGGGTGAGCAGAGATAGACCTGGTCGTCTTTCGTGCCGCTGCGGCCCTTAAAGTTTCGCGGGAACGTGCGCAGCGAAACCGTTCCGGTGGCGGGCGCCTGGCC
>JAFGCA010000524.1 GCA_016932895.1 Sedimentisphaerales bacterium | reverse complement strand
CGGCGAATCCACCGCCCTGATGGCCTCTATCGAGGGCCGGGCCGGAGAACCCCGTGCCAAGCATATTCACACGGTGGAGCGCGGACTTTGGGACAGTCCCACCACCCTGAACAATGTGGAGACCTGGGCCACAGTGCCCAAGATTATCAACAACGGCGCCAAGTGGTACACCAGCGTTGGAACCGGCGATGTGAGCGAAAACCCCTGGGGCGGCAGCAAGGGCACCAAGATTTTCAGCCTGGTTGGAAAAATCAACAACACCGGCCTGGTGGAAGTGCCGATGGGGATAACCCTGCGCAAGGTAATCTGGGACATCGGCGAGGGAATCCCGGGAGGAAAGAAATTCAAGGGAGTACAAACCGGGGGACCCAGCGGCGGAGTGCTCAGCGAAAAGCATCTGGACATCCCGATCGATTATGACCGCCTGGTGGAAGTCGGCTCCATGATGGGCTCCGGCGGCATGATTGTGATGGACGAAGACACCTGCATGGTCGATTTCGCCCGCTACTTCGTGAATTTCCTCAAAGATGAGTCCTGCGGCAAGTGCACACCCTGCCGCGAGGGCCTGATCCACATGTCGCAGATACTACAGAAAATATGTGACGGCGAGGCCGGGCCGGAAGACCTGGAGCTGCTGCATGATCTGGCTGAAGTTACCCAGGTGGCATCTCTTTGCGAACTGGGAAAAACCGCTCCCAACCCGGTCCTGACAACTATGGAGTATTTCGAGGACGAATACAAAGCTCACGTGGAGCAACATCGCTGTCCTGCTGGAGTATGCAAGGCGCTGGTCACCTATGAAATCGACAAGGAAAAATGCAACGGTTGCACGCTCTGCGCAGTCAACTGTCCTGCGGAAGCGATCAGCGGGGAGAGCAAGAAACCGCACGTTCTCGATCAGAGCAAATGCACCAAATGCGGTGTCTGTTACGATGTTTGCAAATTTGATGCTGTCATTCGCCAATAAATAGAGGGTTAAACCATGGTTAAACTTACCATCGACGGCAGAAAGGTGGAAAGCCCTCCCGGGCAGACTGTGCTTGAGGCAGCCAGGTCCGCAGGCATCCATATTCCGACTCTCTGCCACCATGAATCACTGCCCCCGTATGGGGCCTGCCGGTTCTGTATTGTCGAGGTAACCCAGCGGAACCGTACCAGATTATTCACCAGTTGCACTCTTCCGGTGTCCGAAGGTATGGAAGTGGCTACCAAGACCGAGAAAGTCCTCAAGATCCGGCGCATCCTGGCCGAGTTGATGCTGGCCCGCTGCCCGCATTCCGAACCCGTAATCGAGTTGGCGGCCGAACTGGGTATCAACGAAAGCCGTTTCGACCGGCCCAAGGCCAGTCAGAGCTGCCTGGTGGGAGAAGGCGGAGAATGTATCCTCTGCGGCATGTGCGTGCGGATCTGCGACGATGTAATGAAAGTGGGAGCCCTGGCTTTCGAAGGCAGGGGCGGCTACCGCACGGTGACCACTCCTTTCCGTGAGCCCAGCGACGACTGCCGTCTCTGCGGCGCCTGCGAGTCGATCTGTCCCACCGGCTCGATCCGACAGGGACATATCACCGACAGGAGCCCGGTGAACATCCCCTTCGAGTACGAACAGGGGCTGATGAACCGCAAACCGATCTACCTGCAGTTTCCGCAGGCGGTACCCAGGGTGCCGGTGATCGATCAGAAAACCTGCATGCATTTCAAGACCGAAGGCTGCAAGGTATGCGAGGACAACTGCGAAGCCGAAGCTATCGACCATAAGGCAGAAGACGAGGTCAGAGAAATCAAGGTCGGGACAATAATCATGGCCACGGGTTTCGACATGTTCGACTCGCGGGAAATCCCCCGTTACGGCTACGGCCGCCTGCCGAATGTGATTACCGCCCTTGAGTTCGAGCGTCTCAGCCACGCCAGCGGCCCTACCGGTGGAAAACTGATGAAAAGCGACGGCCAGCCGCCGAAATCCGTGGGAATCGTACACTGTGTCGGCAGCCGTGATGAAAACCACCAGGTCTACTGCTCCCGTGTCTGCTGTATGTACTCGCTCAAGTTCGCCCACCTGGTCAAGGAGAAGACCGACGCCGAAGTCTATAATTTCTATATCGACATGCGGGCGTTCGGCAAGGGCTACGAGGAGTTCTACAAGAGGCTGATGTCGGAGGATGTCAATTTTATCCGCGGCAAGGTAGCTGAAATCACGGATGTTGCGTCTTCCGCCGAGGAAGAGGGCAAGCTGACAGTAGTCTGCGAGGATACCCTGCTGGGCCTGGTGCGGCGCGTGCCGCTGGACATGGTCATTCTTTCCGCCGGTATCAAGGCCGGTGCCGACAGCGATAAGCTTTCCCAGATTTTGGGGATGTGCAAAAGCGTTGACGGCTTTTTCGCGGAGAAACATCCCAAGCTCGCTCCGGTGGACACCACCAGCGACGGGATATTCCTGGCCGGGGCCTGCCAGGGGCCCAAGGACATTCCTGATACCGTTGCCCAGGCCGGCGCCGCGGCGGCCGAGGCCCTGGCGATGATCGACTGCGGCCGGATCGAGCTGGAACCGAGCACCGCGTCGATTGACGAGGAGCTTTGTTCCGGCTGCAAGACGTGCATTCCACTGTGCCCCTATTTGGCCATTTCGCGCGACCCCGAGAAACAGGTCGCCGTGGTCGACGAGGCCCTTTGCAAGGGCTGCGGCACGTGCGTGGCGTCGTGCCCCTCGGGCGCGGCCAGCCAACGATTGTTTACCAACCGGCAGGTTTTCGACGAAATCGAAGGGATCATGTGCTATGTCTGAACCCGTCTCTTCGGAGTCCAACGGATACGATCCCCGGATCGTGGCGTTTTTCTGCAATTGGTGCACCTACACCGCCTCGGACCTGGCCGGGACGTCCCGGATGGACTACGCCCCCAACACGCGGGTTGTCCGGCTGATGTGTTCGGGGCGGCTCGATCCCCAGTTCGTCCTGGCCGCCTTCCGCCAGGGCGCCGACGGGGTGTTGATCGGTGGTTGCCACCCGGGCGACTGCCACTATCTGGAAGGCAACTACAAGTGCCTTCGGCGCGTCGAGCTTCTGCGCCAGATGCTCGGCCAGTTCGGCATCGAGCCCGAGCGGCTGCGGCTGGAGTGGATCTCGGCCTCCGAAGGCGACAAGGTGCGTGACGTGACCAACGAAATGGTCCAACAGTTACGGCGTCTGGGTCCGCTCAAAATGGAGCCGGTGCCTGTGCATAAGGTCGCGGGAATGACCACCGCGGTCGAAGAAGGAACCCCAACATGTCCAAGCCCCAAGTCGGATTCTATTGGTGCGCATCCTGCGGAGGATGCGAGGAAGCCGTTGTCGACCTCGCAGAAGGTGTCCTCGACGTAGTCGAGCTGGTCGACATCGTCTTCTGGCCCTGCGCGATGGACTTCAAGCGGTCGGACGTCGAGGCGATGGCCGACGGCCAGATGGACGCCTGTTTCGTCAACGGCGCGATCCGCACCTCCGAACAGCGAGAAATGGCCGAACTCTGCCGGCAGAAGTCCAAGCTGCTGGTTGCGTTCGGAAGCTGTTCGCACACGGGCGGTATCCCCGGCCTGGCCAACCTCTATTCGCTCGAGTCGATCCTCTCGACGGTTTACGACGACGGGCTGTTCAGCACGGTCAACCCCGAGGGCACCCGACCGCGGCACTTCACCGACGTGCCCGAGGGCCGCGTGGAACTGCCCATCCTGGACCGCTCGGTCCTGACGCTCGACCAGGTCGTGCCGGTCGACTACTACCTGCCCGGCTGTCCGCCGCCGGTGAAGCTGATCGTCGAGGCGGTCACGGCGATCGTCCAGGGCAAGCTGCCCCCGCCGGGCACAGTGCTCGCGCCGGACATGGCCCAGTGCCACGACTGTCCTCGAGTCGACACGAAGCCGGAGGAACAGTTCATCACCCAATTCAAGCGTCCACACGAGATCCAGATCGACACGGAGACGTGCCTGTTGGCCCAAGGGCTTTTATGCCTGGGCCCGGCCACGCGGAGCGGGTGCGACCATGCGTGCATCGAGGGCAACATGCCCTGCACGGGCTGCCTGGGTCCCTTGAGCCATGTCCGCGACCAGGGCGCGGCCGTCCTGTCGTCCGCAGCGTCGTTGGTCTCGCCCAAGGAACCGGCAGAGGTCCGCGCCGTGATGCAAGCCATTCCCGACCCGGCCGGGACGTTCTATCGCTACAGCGTGCCCGGCTCGACCCTCTTTCGCAAGGTTCCCAGCAACGGAAACGGAGGTGCTTGACGATGCCCCAGCAGATCACGATTGATCCGATCACGCGGCTGGAGGGCCACGGGAAGATCGACATCTTCCTGAACGACCAGGGGAACGTCGATCGGGCCTATTTCGAGGTGCCCGAGCTGCGAGGGTTCGAACGGTTCGCCCAGGGCCGCCTGGCCGAGGACATGCCCCAGATCACCTCCCGCATCTGCGGCGTCTGCCCCACGGCCCACCACATGTGCGCGGCCAAGGCGCTGGACGACCTGTACGACGTCCAGCCGCCCCCGGCGGGACGCATGATCCGCGAATTGGTCTACAACGCGTTCACGTTCGAGGACCATGCGCTGCACTTCTATTTTCTCGGCGGGCCGGACTTCGTCGTGGGACCCGACGCGCCGAAAGCCGAGCGGAACATCCTGGGCGTGGTGGGCAAGGTCGGCGTCGAGGTGAGCAAAAAGGTGATCGCCATGCGGCGGATGGCCCGGGAGCTGATCTCCCTGGCCGGCGGCAAGGTGATCCACCCCGTGTTGGGCCTGCCCGGCGGCGTGGCCAAACCCCTGGCCGCCGAGGACCAGGCCCGGTGCATCGACGTGGCCAACCAGGCGGTCGATTTCGCCGAGTTCTCCTTGAAGATCTTCAACGACGTCGTCCTGGCCAACCAGGGCTATGTCGACCTGATCCTCTCCGACGCTTACACCCATCGGACATATTACATGGGTCTGGTCGACGAGAACAATCGAGTGAACTTCTACGACGGGCAACTCCGTGTGGTCGACCCCAATGGGAACGAGTTCCTAAAATTCTCCGCTCAGGATTATCTGAAACACGTGGCCGAGCACGTCGAGCCGTGGAGCTATATCAAGTTCTGCTACCTGAAGGACATCGGCTGGAAGGGCTTTGAAGAGGGGCCTGACAGCGGTGTTTATGCCGTGGCTCCCCTGGCCCGGCTCAACGCGGCCGACGGGATGGCCACGCCCAAGGCCCAGGCGGCCTACGAGCAGTATTTCGAGACACTCGGCGGCAAGCCGGTCCACCACACGCTGGCCACCCATTGGGCCCGGCTGGTCGAGATGCTCTCGGCGGCTGAGATGATGCAGAACCTGGCCAACGATCCGGAGATCATCAGCCCCAACATCCGCACGATCCCCACGGCCACGCCCCGCGAGGGCGTCGCGGTGATCGAGGCGCCGCGTGGGACGTTGTTCCATCACTATCAGACGGACGAACGGGGCGTGATCACCGGGGCCAACCTGATCGTGGCCACCCAGAACAACGCCGCCCGGATCGCCATGTCGGTCGACCGCGCGGCCAAGGGCGTCATCCGCGAAGGCAAGATCGACGACGGGATTCTGAACCTGGTCGAAATGGCCTTCCGGGCGTACGACCCGTGCCACGGCTGCGCGACACACGAGTTGTTGGGCCGGATGCCGCTGGTCGTGCGGGTTTACGATCCCCAATACCAACTCGTACAAGAGATCCGCTAAGGCGGTTAACACGCTTGACATTTTTGCCAGTTTGAAACCAGGCAACTCAGGAGATAGACACTCGAAAAGAAACGGCGTGCGGACACTGGATTGACCGAACCATCAGCAGGGAACCGCGTTAGGTAGGTTTCTCTGATATTCCTTTTCTCGTCTTCAGGTCTCGTGTGGAGGTGTTCGACTATGATTTCGCCGGAAGTGTTGCGTCGCTACGCGTACTTCGCGCCGATCGCGGAGGAGAGTCTCAAGCAGATAGCGATGCTGGCCGAGGAACGCGTGGTGCCGGCCGGAACGGTCATGTTCTACGAGCATGATCCGGCCAACACGCTCTACGTCATCCTCAAGGGAGAGGTAGACATCAAGTACACGCTGGGCAGCGGAGAAATGGTCACGGTCGACACGCTCATCGACGGCGACCTGCTCGTCTGGTCGGCTCTGGTCGAGCCCCATCGGACCTCCGGCGTCGGTACAACGACCCGCGAGACCCGGCTTGCGGCGATCGACGCGGCCGGTCTGCGTCATCTGTGCTACGAAGATCCGCAGCTTGGCTTCCGCCTGATGAGCGAGATCGCCAGCCTGCTGGCCGATCGTCTGGAACGTGCCCGGACGCAACTGGCCGTGGTCGACCGCAAGCCCAAGTCGCTCAAGGAGGCTGTGCCCGCCCCCATGGGCATGGGCCGCTCGCAGGCCAAGCGAAGCAAGAGCAACAGGTAGAGGTCACTTCCCCTCTCCCTTTGGGAGAGGGGCCAGGAGTGAGGACGGTCGGCTAGTGGCTAATCCACGTAGGCCGGGTCATGACCTTGTCTTTACCCACAAGTACGCGACTGGGAACTGTTTGGTTTGGAGGGAGGATTCGCTGGTTGTCAGT
>JAFGCA010000523.1 GCA_016932895.1 Sedimentisphaerales bacterium | reverse complement strand
GCCCTTGCCGTCCGGCTAATGGTTCCCGCTGCCGGGCCCATAGAGGACTTGCACCTCCAAGCAAGTGTGCCCTGCCGGGCACACAAAGAAAAAGGGGCCGCAAGTCCTGCGGACTCCCGGCCCCTGAAACGATCTGTCGCTGCGGTCGAGCCCGCAGCCGCTATTTGCTTGCCTTCGGCACTCGGTACGGCAAATCTTCACACGTATCGGCGACGACCTTTCTGACCTGTTTGACCTGGTCAGGAGCCAGAACGTTGCCGGCCACGCCACCAGCCACACCGCCGATGACTCCGCCGGCCACCCGGTCGCTGGAATCGCCGCCTGCTACCGCAGCGCCAATCGCGGCGCCGGCAGCGGCCCCGACGATGGTCGAAAGGGTCTTGCCCGTGCTGCCCGAACCGTTTCCGATCCATAGGACGGTCCCGGTCTCAACCTCGACCATCTTGGCCGACATCTCCATCTTCTCTTTGTACTTGGGTATGCTCACCAGCATCACGGCCGGAACGTTCAGGATCTCCCCCGCCTTGGCCGCACCCTGGTCGCTGGTGATGTCCGAGGCCTGAAACTCCTGCTCCTTCAAAACCGCCTTCACCTCCGTACGTTCAACGACACCGTAGCCTCGCTTCATCAGCTCCATCATGTACATACTGCTGATTTGGTTCTTCACTGCGTCCCCGTACACGCGCCCCGTGACTTCAACGATGGCCACCTTGTCGAGTCGGCCGAAATCATAGCCGGCCAGAGCATAACTTTCTCCCTCGCTCGACGCGCATCCGGCCACACACAGCGAAACCGTCAACACACTTAAACACGCGACTCTCATCGGTTGAACCTCCCATGCAAAACATAGAAAACGCGAGAACTACAAATTGTCCTCGTTCCTATCTTAAGGACGGCCTTGCCGGTGTCAACAGTTTTCCAGGGGCCGAAATGGACCGGTGGAAGAATGGAGGCGGGAACCGGAACACGCGCATTGGGAAAGGCCAAGCTGTATCACGCCTGGCCTTTCGCTATCGTTGTCTGCCCCGCTGTGGAAGAGGCAGTTCGGCTATGATTGGGATGCCGATCAGGTGGGGTTATAGCTCATCTCGGCGTAGTCGGGCTGCTTTTGAGGACGATTCGGCCACTTGAGGACATCGAAAACAAACTCGCTGGCTTGACGAATCATCACTCCCGGCATGCAAGGACACATCTCGAAGGCCCCCACCACATCCGTATCGTACTTCTGCAGGGCGCTGAGCAAGTAGTTCCAGTTCTCGTGCGGGATTCCCCCGTGCAAACCCGGCGGCTCGTGATCGTCCGTCTGGCCGTAGTTGTCCGTCAAATGCAGATGCGCGACGCGCGGAGCCAGCTCGTCCACGTATCGCTCGAAGGGGTACCTGGGATCGATGTTCGCGTATCCCGTATCCAGGCAGTACCGGATGGAATCGAAGCGTTCTCCCACGCTGAGCATGGTCGGCAGCGGACCGGTTTCCAGGCAAAGCTGCACGTTGCTGTCCTCGGCCATTTTGACGACCTCGGCGGCAAAGTGGGTGCCGTTGAGCGCCGCGTTGGGAGCGATCTCCAGGCTCTGCAATTCGGTCACGATGCTCCCGCCGAGCAGCCTGGCGCACTCAATCTGCTCGGCCCACTGCTCCAACGTGGGCTTGTCGGTCCGGGACCGCATGGAGACCAGCATGTCCTGTGTGGCCGCCTGGAGGCGCGGCCAGTTGCGCCGCTGGTAACGACACTCGTTCTGCCCCCGAATACTGGGCCAGAGTTCGATGCCAAATCCCAGTGACTTGAGATACTGACACTCCTGCTCGAACGAGAGAGGGTGTTCCCGCCACCAGAAGACCATCGTGGATACAACATATCTGATTCGCATGATGCCATCCCCATGCAGGCCTGACAATGTCCTTATACGGCTCAGAATATTATCGATTGAAACCTGCGAGGAGTTGAGCCTTTCTGGCCGATTCGAGGGCCTTTTTGAGACGTCTTTCGTGTCAGCAGACGGGTTTCCGTCCCGAGGTTCCGGCTTTGTCCAATAAAATAGCGTATGGCCCATATGGCCACGCATGGAGATGCAGAGGCATCCGAACCGTCCCTCGCATCAATTCTGCGAAGTTTTTTTCGCCGCACTCTCAAGAGAGAGAATGCCTGGAGAAAGGCCGAAAAGGGCGAACCGTCGAGGCGCATCGCGGTAATGATGAAAAGGCTTGGCCCTTGGCCCGCCGGTCGCTATAATGATTCCAAATCGATTCATGGAGATTGCCGATGTCAGATATGAATAGTCCCGGCGAAGCTAACGCTGAGAAAAGTTTCGAAGAGCAGGTTAAAGAGATCATAGAGACAGTCCGGCCCGCCCTGCAAGGTCATGGAGGCGACGTCCAACTGGTAGGCGTGGACGACGACAAAACCGTGAAAGTCCGCCTGCAGGGAGCGTGCCAGGGTTGTCCCGGAGCCACGATGACGATGAAAATGGGCATCGAGCGCATTCTGAGGCAACACCTGCCCGAGGTCAAGGAAGTCGTCGCCGTCGCCTGATACCGAGCGGAGCTGGTTCGCACCCAATAGAAGCAACTCTTGAGAGGTGCGCCTATCGCGCTGTGCTGATCGTACTGCGAGGACCGGGGGCTCATGCTCGCCGAATTCCGCCAGGCGGCAGCTATCCCAGCAAATTCCGGATCCGTTCTGCGCTGGGTCTTTCGATCGCCCCCTTTTCGGTAATGATGGCAGAGACATTCCCGGCGTCGGTCACGTCGAACGCCGGATTGCAGACGCCGACACCGTCGGGGGCGGTCTGCACGCCGCCGAACCGGGTCACCTCCGAGGCGTCCCGCTGTTCGATGGGGATCTCGGCTCCGCTGGCCAGGGTCAGGTCGAACGTGCTCGATGGGGCCGCGATATAAAAGGGAATCCCGTGGTGCTTCGCCAGAACGCTCAGGCTGTAGGTGCCGATCTTGTTGGCCGTGTCACCGTTGGCGGCGATGCGGTCGGCCCCGGTGATGACCGCCGCAATCTTTCCCTGCTTCATCAAATAGCCCGCCATATTGTCGCAGATCACCCGCACGTCAATCCCGGCCTGCTGAAGCTCCCACGCCGTCAGACGCGCGCCCTGGAGCAGCGGACGCGTCTCATCGGCATAGACCGTAAATCGCTTGCCCTTGGCGTGAGCTTCGAACAGAACCGACAGGGCGGTCCCCTGCCCGGCCGTAGCTAACGCGCCGGCGTTGCAGTGCGTCAGAACGCCGGCGCCGTCTTCGATGAACTTCTCACCATTGGCGCCGATACGCCGGCACATCTCGACATCTTCCTCGTAGATGGCGTTCGCTTCGGTCAACAGCGCCTCATGGAGATCTTGCGGCGTGGCGTTGACATCAGAACCCACGTCCCTTGCCCGGGCGCGCATGCGGTCGAGGGCCCAGAACAAATTGACGGCGGTCGGGCGAGACGAGGCCAGAAAATCGCACGCCTGCAATGCGCGGTCCACGGCGGCAGACAACCCCTCGCCCGCGTCGAGTTTCTGCAGAGCAATGACAGGTCCGTAGGCGGCAGCGACGCCGATCGCGGGCGCACCGCGAACGGCCAACGTGCGAATCGCCTCGTGAAGCTGCTCGACGTCGCAAACCTGCAATGTGACGAACTCCACCGGCAAGCGACGCTGGTCAATCAACTCCAACACGCCGTCAGTTCCACCTACCCACTTCACTGTCTGTGCAATCATGCGTTTTGCCTTCCGCACCGGCGTCAGCCGAGAACTTATCGGTCCACTCGGGCGCCGCCGCCTTTCATGATCTTTTCGACCTCGGCCAGCGAGGCCGTGGTGGTATCGCCCGGCGTCGTCATGGCCAGTGCCCCGTGGGCGGCGCCGTAGTTCACTGCTTCCTGGGCGCTCTTGCCTTCCATCAGGCCGTAGATCAGCCCCGACGCGAAGCTGTCGCCCCCGCCGACGCGGTCGTAGATGTCGAGATTCTCACGCAAAGCGGCGTCGTGGAACTCGCCTCCGGCATAGATCACGGCCCCCCAATCATTCGATGAAGCCGTCTTCGCATTGCGCAAGGTGGTCGCGACAACCTTAAAGTTCGGGAACTCTTCGACGGCAGCCTCGATCATCTTCTTGAAATTGGCCGGATCGAGTTTCGAATAGCCCTTGTCCAATCCCTTGACCTCGAAACCCAGGGCGGCCGTGAAATCCTCTTCGTTGCCCAGCATCACATCGACATGGGGAGCAATCGCGCGATTCACTTCACGAGCCTTCTCCTGACCGCCGATGTCCCTCCACAGAGAATTGCGATAATTCAGATCGTACGAAACGGCGGCCCCGTATTTCTTCGCGGTCGTAACGGCCTCGATAATGACCTCGGGAGTGGTCTCCGACAGGCCCGCGAAAATACCGCCCGTGTGGAACCAGCGTACGCCATCCTGTCCGAAGATCCTTTCCCAGTCGATGTCGCCCTTCTGCAACTGGGAGGCGGCACTGTTGGCCCGGTCGGAGCAGCCCACGGCCGCTCGCACACCGAAACCGCGCTCGGTGAAGTTCAGACCCACCCGCGTCTTTCTGCCGATTCCGTCGAAGGGCACCCACTTGACGCATTCCAGACTGACGCCGCCCTGCAACATCAAATCTTCCAGCAACCGGCCCACGGGATTGTCCACGATAGCCGTAACGACGGCGGCGCGCTTGCCGAAGCAGCGTTTCAAACCGCGCGCCACGTTGTATTCGCCTCCTCCTTCCCAGACCCGGAAGTGACGAGTCGTATGGATGCGCTCGGCGCCGGGGTCCAGGCGAATCATGACCTCGCCCAACGACAGAATATCGTACCTGCACACGGATGCCGGTTTGACGTCGATGATCGCCATGGTACCTCCTTTACGTCACACGTAATAGATCTTGCCCTCTCGATAGTCCTGCCAGGCCGGCTCGAAGGCCTTTCTGTCACTCGGAGCCGGTCGCGGAGCAACCGTCGTGCAGGTAAACAGATCGGCGGCCTCCTCGTCGTATTCGAGGCGCAGGATCGAGTTTCTCAGGCTCTCATTCTCCGGCTTGAACGTCAGCGGCGCGCCGGTGTGCTTGTCGAGGACGTCCGGATGACCCGCGGTGCCGTCGTCGCTGAGCACCAGATACGAGCCGCGCGAACCGGCGCCGCCGGCGAGCAGCGCAACAATCGCCTTGAGGTACGCCACGCTCGTCAAGGCCAGATGTTCGGCCTGTATCGCGGCCACGAGCGTACGCGAATCCTTCGCAGCCAGGCCTTCCGCCCGGATGCGCTGGCAAAGCTGAACCGCCTCGTGCAAACTCGCTTTCGCGTCGCCAATCTCCCGGATGTGTCCTGCAGAAGCAGTCATACGATTCTGAATCTCTTCGAACGCATCCCGGGGCGCGCAGCCCGAGGATTCGCCCCATCGGGTAAGGATAGCGACAAGCTCTTGAATCTGCCGGTCAACCTGTTCTTCGGCGTCGGCATAATCCGCCACGTCGCAACCATAGGCATTGACGATAAACTCGGCGGCGCGCAGGCCACCGACCTGCCCGGCGTTGAGGGCCGAGCCGCCGGGTCGCTTGACGCCGTGGGTGCCGGCCATCTCACCGATCACGAACGTATGCGCGATGCTGGACTCCCACCACCGGTTCACCGCGAAGCCCCCGTTGTTGTGCTGGGCACAAACCGCAATCTCCAGCGGCTCAGAGTACAGATCGATGCCGTTTTCGCTGTAAATCTCAATGGCAAGCGGATTCATATGCGCGAGACGCTTGATCGGGGTCGCCTGCAGGGCGCCCGCCCTGGTGAGATACTCGCATGCTTCAGGCTCGAGATTCCCAACGGCAAACGGCTCCATTGAGGCCGTGCCGATGGGGTTTTTCTGAAAATCCATGAAGACCCGGCGTCCCTTCTGCGTCTCGTTGAAGACCAGGACGTCAATCAGGGAAGACTGGAAGTTCTCGATCTTCTGCGGATCGAAAGGCCACTGATAGCCCTTGAGGAAAATGTCGGTGGCCATCGTCCGCATGGACGGGAAAAAGTCGGTGAGAAACTCGCGTTCGTCCCCGCCGCCGGCATCCGTGCTGAAGATGCGCGGCACCGCCTGCATGTAGGTTCCCGAAACATTCCAGCGAAACTTCGTGCTGGCCAATCCGAATTGCGACTCGGTGACATTCTCCGCGGCCAATCCCGCCTTGAAGGCCAACCCGTGGATACCAAGCTGCCCCCGGGGATAGACGCTGGTCTCGTAGAGTTCTCCCGGGCCACCGGCTGCGAGCACAACGTTGTCCGCGAGAAACACGTGGACGCCGTAGTCTGACTCGGCCATGGCACGCTTGTCGAGCGTCATCACGCCCGCGATTCGCCTGGAACCGCCGGACTCCACAGTGAGCAGGCGCGCCATCTCGTGCTGATCGAAAATCTCGACGCCATAGTCCTCGACCTGCCGTTGTAGGCACTCGCTCATGAACTTGCTGGTCTTGGGTCCGGCGCTGGTGGCCCTTTCGGCCGGATCGTGATCGGTCTTGTAGCCGATAAAGGCGCCCGTCGCGTCGGTGGGAAACGGAACGCCCGCCTGCACCAGATGATAGAACTCACGCAGAGAGCTGATCCCTTCGGCCAGGGCCAGATCGCCATGACAACACCCGCCGGCGGTAAGCGTCCGAGCGAACGCCTCGGCGCAGTCGGGCACATCCGGGCTGGTCCCCACCTTGTAGTAGGTCTGCTTGTCCGATCCGCTCATGCGTGACGTGCCAAGCTTCAAACCGCCCGTGACGATGGCCATGCGGTTTCGAGCATCCTCAACGCCCCTGCGCCGCATGAATTCGTACAGATGCACCGCGCAGTTCATACCGGCGGCGCCCGCGCCGACAATGAGAGTATTGTAACGATGGAAGACCACCCGCTGGTTGGCTATTTCTCGTGTCTCCACGGTTCCCTGTCCCTTTTTCGGTATCAAGAACGACCTTCTATTCTACGCGTTCGGGCCTGGCGAATTCGCCCGCCATTTGGTGCGGCAGCCGATATACGTCACCGGCCTTGTTGCAGAAGTAGATCGAGGATTCCGAGGGCTGGCGCCCGTGCCCGTCGGCCCAAAGGGCATAGAATTCGTCGTGGACATTGACGGGATGGCGGGCGTACGTGTGGTTGAACGCACTGTCGTGCGTCAGTTCCTTGACCTTGCGCCAGGTCGCCCCCCGGTCGCGGCTGGCCCACTGGGCCATTTCCCCGCCAGGGTTGTACGGCTGCGGCCCGGTCTGGGTGGGGCCGACGATTCGCCAGGTACCGTCGTCCTCGATATAGAGCGAGCCCATGTCGTAGTTGTTGTCGGAGGTCGTCACGGGACGAATCTCCCATTGCTCTCCCGTCCAACGCGCGGTCGTCCAGGTGCGCGGATCGTTCTTCGGACCCGACTCGAAGCCTTTGCTGGTGATGTAGAGGATCACGGGAAGGCCGTGCTCGTCGAAGCGAATGTCCTTGAGATAGGCCAGCAGCCCCTCTTTCTCGCAGTCGTGCACGAGAGCGGCGTTCTGCGGATCGGTCAGCGGCAGGTCCAGGTTCCGCCCGTTGGCGGCGTGCCACGATTTGCCGAAGTCCGTCGTCTCAAGATAGTACAGGTTCGTGCGCCAGTTGAGACCTTTGCCCTTGGGATGGTAGTTGAGAACCGTCCCGGCCTTCCGCTCGTTGGCGATACTGGTCTGGTAATGTCCCACGTCGATGGCG
>JAFGCA010000522.1 GCA_016932895.1 Sedimentisphaerales bacterium | reverse complement strand
CGTCGCACAGGGGCGTCATTTGGGCGGGGCAGTCGTAGAGGTCGAGGCAGAAGGCTTCGAATTTGCGGAGGTCTCGCAGGATGTGCTGCATGGGCGAGCAGGCGAGCGAGAGGAAGGCGACGGCGAGGCCGGTGTCGCCGATGCGGGCGTGGTAGTGTTCGTAGGCTGCCGGGGTGGGATGGATGAAGACGTTCGAGAGGATGTCAGCGAGGGCGAGATAGTCGTCGGGGGTTTTGACGGCGTGCTCGAGGATATCGGGGATCGAGACGCCCGAGTCGAGGAGGGACTGGCCCCAGGCGCAGCGGGTGGTGATGCAGCCGGCGCGGGTGCGGTAGGCGACCTGGAGGTGGGTGTCGGTGGTATCGACGTCGAAGTCGACGCGGGAGAAGTCGACGCGATAGGGGAATTCGGGGTTGTTGTAGAAGCCCAGGGCGCGGTGGTAGAGGTCTTCGGGGGGCGCGGTGCGGAGGAAGTCGGGGACGACGGAGTGGAAGCCGACGCCGAGCTTGGCGGCGATTTCCGGCAAGGTGAGGTGTTCGCAGCCGGCCGGGAGGGTTCCGCGCGCCTTGTTGCGATTGCACCAGATGTCGAGGCGAGGGACGAACAACAGGCCTTGGGGTGTATGGCCTTGAAGAACTTCGAGCATGCGGCGGCGGTGGTTCATCGTGTCATCCTTTGTGTGCAGCCCCGTGACGCAGGGAGGGATGATAAAGCTTGTTCCGGAAGGAGGCAAGCGATATCATGGTGTTATAGCACTTGGCAGCGGCGGTTCAGATTGAGTGGCAGCGGGCGTCAGAGCGGAGAGGCCTGATATGGAAGCAACGCCAAAGGTTATCGTTCTCATCGAACACTCTCGTGCATGCGGCCGGCGGCTTTTGCGAGGCATCGCCAAGTACGCCAACCTTCATGGTCCCTGGATATTTTATCGAGAGCCTCCGTCGTACCTGAAGGAGGGCTTGAGCAAGAAGGCCTTGCGGCGGTTGAAGCACTGGCATGCCGACGGCATCATTACTCGCGATTCTGTCGACATTGAAGAGATTCGCGGTCTGGATATTCCGACGATTTTTGCCTGTGAGTCGTATTCTTCCGTTGCGGGGTATGCGAATATCATTGACAATTGCGACGCAGCGGGCGAACTGGCGGCTCAGCATCTTCTCGATCACGGTTTTCGGTCCTTTGCCTACTGCGGATACAGCCATATGCTTCCATGGTCTGATCTTCGGGGCCAGGCGTTTGCGCGCGCTGTTGCCCAGGCGGGCTATGAAACGATGTTTTACGAGCCTCCCGGTTCGAGGAAGAAGGGGATGGAATGGGACAAGGAGGCAGAGAGCCTTTCTCGATGGTTGAAATCCCTGTCCAAGCCGGTCGGACTGATGGCATGCGCCGATCATCGCAGCCAGCAGGTTCTTGATGCGTGTCGAATTGCACAGCTTCGTGTTCCTGAGGAAGTAGCTATCGTAGGCGTCGACAATGACGACCTGATCTGCAACCTTTCTGACATTCCCCTTTCCAGCGTTGCCACGAACGATTTCAAGGCGGGCTATGAAGCTGCGGAACTGCTGGACCTGATGATGAAGAATCAGTCGCCGAAGACGAATACCATTGTCGTTCAGCCGTCGCATGTTGCAGCCAGGCAGTCAACGGACACTCTGGCAGTACACGATCTCGATGTCGCGGCTGCGCTGCACTTTATCCGTCGGAATTCCAAGCGATCCATTGAGGTTGGCGACGTCGTCAAGAAGGGCACGCTTTCACGTCGGGTGTTGGAAAAGCGTTTCCGCCAGGTCTTGGGGCGTTCCGTTCTCAGCGAGATCCGCAGGGCCCGAGTGGACCAGGTTGCCAAGCAACTCGTTGAGACCAATCTATCGGTTTCCAGTATTGCCCTTAGCCTTGACTATCGCGGGGTGGACCACCTTTCGCGGTACTTTCGACGGGAGAAGGGCATGAGCCCTCTGGCCTATCGTAAGGAATTTGGGCAGAAATAGCGCGGGCCAGGCTTTCGAGGCGGCTGAATTACGACTTGCATGTATATCGTTCCCGCCTTACGCGAGCGGTGATGGCGTGAGCGAGCATGTGTTCCCGCTCACACTGTCGCTGGGTAATCGCGGCGAGCTCTGCGCTTGCCTTTTCGGTCATCCTCTGGTATGTGCAGGTTTTCAGGAATTTTCCGACCCACACGCCTCCGGTATATCGGGCAGCTCTGCTCGTGGGGAGGATGTGATTTGTGCCAATCGACTTGTCGCCATACGCAACGGTTGTCTCTTCGCCAATGAAGAGCGAGCCGTAGTTGGTGAGTTTTGCGGCGAAATAGTCATTGTCGTTCGTATGCAGCTCAAGATGCTCGGGTGCATAGTCATCGCTGATTTTGATGGCTTCGTCGGCGTCCTGGGCCACATAGACGATGCCGTTGTTTTTCCACGACACCTGGGCGACGTCTCTGGTGGGCAGAGTCTCGAGTTGTTTTTCGACCTGGGCGATTGTTTTGCGAGCCATGTCATCGCTGAGACAGATCAGGCAGATGCCGCTGTTGGGATCGTGTTCGGCCTGTCCGAGCAGATCGCACGCCATGAGTTCCGGGTCTGCGTCATCATCGCCGATGACGAGGATTTCGGTGGGTCCGGCCAGCAGGTCGATGCCGCAGCGGCCGAACAATTGTCTTTTCGCCTCGGAGACGTATTTGTTTCCTGCGCCGCAGAGCACGTCGACCGGCTGGACCGCTCCAAGCCCAAAGGCCATGAGGGCCATGGCGGGGACGCCGCCGACGATGAATATACGGTCGGCGCCGGCGGCGTGCATGGCATTGATTGTAGCGGGGTAATACCCTTTTCCTTTGACCGGCGGGGTGCAGCAGACGACGTTCTTAACACCGGCAACCTTGGCGGGAATGATGCTCATCTGAGCAGAGCCAAACATCGGGTACCGTCCTCCGGGGACGTAGCTTCCGACGGCGTTTACGGGGATGTGCTTGTGGCCGAGGATAATGCCCGGTTTGATTTCCACATGAAGGTCGTGCATGGTTTTGAGTTGTTCCCGAGCGAACCGGCGAACATTGTCCTGGCAGTGAGCGGTGTCAGCTATCGTCTGCTCGTCGAGCTGATCGATGGCTTGTGCAATCTGGCCCTCACTGAGCTCGAAGTCATCGGGGGCCCAGTCGTCGAACTGTCGGCTGTATTTTCGCACGGCGTCCATGCCGTTCTTCTCGAGATCAGTGAGCATCTCAAAGACGATCCTTGATGTTTCATGATCCTGTTCAAAAAGACGGTGGTTTCCACTCTTAATAATCTTCACGATATCACTCCATTCTTTCTTACAGCTGCGAACTTATCGTGTTCATTTCTGTCAGGTCAGAGCTTTGACGTTTCCAATTGGTCCTGGATGTGGGCGGGGTGGGAGAGGGGGTGGCGGGCGAAGGCTTCGAGGGCGTGGT
>JAFGCA010000521.1 GCA_016932895.1 Sedimentisphaerales bacterium | reverse complement strand
TGGGGGACGAGACGCAGGCGAGCCGGCGGTTTCACAAGCTGGTCGATTATGGCGAGACGCACTTGTTTGACAAGGTGGAGATCGACTATTTTGCGGTGAGTCTGCCGGATTTTCTGGTGTTTGACGAGGATCTTCAGCGGCGGAACGAGGTTCATTGTCGGTTTATGCGCGGTCTGGGGCTGTTGGGTCTGGGTCGGCGGGAGCAGGCGGGGGGCGAGTTTTCTCGTGTGCGTAAGCTGGATCCGGCGCATGTGGGAGCGGCGCTGCATCGTCGTTGGATGGGGCAGGCGTGGTTGATGGGGCCGGCGCCGGTGGGAGCGGGCGAGGCTTCGGGGGCGAGGTGACGAAGGGACGTGCTGGTGTCGGCCGGCGTGATTGTCGGTCGGTGTTGAGGAACATAGACACACAAGGTTGTGAGGGTACCCATGGAAGAAAACGCCAGGTTCAACCTCAAGTACATCTGGACGATCTGCGTTGTCGCGGCGCTGGGCGGGCTGCTGTTTGGTTATGATTGGGTGGTGATTGGGGGAGCGAAGCCGTTCTACGAGGCGTTTTTCGGTTTGACGAATCCGTGGCTCATCGGTTGGGCGGTGAGTTGCGCTTATGTCGGGTGCATCCTTGGCTGTGTCATCTCGGGTACGCTGAGTGACAAGTTTGGGCGAAAGCGTTTGCTTATTCTTGCGGCGTTCCTGTTTACGCTATCCGCCATCGGGACCGGCTGGTCCAATGTTTTCGTATGGTTTGTGCTGTATCGTCTTCTGGGCGGCATCGGGATTGGGTTGGCGTCGAATTTGTCTCCGATGTATATCGCGGAGGTGTCGCCGTCCAAGATGCGCGGCCGATTCGTGTCGGTGAACCAGTTGACGATTGTGTTGGGGATTCTGGCGGCGATGATCGTAAACTACATGATTGCCGAGAAAATCGGCAAGCCGGTCCCTACCGCCGAGCAAATCCGCATTGCGTCGGATGAAGCCGGGGCGATGCAGGCGATCGCGGCGGATGAGTACGACCAGAAACGCCAGGAAGCCCTGGCTGTTATGGACGCCGATATTCTTGTTGAGGTGCAGGAGCGGTTTGCCACTGTTGGCTACGCCCCGGACATGTCCGAGGAAGCGAAAAGCGCCGAGGACACTGCCATTGTGCATGAGTATTATCGGCGGACGTGGAATGGCCAGCGAGGTTGGCGGTGGATGTTCTGGGCCGAGACGATTCCCGCGACCTTGTTTTTCCTGTTCATGTTTCCGGTGCCGGAGAGCCCTCGATGGCTGGTCAAGAATGGTAAGCCTGACAAGGCGGGCAGTGTGTTGGCGAGAATCGGCGGTGCTGCGTACAGCCGTGATGCTTTGATCCATATCCAGAATTCTCTTCGGAACGAAATCAAGAAGGTCAACTTCCGTGAGTTGCTGGAGCCGGGCATGATGAAGATCCTGGCCTTGGGGATTTTTCTAGCGGCTTTTCAGCAGTGGTGCGGGATCAATGTGATTTTCAACTACGCCCACGAGATTTTCACGCGGGCAGGTTACAGCATTAGTGGTATGCTCGTGAGCATCCTTCTAACGGGCGTCACGAACACGGTCTTTACCTTTGTCGCCATGGCCACTGTCGACCGCTGGGGCCGTCGGCGTCTTATGCTTTTTGGCGCGATTTCACTGGCATTGGTTTACACGTGCGTTGGGGCCGCGTACTTCTTCGGGTATATCGGCGCTCCGATCGTTGTGCTGACGGTCGTTGCGGTGGGTTGCTATGCGATGTCGCTGGCGCCGATTACCTGGGTGGTTCTTTCGGAGATTTATCCGAACCGGATTCGCGGCGCGGCCATGTCGGTTTCGGTTACGTCGCTGTGGATTGCGTGTTTCATGTTGATTGGCCTGTTTCCCTTTATGGTCGAGTTTTTGCGGATGGCAGGGACGTTTTGGACGTTCGCGGGTATTTGCGTCGTTGGCTCTATTGTGATTTTCCGTCGGTTACCTGAAACGAAGGGTAAATCGCTCGAAGAGCTTGAAGTGGAGCTTGTCGGAACCACGCACGTCCGCGATGAAGTACAGTAACCCCAAGGTGTGCTGACTGCGTAAGGCAAAGCAAAGGTATTCTAGAATGATCGGGATGCAAAAAGCTGATGTTCGTAGGGCGGTCTTCATTCTGGCTATGCTTGTAGGGATCGTGTTCCCAGCCTCTGTGTCGGCGGGGCAGACGGTGCGTGTGCAGGTCGAGCCTGAGGTGCGTCACCAGACGTGGCAGGGGTTCGGGGAGGGGGGGATGGATCAGTTCATACCGACGTGGCATGAGCAGTATACGCAGGCGCAGCGGGATGCGTGGCTGGACCGGATGTATACGCTTGATGACAATGGCTTGGGGCTGAATATCTGTCGGTTTTTGATGCCGGTGGGGGATGCGCCGGGGCATCATCACTCGTTTCGGCTTCCGAAGGGGGCGAATCGGCCGTTTGAGCCGGAGCCCAATGTGTTCAACTGGGAGGGGCACGAGAATATCCTGTGGCACCTTGAGGGCGCGAAGCAGCGCGGCGCGTTGACGTGGGCGTCGTGGTATGCGGTGCCGTATTGGCTGACGGTGAGCGGTTGCAGTGCGGGCTCCGTTGACGGCGCGACGGATAATCTGGTCGCAGGCAAGGAGGCGCGGTTTGTTCAGCACATCGTCGACGTCATGAAGCATTTTCGTTCGGCGTGGGGCGTCGATTTTGACTATGTTTCGGCGATCAACGAGCCGGACGCTGATTGGTGGAAGGCGGGCGGGGGCCAGCCGGGTTGTCACGTCTCGGCGGAGCAGGCGATTGTGATCTACACGGAGCTCGCCAGGGCGATGGATTTGGCGGGTTTCAGAGCCAAGCGGATCGCGTTCGATGCGGGGTATACGAACGGGACGGCGTACCTGGATGTGCTGCTGGCGTCGCCGATCGTGGAGGATCTTTCGGTGTTGGCGTGTCATCAGTACATCACGACGGACGAGGCGCTCAAGGGGTGGGCGAGTCGGGGGGCCAAACATAAGAAGGACCTTTGGATGACAGAGTGGGGCGATTGGGCCAACGACGGTTATCCGGATGACAAGCCGCACGCGCAGGCGCTGAACTACGCGAACAAGATTCACGAGGCCATGACGCTTTTGGAGGCTACGGGGTGGGTGATTTGGGAGCCGGCGTTCATTATCGATGAGGAGCCGACGGGCTTGTTGCCTCGCAAGAGTTTCTGGGCGGTTGCGCAGTACAGTCGGCACGTTCGGCCGGGTATGGTTCGGGTAGATGTTGCCGTTTCGGGGCCTCTGAAGGCTACCGCATGGCTGAGCCGGGCGGATGGGGCTGATCGCAAGCTTGCCGTGATCATGGTCAATGATGGCGACGCCGTCGTCACTGCCGAGATTGAGTTGCCCCGCCTGCCCGGCCTGGTGATTGACGAAATTCGACGCACGTGTGATGCTGACGATTACGCCCTGATTTCCGTTCCGGCGGGGTCTGCAAAGGGGCTCGTTCGGGTGACTTTGCCGGCCGGTTCAATCGTCACCGTAGCCGGCTCTGTTGTGCCTGGTGCTTCCGTTGTTCGAAACGCCGGCACCGATGTGAAAGTGAATCCATAGTCCCGCCTGACAAGGAGAGACCATGCAACGAATCACGATGTTTTTTATGACGTGCCTGGTGGCAGCGCCGTTCGTCGGTGCTCAATCCATTGATCTGGCGGGGACTTGGGCTTTTCGTCTCGATTCTGAGGATCAGGGTGTCGAACAGCAATGGTTCAACGAGGCTCTTACTGAGAGCATCGAGCTGCCCGGTGTGTTGCAGGCCCAGGGTTATGGCAACGACGTCTCGACCGCAACCGAATGGATCGGGACATTCAAGAATAGCCCGTGGTACAGTGCTGAGCGTTACGAACCATACCGTCAGCCGGGCAACGTGAAGTTTCCGTATTGTCTTCAACCGGACAAGCACTACGTCGGGGCGGCCTGGTATCAGAAGGCGGTCGACATTCCAGCGGATTGGGCCGGCCGGCGCATTACGCTGACCCTCCAGCGGCCGCACTGGTACACGGACGTGTGGGTGGACGGCCGGCATGCGACTCGCGGCGATTCGCTTTCCGTGCCGCATGAATACGACCTGGCCGAGTTCCTTTCTCCCGGCCGACACACGATTACGCTTCGTGTTCACAACGGCCTGGTCATCAACGTCGGGCCGAATTCGCACAGCGTTTCAGATCACACCCAGTCCGCCTGGAACGGCATCGCGGGCAAGATTGAGTTGAATGCCGGTTCGCCCGTCTGGATCAAGAATGTGCAGGTGTACCCGCGGCTTGACCGACAGGACGCTCGTGTTATCGTAAGCGTCGAGAACAGCACAACTACTGCCGTCGAGGGTAAGCTCACATTCCAGGCCGAGGCCTACAATACGGACAAATCTCACGCGCCCGCAGCGATTCGTGCTCAGGTGAACGTGCCCGCGGGCGAAACGCGCACTGTCGAAGCCGTCTATCCGCTTGGCCCCGACATGCTCGCGTGGGATGAGTTTTCGCCGGTTCTTTATCGTCTACGGGTCGATCTTGTCGAGGGGAATGACACGGTTTCCGACACCCGGGCCGTCACATTCGGCATGCGCGAAGTATCCACGCGCGGCACACACGTCACCGTCAATGGACGGGCGATCTATCTGCGCGGCACGCTCGAATGCTGCATTTTTCCCAAGACCGGCTATCCGCCGCTCGACGTCGCCAGTTGGAAGCGGATCATTCGCATCTGCAAGGCTCACGGCCTGAATCACATGCGTTTCCACTCGTGGTGTCCGCCCGAAGCGGCGTTCGTCGCCGCCGACGAGCTGGGATTCTATTTTCACGTCGAGGCCAGTTCCTGGGCGAATCAGAGTGCGACGATCGGTGATGGCGGGGCCTTTGACGCCTGGATTCAGGCCGAGGCCGACCGTATCCTCGAAGCGAGGGGCAATCACGCAAGCTTTATCATGATGGCGTATGGCAATGAACCCGCAGGCAACAACCAGCGAGATTTCCTTGGCCGTCTTGTGGATTCGTGGAAGCAGAAGGATCCCCGTCGGCTGTACACGGCGGGCGCCGGCTGGCCTATCATTCCGGAGAACCAGTTCCACAGCACGCCCGAGCCGCGAGTTCAGCGATGGGGCGAGGGGCTCAAGTCCCGCATCAACGGCCAGCCGCCGGCGACGATGGCGGACTATCGCGACTTTGTTCGCAAGCATCCGGACACGCCCGTCGTGGCGCACGAGATCGGGCAGTGGTGCGTGTATCCCAACTTCGACGAAATGGCGAAATACACAGGCTACCTCAAGCCGAAGAACTTCGAGGTTTTCCAGGAGTTTCTCGAGAAG
>JAFGCA010000520.1 GCA_016932895.1 Sedimentisphaerales bacterium | reverse complement strand
CCCTCGTCGCAGCCACCGTCATCGTCGTAGGCATCCAGAAAGTGGTCGAGGCTGCGAACGATCTTCGCCACCGCTGCGGCACGCCGCGGCTCGTTCGGCTCGACCAGCAGCGCTGCGGCCAGCCAGTTGGAATTGCACCAAGGGTTCCAGTTGTTGACGCGCCCACCCCGGAAACCCATCCAGCCGAAGTCGTCCCGCTCCAGACATGGCGTCAGGATGCGGCGGTCCTCCTCCAGCGCGATGCGTTTGCGAATGAGCGGTGAAACGCGATCGAGCTGATCGCCGAGTAGATAACTGGTCCAGGCCAGGTCCGCCCCCGTCTCGGCAACGAACAAAGCCACAATCGGTTCGGTCACGTCGGGCAATCCCGACCCGGCCTCTTGCGCCCCGACGTGAGCGGGCAGGCCCCAGAACGATTCTTCGCACATCGCCCAGACGCCGTTGACGATATCGTCAACGAAACGTCCCTTGCCTTCGACGCACTCGGCAACCACGAGCTGCGTCAGTGCGATCCGCCGATCGAAGTGTACCCGCTCGTAGCGGCTGCGATTGCCCTCGCGGGCGTACTCCAGAAACAGCGTCGCCGGCAGGCTGGGCCATTCGTAGCCGAGGTACTTCTCACCGTTGGCCACCAGGTCCGCGCGGACCGGCTCCGGCAGGGCCTCCCACGCCTGCCTTTCGTTCCACGTCGGCCAGGGATGCCACTTCTCGCGTGCGACGAGGACCTGCTGCACCTTCTCCAGCGGATACAGCTCACCGAGTTTGAACCGCCCGGCCCTTTCCGCCGCCACGTTCCCGCCGAAGGCGGCCAGCACAATAAGACATGATGCAAAGACGAACGTCGTCGCACCTCTGCGACCTTCTCGACGGTACCTGTTCATTTCCACCTCGATTCTCTGAGTCCATCTCATCAAGACACATAACCGGCGCGAAACTTGTGCAGGATCTCCGAGAGCTGCTTGACGAGCTCCGCACTCTCTGGCTTTTCCGCAATGTTGGTATTTTCGCTGGGATCAAGCTTCTCATCGTAGAGCATGCGGGCGTAGGGCGTGCCGCTTTCCCTGGCCCATTCGGTATAGCAGTATCGATCCGTGCGGACGGATTCGCCATTGTAGTAGCGACTGTAGATCGCCTCTTTCCAGGCTTGCCCGGGCTCTTTCAGCAGCGGCACGAAGCTGCGTCCTTCAAGATGGCTCGGCCTAGGCAGGTCGGCCAGTTCGCACAGAGACGGGTAGATATCGACGAACTCGGTCAGGCCGTCGGTCTTCGCTCCGCCTTTGAGCCAGGGCACGCGGACGACCAGCGGCGCGCGCAGCGAGGTCTTGAAGTGACAGTGTTTGCACCAAAGCGTGTGCTCGCCCAGGTTCCAGCCATGATCGCCCCAGAGCACGACGATCGTATCGTCACGCAGGCCCAGCCGGTCCACCTCGGCCAGGAGCCGTCCGACCTGGGCGTCCGTGTAGCTCGTGCAGGCGTAGTAGCCGTGAATGAGCGTGCGGGCCATCTCGTCCGACAGCGGTCCGTTCTCGGGAATCCCGTGATATTGCCTCAATTCTCCCCAGTTGTGAATCGCCGCGTCCGGGGCATCCTGCGGCCGGAACGCATTGTCTGCCAGTTCGATCTTCTTCGGATCGTACAGGTCCCAGTATCGTTTGGGCGCAACGAACGGCAGATGAGGTTTGAGAAACCCGACGGCCAGAAAGAAGGGCTCGCCGATTCGCGTCAGGCGCCGCAGATCGGAAATCGTTCGGTCGGCCGTGACGCCGTCCGGATAGGCAAGGTCCGGGACATCGGCACATTCATACGCCGGCCCAATGCCATCGGCATCTTCGGCGATGCGCTGATTCTCCTTCCGCAGGTAGCCGCGACCGACCCAGCTTCCGCCGGGCCGCCACGCGGGCCGACGCCAGCTTCCCGCGCCGTCGTCTCGGTAGTGGTAGATCTTCCCGTTGGAGACGGTCTGGTAGCCGTGGTCCCGGAAGTGCCTGGGCAGCGACAAAGGCGCGCCCCATTGCCGGTCGGCGTGCAGGTCCCAGACGAAGTGGCGGTCGCGCGTCGGCCTGATTCCGGAGAGCAGACTGGCCCGTGATGCGCCGCAGACAGGTGATTGACAATAGCAGCGATTGAAGACCACGCCGTCGGCCGCCAGCCGGTCTATATTGGGCGAGATGATCCGTTCGTGGCCGTAGCAGCCAAGCTGAGGCCGCAGGTCGTCCACGGCGATGAAAAGAACGTTGGGCCGGGCCGGCTTCTTGTCCTGCCCGAGCAGCACGCCCGGCAGAGCCAGCGCCACAGCGCTTTGTCCCAGCGTTTTGAGAAAGTCACGACGCGAATGGTTTGGCGCAATCATGTCCTGCCCTCCTGCAAATCACCGTCCTGCTATCGATATCATCGTTCATCTGGCTGGCTCGCGGCGCGGGGTCGAGGGACGATCTGCACGACGGAGACATCGGCCAGATCACCGCTAATCATGAACGGGCGATGCCCCACCACGAACGACAGCCGATTCGGGGCGTACTCCCCTGCCCCGGCCGTCCAGTCCCGATAGCCCCACTCCGAAAGATAAGGATCGCCCCCTAACGCGCGAACCATGACGAACCGGTCGGCAGACGCCGTCTCCAGCACGACCTGTCGCTCCTGGTCGTCGTCGCACCACACGGTCCAGTAGTCACGCCCCTCGCGTGTGAATCGCAGAATCCGCAGATGCTCGTCGTTGGCCTCCACCTGTCCGGCGCACTGTCCCTTGCCGACGAGCTGCGAGATATCCGTCAGGACGTAGTAGCCCGGCTTCGGCGTCAGGTCCGGCCGCACCAGACCGAAGTTATCCTCGTTGTACTCGGGCTTCCAGCCATCGTCCTGAAAGTCGTACCACCACAGCCCTTTGAACGACTCCGACGTCCGCGCCAGCAAATAGAGCCGCGCCAGATACGAGGCCGACAGTTCGGGCTCGGTCCCCGCTCGCCCCACATGCGAGGGCCAGCCCATCTCGGTCACGTAGAACGGCACGTCCTTCCCGCCGTGGTACGTGCGGAGCATTTCCTGCACGCTCGCCATCCACGCCGCACACGCCTCGGGACCGCGTGCGGGAAATGCCTCGCTGTAGTTGTAGCTATGGATCGAAACGGCATCGCAGCATTCCAGAGCGCCGAGCTTGACGATGTCTTCGAGCCAACCGTTCTTCACCGCCCCGCTCGTGGAGGCGCCCGCGATCACGGTGACATTAGGATCGACCGCCTTGATGCGCGGATAGATCGCTTTGAGCAGCTTGGCATAATCTTCCGCCGAACCGCCCTGGTTGTAGCGCGAAGGCAGGCCGATGCCGATATCCCACTCGTTCCAGATCTCATACAGCCGCACGTCCCTGCCGAAGTGCCGGACGACAAACTCGGCATAGCGACAGAAGCCCTCGATGGCCTCGGGTGAACGCGGCCGGTCACCGTCATCGTAGAAGCGATTGGCATAGTCGAGAATCAGCAGGACATTCAGCCCCCTATGGGCGGCTTGTCGCACGTACGTGTCGAACCGCTCCGGCATTTCCAGCGTGCCCTTCTCCTGCTCGATCGCCCCCCAAGGCACCTCGTCGCGAATGGCATTGATGCCCGCCCGCGAGATGTTCTTGAGATTCATCTCGACGACGCCCTTGCCCTGGCTAAAGTGCGTGCATACCCCGACGAGGAACAGGGGACTGCTGGCGGCTTCCGCTGCCATCGCGCGTGGGTTGAGGCCCCACCCTACCAAGGCACAAGAGGCGACCGTGAAAACGAAGCAGGTGCGGCGAGTTGCTCTTTCCCCAGACAATATCTTCGACTCCAACAGACGTGGATTGACGTGGTGCCCCGGCGGGAACACCGTCCCGCAGACATAGACGGCGGCACCCCGGCCGACATACTACCAGAAAGAGCGGCCCGCGACCACGTCATTTTCTCGACGGGCGACCCGGCGCCAAATAGACTTGCGTCCGGCCGATGCCGTGAGGACTTCGATGGGCACAGGATTGTCATGCTGAACGTAGTGAAGCATCTGGCCGGAGACGGCAATTGCACGTCCGTACGCATACGAGCCCCAAATCCTTCGCCTTCGGCTCAGGGGTCGGGTGGTTTCTCAACCCACGCTCTCACTCAATGGGCGTGCTCGCCGCCATCACTGTCTTTCCGGCGCAGAGCTTGCCCTGAGCGTAGCCGAATGGGCGGGAATCCAGGAAGCACCGACAGGATTCCGGTTCTCTGCTTCCCTGCGGGTGACAAAGGAACAGCCGCATCCCCAGCACAATGGCCCCAAATCGGCGGTCTCCGCGTGAAATCGCCGCCGTTCTTTCTCGAACGCCGTATTGACCCGTCGCACGGAGGGTGTTACCATCCCATGCGTGTGTAGGAGAGTGCGAATGTTGCGAAACTGTGAGACAGGGGCTCTGAGCCGAGCGCCTACGGTGCATGCGCCAGCTCTACAAACGGCCCATAAGGGGGCGCTCGCCCGAAATAGGTCGCTGTCCCTCTTCACGCTCCTTCCCACTACGAATGAGAGACATTGGCTTTGTTAGCAAGGGGTATCTCAATGCCGGGAAGACATCAGAACCTCAGTCCAGGGCAGGAGAAGCAAGTCCGTGAGATGATCCAAGGCATTTCGCAAGACTTGTCTGAGGAACAGCGAAGGTGTGTTTCGCAAGTCCTTCGCAAGAAAGTCTACAGCTTTGCAGCACTTCTTGTCCTCGTGGTTGGCGGAGGACTATGGGGCATATACAACAACGTCAAGAATAGGATGGAGGAACTTGTTGCACAGCAGTTTGACGAACCGCGCATACAGGAAATCACTCGTGACGCTGCGGCATCGCGTGCCTCTGTACTCATGGAAGAGCAAATCCAGCCAGAGGTTGCTAAGTTCAAAGAGGAGATTTCAGAAAAGAATAATGAGGCTGGAGAGAAGATAGCCTCCCTGGAAGAGTCTTTGGCGGCGGCTACGTCTGTCTTGAGTAGATTGACATCGACAAATCGTTTTATGGAGACAGTTGTGGCTGCTCAAAATGATGACAGAGTCGCATTTGACCAGCTTGAGCTGTGGGCAAACGATCCTAGTGACGAATGCCACGACCAATCGCTGGCGGCTTGGATGGCCATCTTAGAGGACAACAGCGCTGGCCCATTTTTCATTCCGACCGATAAGCTCCCTTGGAAAGAGGGCTATGATCCTTCTCAATTGAACCTTGATGAGTTGCGAGAACGCTACCATAAGCTGCCAGCCTTGCTGAGGCCCGCACTAATCAACTACATAGGGAAGCGTGAGGATCTGAACAAGCTGGATCGTCTCGATTTCATGATGGAAGTGATGAAATCAGACCCGAGCTTGAAAGTAGTAAGGTATGCTGGCTACTACTTCAATAAGGGAACGAATCAACACATTAAACCGCTAGCGGTTTCATACCTATCGGAGTGGTGGTCAGAGCACCGGAATGAGTTCGTTGAGGCATCGCCTAAGCAGGAACCAGCGCAGCAGTCACGCAGCACTATACTCATTCAGGATCCCAACAAGTGACGTGGAAGATAGTAACGTAGTACTCCAACTACTCTTAAAATGTGGGCCGCAACCGCAGTCTCTGCTGATTCAACGGGCTGT
>JAFGCA010000519.1 GCA_016932895.1 Sedimentisphaerales bacterium | reverse complement strand
AGCCCAGGAAGGCCAACTGGTCTCCATTGGCGTTGAGCATGCGGTCCCAGGCGCCCTCGGGCATGTTGGCGAATACGCCGGTATTGGTGCTGCCGAGCGCGTCGACATCGATCTCCGTCCACGCATCCATGTAGGGCAGCACGGGGAAGGCGTTCGGGTCCACCACCGGCGTCTCGAACGAAGCGTTCTCAATGGGAATCGCGACGGGCATCGATTCCGTTAGCCGGACGTGGTCGAGGTCCCAGAAACCGCCTGCGGCACCTGCGGCGCGGATGGCCACTCCGATGGGCTTTCCGGCCCAGACGTCGGCTGCACCGACCGTGGGCAGATATACCGAGAAGTCTTGCAGATGCGTCATGGACAGGTCCGTTGCCGGGACCGTTTGGCGCACGATGTCCACGGCGTTAGCATCGTCCACGTAGTAGAGGACCAGTTCGAGGGTGTCGACCGGCTCGGCGGCCGAGGGGGGAAATCGGCCTGAGACACCCACGGCCGCGGTGAGGCGATAGTCGCAGCCGGTTTTGTAGGCGGCCTGCAAATCCTGCTCCAGGGCGTTTCCCTGCTCCGAGCCGAGGAAGGCCAACTGTCGTCCGTCGGCGTTGACGAGGTGGTCGTCGCTGTCGGCCGGCGTATTGGCGAAAACACCGGTGTTGGTGCCTCCCAGAGCGTCCAGATCGACCTCGATCCACTCATCCACGACAGGCATGGCGGGAAAGGCGTTCGGATCGACCGCCGGCGCCTCGAACGATGCGTTGGCAATCGGAATCGCGACGGGCATGGATTCGATTAGCCGGACGTGGTCGAGGTCCCAGAAGCCGCCTGCGACGCCGGCGGCGCGGATGGCCACTCCGATGGTTTTTCCCGCCCAGGAATCGGTCGAATCAATGGTGGGCAGGTATACCGAGAAGTCTTGCACATGCGTTGGGGACAGGTCCGTCGCAGGGACCGCTTGTCGCACGATGTCCACGGCGTTGGCGTCTTCAACGTAGTAGAGGACCAGCTCGAGGGTGTCGACCGGCTCGGCGGTCGAGGGGGGGAATCGGCCCGAGATCCCGACAGCGACGGTAAGGCGATAGTCGCAGCCGGTTTTGTAGGCGGCCTGCAAATCCTGCTCCAGGGCGTTGCCCAGCTCGGAGCCCAGGAAGGCCAACTGGCGTCCGTCGGCATTGACGACGTGGTCGTCGCTGTCGGCGGGCGTATTGGCGAAAACGCCTGTATTGGTGCTTCCCAGCACATCCAGATCGACCTCGATCCACTCATCCACGAAAGGGACGGCCGGAAAGGCGTTCGGGTCCACTGCCGGCGCCTCGAATGAGGCGTTGGCAATGGGAATCGACGCCGCCCACACCGGGCTGCCGGCCCAAACACTCACCAGGATGAGTACGATCAAACACATGGCGTTGCGCAGCATAACACTCCTCCTCGAAAGGCGAGCGACCGAAGACCACGGGCCACCCGCTCAGATCAATTGCTCCTGCCGGATGTACTGAGCCAGCCAGCATACTGTTCGCAAGGTATTCTACCCATTTCCCGGCATCATGCAAGGCTGCGTTAACCGCCATTCGATACGCACGCCTCAAATCAGCGTGCTGCTCTCCTGCCGGTCGAGCTTACTCGATCACCAGCATCGCAAGCGTTTCCTGGTCCTTGACGTAGATTCGTTTGCCGGCGATGACCGGATGAGCGTAGGTTGGCGTATCGGCCACCTTGATCTTGGCCAGCTCTGTGTATTGCTCACTACTGGGTTTGAAGACGATCAGTTCGGAATTACTGGGCAGGGCCAGCAGGCAGGAGCCGGCGTCGAGGGTGGCGGTGAAGCCGCTGCGATCGCGCTGGGTCGCGTCGGTCCAGGCGGTCTGGCCGGTCTGAGCGTTGATGCAGAAGAGATTGCCGCTGTTGGACAGGCCGAAGAGCAGGCCGTCCTTGAGCACCGGCGTGTTGAACTGCACCGCTAAGTCCATGTTGCTCCAGAGCTTGCGGGCGGCAAAGCCATCACCCTGTTTCTCTATTTTCACCGCGTGCGTGCCTCGAGCGGCCCCGGTGTAGATGACCGTTTCCTCGTCGACGATCGGCGTAGCGGCGTTGTAGGCCCTCCGCGCGGGCGGAAACGGCAGTTGCCACAGGAGGTTGCCGTCGGCGAGAGCGATCCCCACGAAGCTCTTCTCCGTCGGCATCACGATCTGCTTTGTGCCCGCGGCGGTCAGCAGGACGGGGGACCCGTAATCGGGGCCTTCCTCGCCCCAGCGCCACTTCTCGTTACCGCTGGCAAGATCGTACGCGATGATCGCTCCGTTGTCCTGCCCCCCGAGATAGGCGATGACCATGCCATCGACGATGAGCGGGGACATGGACGTGAAGAACCGGGGCACGATCTTGGGGAACGGGTCTTTACGCCATGCGAGCTTGCCGGTAGCGGCGTCCAGACAGGAAAGGACCCCGCCGACGCCGAGCGTGACGACTTTTCCGTGGGCGACCGCGGCCGAGCTTCTCGGTCCCGGGTGGCGGCCGGCGGCTCCGGTCACGGCCTGGGCGGCGTACGTGTCCTTCCACAACTCCTTGCCGGTGCCGGCATCCAGGCACAGGATGGCTTCCTCGTCGCCTTGCCGGGTGAAGACATAGAGCTTGCCGGCCACCAGCGCCGGCGTGGCGCAGCCCGTGCCCACCGTCACTTTCCACTTCTGTGCCAATGCGCCCGGCCATTGTTGCGGCGCGGTGAATCCCGTCACTTTTCCGTCGCGATTGGGCCCGCGCCACTGAGGCCAATCCTGCCCCCACGCGCAACAGGCGATCATCACGACCGCACAGCCTGCCAGCACAACCTTCTTCCAGCTTGTGTCTTCCATGGCATGTACCTCCAGCAAAATCTGTGTCGTTGTCTTTGGCCTGACGTTACGCACGTTGAATCGCATTCGTCCTGATATTACACGACGTTCGACCTTGCCTGGCAAGGGTCGGTTCGCCTACGCCGGGTAGCCTACGGTCTGGGCGAAGAGCACCTTTTGCTCGGGACGCAGCTTGAATTCCCCGGCGGTGTTCTCCTTGTCGCAGTTGTGGAACCAGGCGCCCAGGCCTTGCGAGGCGCAGAACAGGTAGATGTTCTGCGCAATCAGGCCCGTGGCGACGTAGTAATATGACTTCTGGACCTCGGGGTCGCCGATGCGTCGGTCGGGCTGCCCCGGACCCATGTCATATCGGCTTCGGTCCGCGACGTAGAAGATGTTGACCGGAGCGGTTCGTGCCGCGCGCCGGCCGGACCGCGCCCGGAAGTCCCCCGCGACCACGGGTTTTAGACGGTGGGGCACCGCTTCGTAAACGTAGACCCCTTCGGGCAGGGCCACGTACAGGTCAATTTCCTGGGAATTACTGGCCGACGGCGCCGTTCTGCCCGATTTGCCGAACGAGGCCCTCTCGCGGTTGACCCCGAAGGCCGCCCAGAGGAGGTTCGACAGCACCTGGGGCGGCAGCGGCTTGTCGCTGACGCTGCGGTTCGTGCGGCGCTGCTGTAGAGCCGCCAGCACGGACTTGCCCCCGTCCTTTTGCGGAGCTACGAGCGTGATCGGCTGCAATTCCTCCTGGGCCGGGCTCGACGTGGCCCCGGCCAGCACCGCCCAAGCCGGCACGGTTTTCAAGAACGTTCGGCGGTCCATCGGATTCTCCTTTTCCCGTTGTCCTCGATTTCAATTCTCCTTCTTCAGCGGAGTCGTCCAGAGATAGACAGTGTGCTCCTGCCAGGAGTCGTCGAGCGTCACCGTGACGACTTTGTCCGGCTTGACTCCTCGCATGGCGAAGTCGTGCGAGACGATCCGGGAGCCGGGCTTGAGCTTCTCTAATTGCGGGATCAGCTTGACGTTCAGCTTGGGCAGCAGGTAGAGCGTGATGACGTTGGCCTGGCTGAGGTCCAGCGTAAAGATGTCTTCCTGCTCGATCCTCACCAGATGGCCGACACCGCTTTTCTCCACGTTCTCCAGAGACTCCTTCACTCGTTTGGGATTGATGTCGTAGCCGACTCCCCGGCAGCCATATTCCTTGGCGGCCGCGACCACGATCCGGCCGTCGCCGCAACCGAGATCGTACACCAGGTCGGTCTCCTTGACTTGGGCCAGCTCGAGCATTTTCTTGACCACCTCATGGGGCGTGGGGACGAACACGACGTCGGGCTTGCGCGGGGGTTTCGATGCCTCCTTGCGCCCCTTCTTGACACCTTCGACTGTTTGGCTGCCTCTGGGGCTGGTCAGTTCTCCGGTGAGCTTCTTCCCGTCCAGCGTGCCGGTGAAGCTGATGTCGAATTTCCGGTCGCCGAATTCCAGACCCTTCGTGAAGCTGACCCGATTGCCTTCCAGCGCGATCTTGTCGATGGCCAGCGGGCCAAACCAGCCGCTCAGGTCCGGATTGACCTTGAGCACCTGGGCACGGCTTCCGGAGTCGGACGTGATATTCAACTCCCACGTGCCGACCAGCGCCGCCCCGACGCGATTGGCCTCCAGCGATGCATTGCCTCGTTCGCTCGTAAAGGTCCCGGACAGCACGTGTCCCTTGATCGTCCCCTCGAAGGTCGATTCCCATTGCCGATCCTCGGCGCTGCTCTTGCGCCTGAACGTGAGCTTGTCCTTCTTGAATGCGACATCGGTAATCTCATGCTCGCCCCACTGGCTTTGCCACTCGGCGGTGAGTTTGTTCTTGGCGCCGGCTTTCACCACCAGTGTCGCAGAATACTCCCGCTGCTCCACCTTGATCTTTGCGTCCCATTGGCCGACCGCCCGCGGCACCGGTCTGATGCGTGTGCCCTCGACTCTGGATTGGCCCTCGTCGCGGGACAGCGTCCCCGAGAGCGTTCGGCCCTCGACCTTCCCGGCAAAGGAACGCGTGGAGGGAGGCTCGCGGAACCGGCTGACCATCGTGAAGCTGAGTTTGTTCTCCTCCTGTTGGACGTCGTTCAGCTCGCTGGCCCCCCAGAAGCTGATCCACCGGCCGCCGAGCTGCCCCTGCTTGCTTCTTGAGAGCGACAGGATCGAGGCCATTTTCCGGCCGTCATAGTCCACGGTGACCTGCCACTGCCCTGCCAGGGCATCCTTGACCGGTGCCGCCGCTCCCGGGGCCGCCAGCATCGCCAGAACCACCAGCGCGCATGCGCCCGCTTTCGCGTGAATTCGCGACTTGTTCATTGCTCGTCTCTCCTGAAAGAAATGACCTGTAAGCCCCTTTCCCGCCGGCAGTGAGCCGGCACGCGTCAGACTTCCAGCACGCCAAGGGTGTCCTCCCGGACGCCCAGCGCCACCATTGCCACAGAAGACGCTCGGATGCAAGCCTCTATTGCAGATTTTTGCCGTACGGGGGCTGGCGGAGCCTCTCGGCGGAAACTGAAAACATCGGCGTCGATCGCCCGTATAGGCAATGGGTGAGTCGCAGCGACAATGCATGAAAGGCACTGTCCGACCCGTTTGCGACCACTTCGATGCGAATCGTGCCAAGGAGATCGGATGACACAGGCTGCCTCGCGGGAACAGGAAAGTGCGGCCCCGGCCGGGGCATTGGGTGTCATGGATTCGTTGCGTACCCGGCTGTGCGGCCTGCGGCTGCACCGAACGGAGCTGTGGGGACAGATTCGCCGCTTCGGCAGTTGGTTCGAGAGTGAGGCATCCCGGACGGCCGAGACGGAACACACGAGCGAGATTTGTGTCGAATTGGGCGACGATGGCGAGGTTGGCGGCCTGCGCATTGGGACCAAACGTCGCGATCACGAACTCGCACGATATCAAGAACTGTGGGATTTTCTGAATTCTCTCGGCGTTCGACAGATAGGGCTCGATGCGCGTCTGGAATGTAACCAGATCGAGGACGTCATGGCCTTGCTCTACTGTCACCGGCGGGCCATTGGCAACGCAGATGCTTCCGCCGACAGCGTTGCGGGCCGGCTGAGAACGCCCGGTGGCGTGCACGTCGCCTGCACGCAGACGTCGCTTTGCGGCCACACGCTGACGGTCCGCTATACGTACTGTACCCTGCGTTTCAGCCGGGTCGTGCACCAGTTCGAGTCCCGACGCACCGGGAGCCGGTTCCACGATCACCGGACGTTGTTCTACGCCGCGCCGCGCTACGGTGCTCTGGTCAGTGCCGTCATCGGTGGTCCCGGCATCGTCGTTGCCCTCCTGCACGCCGAATACCTGTTGGCGCGGATTTTCGCCTTGAGCACCGGCGTCTTGTTTGGGCTGACTTATGCCTTCTTCATGGTAGTCGGCAGCGTCGAGTTCGATAACGAGGAAAAGGCCTACAACCTGCGCAAAGCCTACGGCCGGCTGAAGGACTACACGGATCGCATCCAGGCCGACATCGAGCGGGCCCGCGTCGTCCAGGAAACGTTTCTTCCGGCGCCGGAGAAGATGCCGTTTCGACGTCATCTGGAGTGGGCCGCGAGTTTCGTCCCGGCCGCGGAGGTCGGCGGCGACTACTTCGACGTCGCGCCGCTCGACGACAGTCGGGTCGCCATCTTGTTCAGCGACGTGAGCGGGCACGGGATGGCGGCGGCGTTCATCACCGCCGTGATGAAGACGACGTTTCGAGCGTGGCTCGACGACAGGGGGACCCTGGAGGAGCTGGCTCAGCAGATGAACGCCAACCTGGCCCGTCTGGTTCCGCTGGGCAGTTTTGCCGCCGCGTTTCTCGCCGTCTATGATGTCACGACGCGTGGGTTGGTGTACGCCAACTGCGGGCATCAGCCCGAGCCGTGGTGCCTCCCGGCCGACGGAAACCAGCCAATTCGCGCCCTGAGCGACGCGCGCAACCTGGTCATGGGTATCCAGGAAACGCTCGACGTCACTCCGTCGTGCATGCTTCTGGAGCCCGGTGACACGGTGCTGTTTGTCTCGGACGGGATCGTGGAAAACCCCGACGCCGACGGGGACTTATACGGAGCCGAGCGCTTCGAGGCTTTCGTGCAGGCCCGGCGCAGTCTCAAGCCCGAGCCCTTGGTCGAGGCGATCAACGCCGAAGCGGACCGGTACTCGCGCGACGGCGAGCAAAGCGACGACCGCACTGTCCTGGTCCTCCGCGTCAAGAACTGATGGACGTCCGATTGGGGGCCGACGATCCCTGTAGTTGTAGGGTTCTCAACCCACGCGCAGAAACGCAGCGCGCTCAAACGCGTGGGTCAAGGACCCACCCTACGGTGAGCGATAGGCTTCACGTCATTAGTCTTTGACCAGCCAAATATTGCGATACTGGACGGGGTGGCTATGGTCCTGGAGCAGGATCGGGCCGGTGGTTCTCTGCTCGGCCTTCGGGTTGGCCGTCGGGCGGGGGATCTCGACGTTGTCGTGAATCGTGATCCCGTTGTGGCGGACCGTGACGCGGGCGTTCTCCTTGATGGTTCCGTCGTCGTTGAGCCGGGGCGCACGGAACTCAATGTCGTAGGTCTGCCAGGTTTCGGGCGGCAGGCACGCGTTGACGTCGGCGCGTTTGAGATTGTAGAGTCCGCCGCAATCGCCCGAGGTGTGGACCAGGCCGAAGGAATCGAGGACCTGGACTTCATAGGTTCCGCAGAGATAGACGCCGCTGTTGCCCCGGCCCTGTCCGCGATTGCGGGGTTCCAGCGGCAGCTTGAACTCGATGTGGAGGTGCTTGATGTCCCCGAAGCGCTCCTTCGTGGCGTTGGTTCCCTTGTTGACCTGCATCGCGCCGCTGTCGAGGGCCTTCCAGTTCTGGTTGGTCCAGGCGCCGAGGTCGGGCTTGGCTCCCTTCTTGTAGGGCAGCAGCACGACCGCTGAGGCCGGCGGCTTGAGACCTTCGTTCGGGGATTTGCGCACGATCTTGTCCAGCTCGAAATGCTGCCCGTAGGCGCTGCGCACGGACAGGCGTCCATCCTGAATGCCGCCGTACCATTCGTACCCGCCGCTGGGATAGGCGACGTGCACGCGCGAGCCGGCCAGGTTGCCGTACAGCTCGATCGAATCCTTGGCGCCGGCGGCGATGACGATGCGCCACTTGTTGCTGTCCTCTGCCACGACGCTGGCCGTAGCGGGTATCTGTACCCGGCTGTCGGCAAAGAACGTCCCGGTGTACTCGCCCATGAACGAATCGGCCGTCGCGCCCGAAGCGCCCAACAGAAGGCCGGCAAGGATGATTCCTGTGAATGTGCGTGTCGTCATGATGTGCTCCTCTAAGAAAAATCAAACATCAAATCGCAAAGATCAAAATTGTCCCGGCGCGCCGGGAGCGAGCCGGGATGACTTTCTCAATCTTGCCTTTGGCATTCTGCCTTGTTTCACGGGGCATGTTGAGAGCACTGATACTACTTACGCCGGGCAAAACGTCAAGGGTTTCCCGTGACGCGAGCTTGGGCGACGCGTCACTTTGCCTTGCTCGTCAGGCAAACGAGTCTTCCACCTCGCAGTGAGAGGAACAACCGGCCGCGAGCCGCGATCATCCCGTCGAAAACGGGCGGCGCCTCCAGTTCGCACGCGGCGCGTTTCGTTCCGTCGGCGGGGGAGATCGTCCAGAGCAGAGCTCCCTTGCGTCCCTCAAAGGCCGCCATGGGGTCGGTCGGGTCCACCACGTCCGGCGGCCCGGCGATGAACAATTGTCGGCCCGCCAGGACCATGGCGCGCACGCGCACCGGGACCCACTGGTGCCACGCCGGCCGCCGCTGGCGCGTGAAGCCCCATCCTTTCGTCGTTCCGCGCGTGCGGTGATCGAGGATGGGCTCGTTCTCGTTGTCGTCGGCCAGGAGCAGATAGCCGCGTTGGCCCGGTGTGAACAGCGGACTCTGGAGGTTTCGCGACGGATACGCCTGCACCGCGTAGGTCTTGTCGGGACCGACCACGAGCAGGTGTCCCGTCTTGGCGCCGCGATGAGCGAGGTAGTAGCCCGGCCACGTGGGTGAGTACATCCAGTAGGTGCGGTTGAACCACGAGTCGTCGAGGAATCCCGACGTGGAAAGCACGTGCAGGCCCATCTCCCGCTGCCCCAGACTGTATGTCCCGTATTTCTGTCGAAGGGTTTGCAGGAGGTTTTTCTGCGTCCGCTCGAGCCAGTCGCGTTGATGCTTCTCGTAATCCTGCTCGGGCTCGGCATCCGGGACGATGTAGGGCTCGTGCGAGAGATCCATCGTCGTCGTGTCGTCCGTGTCGGGCATGACGTATGGGACCTCTTGCCTGACGAGATTCAGGTCGAACTTGGTCTGCCCCAGGTAGAGGGCTCCGCCCTGGCTCACGAGGATATCCGAGCGGGCGCCTTCCATGTGGTAGCCGGCAATGAACGGATTGTCCTCGGCGTCCTCGCGGGTTCTGGCCCAGTCGTCGATGCGCGCCTCGT
>JAFGCA010000518.1 GCA_016932895.1 Sedimentisphaerales bacterium | reverse complement strand
TGGGCGCAGAGATCGAAGATGTCGTACCCGCGGTAAACGAGCCATCCCTTCTGGCCGTTCACGTAACCGACCTTGCTCTCGCACGCGATCGCGCCTTCCAGACCAGGACCGATGGTCGCCGCGACGGGCCACTCGATACTCCGCGTGAACTCCGGTTCCGGTTCCGCTCCCGTCTCCCGCCGGGCCTCGTCCGCGGCGGCGAGGATCAGGTCGGTGATGTTCCGGGTTTCTTCGTGTACTGACATGGAAACTCCTTGCTGCGCCACGACACACACTGCTGCCGTCCCTCAATGACCGCATGAGCGCGGGCAGAGAACGGCGTCCACGGCTACTAATTCGATATATAATAGGGGTTCAAGGACGTTCTGGCCAGGGGGCTTACCACGGAATCTGCGCGAATCTTTCGCGACAGGGTGACCGGCGATGCTCATTCCGCTTCACCGACCCGTGACTCGTCGCTCGACGTGGGCCGGGTACCGAGCCACGAGGACCGAGACAGAGCATACCGCCGGGATCATCGGAGTACCTTCGAACGCGAACGGTAGCTGGGAGGAGGGATTTCATGAAGTCAGCTCAGCCCCCGTGAGGGATTCGCGGGCCAAGGGGTGCTCATCCCAGAGAAGCGCTTCTTGATTCTCGGGCAACTGCCCCGTACGATGCACACCCGTGGAAAGGACCTGAACGGTCGCGGAACTGGCATGCGCTTCCTCATCTGCTGCATCGAGGTGGTTCTTGCTGGTCGGCCAGGGCCGGAACTCGGGACGCACGTCGGCCGTGGAATTCTGGTGATGGAGGTGGGAAATGAAACGGTCACTCCGTGTCGGTGTCGTATCTCTTGTCGTGGGTGCGGCGCTTTCGTCGTTTGCGGCAGACGGAGTCAGCGCGATATGCGTTCCCTGGAGGTCGAACGAGGGCATTGCCCATTATACATACAGCGGGGCAACCGTCACGCTGAAAGGTATTGCCCGCGGGCCCGCGACGCAGTTCCGATGGGATTTCGGAGATGGTCAGGCGACGCCGTGGGCCCCTATCCTCGATCCGTACAATCTCGGAGTCGAACACCCGTACACGGGGTTTGTGGGCGAGTTGTTTTTCGCCCAGTTATACGTGAAAGATGCTGAGGGCACGGTCTCCGAAGACGACTACCTGATCTCAATCTTCGAGAGCGCCGATCTCAACAACCGCACACACCTCCAGGTACGCATCAACATGGCCATCGACGAAGGCCTCTGGTGGCTCCACACGAACATGATACGGCTGACGTTCGCCGGCGGTAGCCCCGGCTATAGCCAACCGTACGGTTACTGGGATGTCGGCTCCTCCGACTACAATATCGGCGCCCTCGGTACGTGTGTGGATGCCTTTCAGCTCCACGGCAGCAAGGCCAATGCCGACTACGACAGCGATCCATACGTGGAGACAGTCCGACGCGGCCTGAACGCTCTTCTCTACAATACCTATGCCTTCTCCATCACCGGGGGAGGGGCTCCGGGCAATCCCGATCTGAACGGAAACGGCATCGGCGTGGTCACGAATCACAACAGCGCTTTGACCGATACCCGCCAAACATATCTGGGCGGCATCTGCATGGCCGCCTTGGCTACCAGCGGCGCTCCTAGCCGGGTGGCCACCGTCGGGCGAGACGGAATCGTGGGCAGGACGTACGCAGCTATCGTGCAGGACATGGTTGAGTTTTTCGCGTGGGGGCAGGTCGATTCGGGGACCGGCCGTGGAGGCTGGCGTTATCACGCCAACTACGGCGATTCGGATATGTCGACCACGCAGTGGCCTCCCCTCGGAATGCTGGCGGCGATCGAGAACATGGGTTCCACGGTTCCCGACTTCGTAGGCGAGGAACTGATCCTGTTTCTCACGCGTACGCAGAACACCGAGAGGAACGAGCGAAACGGCTGCTTCGGATACGCAAACACCACGGACTACCTCAATGTGACCAAGGCCGCGGCCGGCATCATCTGCCATGAATTCTTGGGATCGCCGTTGACCGATCCACGGCTGCAGAGTGCGATCGGCTATATCTATCGCCACTGGAACGACACCGGCACCGACTGGGCGAACACCCAGCTCCACGGCAACAGCTACGGAATGTACGGAGTCATGAAGGCCATGAAGTTTCCTGAGCCGGACATCCGTACGATAACCGAGTACGACTACGCGGCCGATCCGCCCCAGCAGACGCAGAACTCATTCGACTGGTATTTCACCCCGCACGGCCAATCCCAGGAGGGGCTCGCCTCGTACATCGTCAGGACGCAGCAGAACGATGGACATTGGGATGACACGGTGGGACCAAACGCGGTCTACGGAGCCTTCTGCACGGGTTGGCGCATACTCATCCTCCTGGACGTCGTTCTGATCAAGCCGGTGGCGATCATCTGCGACTGTGAGAAACAGGAGTATAACCTGAACCAGGATGTCCACCTGGACGGATCGTGCTCCTTCCATCCGGATCGGAATCGGACTATCGTCACCTGGGAGTGGGACCTGGACAACGACGGAACCTTCGAAGCGGAAGGGACCACGGTGAGGATTCCCCGCGGTTTTGCCGAGATCGGCGAGTATCCCGTCACCTTACAGGTGTGGGACGAGAATCCCGAAGGGCGGCAGTCGAGCTCCTACATCTGTCTCGTCAGAGTACACGAGCCGCCCCACTGTCCGCATGCCTATCCACATCCCGATCCGAGCGGCATCTACCTGGGCTCGGTTGGCGCGCCCGTGGTCCTGGACGGGTCGGCATCGTGGGATCCTGACAACGCAATCGCCGCCTATGACTGGGATCTGGATAACGATGGTCTCTTCGGTGCGGAGGATGATGACTGTTTCGGCGAGCCGTCCGATGGCGTCGGAGAAGCGCTCGAGTGGACGTGGTATGAACCGTACCGGGGACGCATCTGCCTGCGTGTCACCGACGCCGAAGGGGAGTTCCCCTCATGTTCCCGGGTCGACTGTACCAGGGTGGAGATCGGAAACCGCCCGCCCGTCTGCGATCACGGCGGCCCCTACGCCGCACATCCTGACGGAACCGTCACCCTGGACGCCACCCGCTCCTACGATCCGGATCCCGGCGACGAGATCTCGGTGGCTTGGGATCTCGACAATGACGGCGAGTACGACGACTCAACCGAGTGGCGGCCGGAATTCACCGTGGGAGACACCTTTGGCCGGGTGTACGACATCTGCGTGGAAGTCACGGACAGCTTCGGTGAGTCCTGTTCGGCGTGTACGACCGTCAAGGTGGAATTCCCCCTTGTCAGAGGCGATGTGAATGCGGACGGAAAGGTGAACATCGCGGACCCCGTAGCCTTGCTGAGTTACCTGTTCCGCGGTGGAGCGACGCCTCCGTGCTTGAAAGCGGCGGACGCCAACGACAGCAGCCAAGTCTACCACCAGTGCGGTGCTGACCCGGACGATGACGAGTGGTGCGCCTGCGGCGTCAATCTTTCGGATTCGATATACCTTCTGTGCTACTGTCTGCTCCGGGGTCAGGAACCGCCGGCGCCCTTCCCGATGTGCGGTCCGGATGTGACGATCGATTCTCTGACCTGCGAGAGTTTTCCTCCTTGCGAGCGTTAGGGCCCGCGCCAAAATAACTTCCCATGATGCGGCCCAATTGTCTCATAATGATTCATCGCCTCAAGATCCCTCTCAGTTCTGCA
>JAFGCA010000517.1 GCA_016932895.1 Sedimentisphaerales bacterium | reverse complement strand
GGCGACGTCTGGAGCTTCTGGGTCCAGCCGCTGACCGCCTTCAATCCCTCCCCGGCCGACGGCGCCCCACACGTCCTGCTCGATCCCCAGCTCACCTGGGAGCCCGGTATGGGCGTCCTGTTCCACACCGTCTTCTTCGGCGAGAGCTACGAGGAAGTGGACAATATGATGGTCGGCTGGATGATCGCCGATCCGACCATTGCCCCGGCAGGGGCGCAGTTGTACGGGCCTCTGCAGCCCGAGACCACCTATTACTGGCGCGTCGACGAGTTTGCCATGCCCGGGATCACGAACAAAGGCGAGGTCTGGAACTTCACCACCATACCCGAGATACCGGTTACGGACCCCGACCTGATGAGTTGGTTGACGCTCCACGAAGGAACCGGCGCAACCGCCGTAGACTGGTCGGGACACGGCAATCACGGGAGTCTGCGCGGCGACCCACAGTGGGTCGACGGGTCTCTGATATTCGACGGAAAGAACGACTACGTGAGCGTCGTGCTGGATGTCTCCGAGACCGAATACGCCGCGGCGCTCTGGTTCCGGACAACCAACGGCAACTGCGGCCTGATGGCCGTGGTGCAGGACGATCTCGGCGGCGGCGGGCATGACCGGCACGTTTACCTGACCGGCGGCAACATCAAGATCCGGCTCTGGGATACTGAAGAAATTCAGACCACCGGATTGAGCCTGGCCGACGGGCTGTGGCACCACATGGTGTACACGTACGGCGCCGCCGTCGGCGGTCAAAAGCTGTATGTGGACGGCGTTGAGCAAGCCAGCGGCACCAAAGACGCCTCCGATTTCGACTGGCAGGAACGTATCAATGTTGGCTTCTCCAACGACGCGGCCCAGGACTATTTCGAAGGGGCCCTCGAAGACGTCCGCATCTACGGCAAGACCCTGAGCGAGGCCGAGGTTCAACAGGTCATGCGCGGCGATCCGCTGCTGGCCAGGACGCCGCAGCCTCCGCGCGACGCGATCGTGGATATCCGCGACGCCACAGCCCTGAGCTGGGCGGCCGGCGATACGGCAGCCTCGCATGACGTGTACTTCGGCACGGACCGCGCTGCCGTGGCCGCGGCCGACAACAGCGCGCCCGAGTTCCAGGGCAACCAGCCGGGTACGAGTGTGTCGCTGGCCGGCCTGGTCGAGTTCGGCGGCGGCAACTACTTCTGGCGCATCGACGAGGTCGAGGCCGCCGGGACCGTGCAAACCGGAAACATCTGGAAGTTCACCGTGCCCGACTATCTGATCGTGGAAAACTTCGAGAGCTACACCAACGAGGTCGGCGCGCGCGTCTTCGAGAAGTGGATCGACGGTATCGGCTTCACCCAGCCGGTGGACACGCCGGGCAACGGCACCGGCGCGATGGTCGGGCATGACATCTGGACGCCCGGCACCACGTTTACGACCATCGTGGAAACGGTCAACGTCTACGGCGGCGCACAGGCCATGCCGATCTACTACGACAACACGTTCGCCCCCTTCCGTTCCGAAGTCGATCATACCTTCGTGCCGGCGCAGAATTGGACGGTCGAAGGCGTGACGACGCTGGTCGTGCACTTCCGCGGCGCGGCCGACAATACGGGCGATTTGTACGTCGAGATCAACGGCGCCAAGGTCCCCTACGACGGCGACCCGGCCGACATCGCCACGCGTACGTGGATGGCATGGGAGATCGACCTCGCTTCGGTCGGCGTGAGCCTGACGAACATCACAACGCTGACTGTCGGCATCGAAGGCGGCCAGACGGGCGTCCTCTACGTCGATGACATTGTCCTGACTCGACCGTAACCTGAGGTTGCCGGTCGTATCGCCGAGGACCGAGCAGGAAGTGGAAAAAGGGCTGTAGGCGTCGCCTACGGCCCTTTCTTTTTATTCGCGCAACGACGTTGCCATGCTCATGCAGCAACGCGATCCATCAGTCGGTCGGTTTGAGGACAATGGGCCCGAGGTTCATCGCTTGCCACTGGTCGCGCACCGGCTTGATGCTTAGCTCGCAGGGGCCCTTCCGGCTCACCTCGACGGTGCCCAGAGTAACCGTCTTGAAACGGTCGTAGCCGGCTGTATTGGGAGCCTCGGCGGTCATTTTCTCGCCGGCGAGGGCCACCTCGAATTTGCTGCCGGAGGACGGACAGGCGATGCTGGCGACGACGTCGAAGCGGCCCGGCTTGACGATCTCGAACTGCCAGCTCACCCAGTCCCGCGCATCGAGCCAGAAGCCGATGTTGGGCTTGCCGTACTTGGACTCCGCCTGGGGCGTCGAACCGCCGCCGACGTCATGAATGTCGGCCATAGGAGCGGCCAACGTCACCATCCCGTCCGCCGCCTGCTTCGGAAGGACCTTCTCAATGTCAAGCTCTCCCCGGACGCGCAGAACAATGACCGTGTCGATCGGGTCCAACGGCTCGGCTGGCACGTCGATCACGACGCCGTCGGCGCCGGCGCGGGCCTTCAACGTCTCGCCGTTGGCCAGCAGCCGGGCCCGGCGCACCTTGCTGCGCAGACCCGGAACCAGGAGCCTACCGTCCTCGGGCCACTCAAAAACGTGCAGGTAGAGCGTCGTCCCGTTGTTGCGCTCCTTCTTCGTACAGCGGCCCCAGGCCAGGCGCGAGAACGGACTGGCCGTCGTGGCGTAGATCGACGAGCCGTTGACCTTCATCCATTTGCCGATCTCCTTGAGCCGCTCGATGCTCGGCTGCGGAATCTCACCCAGGCTCGTCGGGCCCACGTTCAGGAGGTAATTGCCCCCTTTACTGGCAATGTCGACGAGATTGCGGATGAGCGTCTCGGTCGGCTTCCAGTTATGGTCGTAACTCTTGAAGCCCCAGGTGCCGTTCATCGTCATGCAGGTTTCCCAGTCGCGGCCGGGAATGCCGGTGGCGGGGATGTGCTGCTCCGGCGTGCTCAGGTCGCCGCCGTAGCCGCCCCCGAGACGGTTGTTGGTGATGATGCCCGGCTGAAGCTGGATCAGCGGCAGCAGCATGTCCGCGCGCTGGCGGTTCATGTTCGTGGGCGTGTCCCACCAGAGGACCGCGAGCTTGCCATAGTTGGAGAGGATCTCGGCCACCTGCGGCGCGGCGATGTTGCGGATGTACGCGTCCATGTCGCCTTCCTGGGCCGGGTCCCAATGCCCCCCTGCCGCGGCCCCGCCGGGATGATTCCAGTCCTGGGCCTGCGAATAATAGAAGCCCAGCTTGATACCGTGCTTGCGGCACGCATCGGCCAGCGGCGCCAGCAGATCCTTGCCGTACGGGGTGGCGTCGACCACGTCCCAGTCGGTCACCGCCGAATCGAACAGGGCGAAGCCGTCGTGGTGCTTCGAGGTGATGACGAGGTACTTCATGCCCGCTTCCTTGGCCAGCCGCACCCACGCGTCCGGGTCGTACCGGACCGGGTTGAACTGCTTGGCGAACTGCTTGTACTCGGCCACGGGAATCTTGCCCCGGTTCATGATCCATTCGCCGATGCCGCCGATCTGCTTGCCCTTGTACGTCCCGGCCGGCACCGAGTACACGCCCCAGTGAATGAACATCCCGAACCGGGCCTCCCGCCACCACTTCATGCGGGCGTCACGCTGCTCGGGACTCTCGCCGGGCTGGCCGACAATCTCCTGCGAAAGTGCCGTCGTACATAGAGTTACGCCTACTACGGCCGCCGTCAAAAAGGCCTGCCGCGCTCGTCTCAACAAGGGAAAGCTTCGCATTGATGATTCCTCCATGCGGTGTTGCGGGCGACGTCAGTCGAGCCGGATGCCTTTCTGGTGCAGCCACTGCTTCAAATCGCCCATTTCCGTATTAAAAACCTCGTTGTCGTAGTTCTCTTCGAGCTTTACGACGTTCTGGGCCAGCTCGGGCTCCTCCTGCACAATCTCGCTGAGCTTGCGTTCGAACTCGTCGGCCATGGTCCGCAGGTCGTCGATCTCGACGTGCACGCCGAGCATGCCGGCGATGCGTCGCGTCACGGCCTCGATGCACTTGGGATTGTTGCCCTGCACGTACGCCGGCACCGTCGCCACAAGGCTGACCATGTCGATCCCGCAATCCTTAGCCCTTGTCGTCAAATAAGTTACGATGCTGGCCGGCCCCTCGTACTCGCTGAATTTCACGCCGTAATCGTCGAAGCGAGGTTTGAGCCCCACCTTCGAGACCGAGCAGAAAAGCTGCGGGTCGCGGGTGTGCGGCACCAGGCCCGAAACGCTGCCGATGAAATAGACCATCTCCACGCCGACCTCCCGGCACAGCGTGAAGATACAGTCGGCGTAGTCGCTCCAGCCCAGGTTCGGTTCCTTGCCCAAAAAGAGAATCAAATCGGCGTTTTCGACGACGTAAAATGGATTTTCGGGGAAATCGAAGGCCCGGATGAGCCCCTTGCGAATGCGGCAATGGGGGCGAAACAGCGCCGAGACGTCCATGCCGCCGGGCACGTTGTAGATGTAGAATCCGTGCGGCTCGATCTCGCCGAAACGCTGGGCCTCCAGCCGCTCGATCAGCACATTCATCGTCCCGCTGGAGACGTCGCCACCGTCCATCCAGCCCGAGAAACCCAGTAGCAGCCTGGGTTTACGAAGATTCGGCTTCTGGTACATCCGCAGCTTGTCAGACGACATCGCAAGGCCCTGCCAAACATCAACTGCCCTCCTCCTTGCCTCCAGCGCTTATCCTACGCCGAAACGCCCCGCCATGCAAGGGCAAAAGCAGCCGCCCTCCAATTACGACCGACCGCGTCGGTGGGCAG
>JAFGCA010000516.1 GCA_016932895.1 Sedimentisphaerales bacterium | reverse complement strand
TCCCGGCGGTACTTGCCGACGCCGTATTCCCGGCCGACAAGCTCGTACCCATCGGGCGTTTCGGCATGAGCCTCGCCCTCGATGGTCAGGACGTTGTTTTCGACTGACACACCGACCGACTTCCGATCCACACCGGGCATATCGGCCACCAGCCGAATCCGCTCGTTGTTTTCGCTGATATCGACGTCCGGAATGTAGATCGTCTCCGTCTCCGGGGCCTGAGCCCTCTGGACGGCCTGATTTTCTCTTTTTGCCACTTGCGTCTCAGCCATTGTGACTCACCTCCTATCCCGTCGGCCGGCGAGATTGCCGCAGCGTGGCGCTCCGCGCAGCGGCGGTGCGACGCCGGGCGTTCTCGCCCAGCCCTTTTCGCTTACCCCTCGATCAGTATTCTCTTTGGCTTCTCTTCTTCCGACCGGGGTACGGTCAGCCGAAGAACACCGTTCTTGTAATTCGCCTTCACGGAGCCTGAGTCAGCCCGGAACGGCAACTGAAGCGTCCGGACAAACTCGCCTGCGGGGCGTTCGCGCCGGTGGTAGGTCTCGCCTTCCGCGCCCTCTTCAGCGTTTACCTTGCCGCGAAGGGTCAACCGATCGCCCATCACGGAGATGTCCACGTCCTTCGGGTCGACGCCCGGGAGTTCCGCGTCAATCACGAGGCCGTCGGTCGAGGACCAGACGTTCATCAGCGGATAGCTCGGACGGCGACGCCATGCGCCTCCACGTCGGTTTGGACTGCCTGCCGGCTGCCCCGCGAAGAGACGGTTCATATCCTCCTGGAGCGACTCCATCTCATCGAAGATCGACCAGGGATTCCCCGGCCATGTCGTCAGGTCGAACATTGCTTATCCCTCCTTTCGAAAAATCATATCACCGTTGCTCGTCTCCACGATTCACTTCGCCACTGTCGCTGTGTTTCTCGCCATACTGCCGCGCACCACCTCCTTTCTCCCTTGTTCTCCGTGCTTTTCAGCAGCAGAATCCCTGGCGCCGGGCCAAACGAAACACGCTCGGTTGGCAGGGCTTTGATGATCGGCCCGCAAGCCGCAGACCGAGTCGAGGGTTGCCACAAGCCGTAACGCCATCGGCCGCCGGACAAACGAATTCACGGCGATATCCCGGCGTTTCTCCAAGCGCGCGACATCGGGCGCATACACAATCAAAGGCAGGAAAGCCGTTGCCGGTGTGTTACGAAGGTGGTCAAGCAGTCCGCGCCCCTGCTTTGTCGCCACCGATTGATCGAGAACGACCGCGGCGAGGCCGGAAGGATCCAGCCCGCCTGAGGCGCCGCTATGATTGAAGAGGCTGTCGCATGCCTCTTCACAGGATCGAAGAATGCGGAGCGGGTTGGCGATGTGCAACCGACGCCAGTATTCCTCAACGGAATGTGCCGCCATCCCGTCGGAATCGATCAGAACAACTGTCCGTAAATGTTTGTTCATGTTTCAATCCACCTCCCCGCCCACCACTGCCGAAGCAGCGGCGGATCTCAGAAGGGAAACGTGCGTTTCTCCCGCGACATCCGACTGTCGCGGTTCTGGAGTGACGCATAATCGCCCACTCACGTATGTGTTGCCTCATACCATCGGCATATACGCACATCCTCCTGCTGTTTTGATTTTCTCGCCTTCGGGCAATAGCAGGCACCGTGCCAACCGGCGTTGCAGAGAGCGCGACAATTGCATCTTCCTCATTAACAACCCGTTACACGCCGCCACTCTTCATATCGCGGCAGGCTGACTGTGTCACAACGGCGCGTCAGCACGTCATTTTCACCTTCGGTTGTGCGTCATAGCGACACACCCACCTGCGATATCGACCGCTCAGCATCACTTGATGAAGGGAGATGCTCAGCCTTGATGACTGGGATCTTCGTCGCAAGGCACCGTCTGGCCCTTCTCGGCAAGGGTGTCCGCGAAGAATGCGTCGGATTTACGCGTCTTCGCACCGATCCGGCGGGGGGGTTCGATCTCGACGAAGATACGGCCGTTTTGGAAGACGGTCGCGGTCCCCGTCGATTCGCTCACGGTGATGGCGGTAGCCGACGTGCAACTCGTTAGACCGGCGGCGACATGATGCCGGGCCCCAAGCCCGCGGGGTAGGTCTTCCGCGGAGGATGGAGGAACAAGGTATGCACCGGCGGTTTCGACGATGCCGTCGTTCGTGATGACAAAGGCTCCATCGATCAGGGAGAATTCCTTGATTGTCTCCTGCACATTGCGGTCGAATATGCGTCGCTCGTCCTCGGAATAGCCCCGAAAAGGGTTTAGAACCATCTGACGCGTATATGGGGCCAGTTCCTTTGCTGCGCCGATCACGAACATCGTTCCAACCGGCTTCCCTTCACGCCCTTCGTTGCCCAGCGTGACGGCAAGCTTCAGCACCTCGTTGAAGACTTCGGTGTTCACGCTGTCCCTGATCTCATCTTCCCCCGCCGGCGCAAACATCTCAAATTCCTTGCCGACCTCCATGACGACGATCGTGTCGAGCGTCGCCGATTCGGCGATACCCGACAGGCATACAAGCCGGTCCCCCCTTTCAAATACACCCGTTGAGAGCCCCACGAGAACAGCGACCTTAATCTGGCCCATGCGAGTCAAGCGGATGTCAGGAACGACCACAACCTCACGGACGGCCTCCAGCGCTGTCCTGGCGGCCTGCTCATTCCGCGTCGCCAGAACGAAGTTGATTCCCTGGAAGGACGCAAGCATGGCCTTGAGTTCGGAGAAGTCGGCGAAGACGTCAGCATAGAGCAGGATATCCGACGCGGCCGCCTTCCCGTAGAGTTTGGCGGCGTGATCGATCAGCGCATGTGTCAGGTTCGTGTCGACAGGCGTTGGATTTGGCATCGGCTCCGCCATGGCTCTACTCGGCAGAAGGCCTGAAAAGCACCGTATCCCAGAGCCAGTCGAAGATATCGTTGAAAGAGGGCGTGACGGTCCGGAACGAGCGAATCGGCGAGACTTTGCCCATGTCTGCGGGTGCGTCCCGTGGCACCAGGGGTTCTGGTGCGGGATCGGACCAGCCCTGCCTCGTCAGTGGCTCCGGGCCAGGTCCGGGCCGGGACCGTGCCGACGCTGACGGGCGGACGCGCGAAAGCTCCGCATCATACTCCCGGCGTCTGCTGGAGTCGCTGAGCACGGAGTAGGCCTCCTGCACTTTCAAAAACGGTCGATCCGCCCCCGCGTAGCGGTCGGGATGGAATTCCTTCGCCAAGCGACGATAGGCCGCTTTCACATCGGACTGGCTGGCCGTCGCCGTAATACCGAGGATCGCGTAATAACTCTTGGCCATACAACACCTCCATAGCGGTGGCTGTTGCATTGTGATTGACCCTCGATCAGCACCACTTCAAATCTAGCAAAGGCGGCACCGTCAATCAACCGAATTGTCCCCACGCGCGCGTTGTGTCAACCGGGCAAAGATTGTATCTTTGAACTGAAACACGATAGACTGATGAAGGAAGCAACCGACAGAACAAGAACCCGACGGGTTCGGATACTCGTGAATCGTCGATCCGGATTCATGTGGTCGTTCAATGCTGTGCAGGCAGCGTTTGATCGCTATTGGGATACGCCGAGGAATGACCTGTCGTATCAATTCTGCCACAATCCCGAAGACGGGCGCCTCAAGGCACGACGTGCCGTGGAGCAGGGCTTTGATATTCTTCTCGTCGTAGGCGGCGATGGTACGGTCAATACGACTGCCTCCGAGTTGGTCAACACGAGCACGGTTCTCGGCGTCGTCCCGATGGGTAGCGGCAACGGGTTCGCGCGTCACTTCGGTATTCCGCTGAAGCCCGAAGAAGCCGCGCAGACTCTCGCCACGGCTGATGTGCACAGGATCGACGTCGGCATGGTCAACAGCAGGCCCTTTCTGGTCACGTGCAGCATGGCGTGGGACGCAGCGCTCGTGAAGTCGTTCGAGCGATCCCCGGTTCGGGGCGTGCTGCCCTATGTCTTCGCCGGTGTGTACGAGTTCCTGGGATACGAACCGCAGGCAATCACGGCGGAACTGGATTCCGGCGAAGTGCTGACGTTTCCCGATCCGGTGGTCTTCACCATCGCTAACCTGACCCAGTACGGAGGCGGGGCGGTCATATCCGGCGACGCGCAACCCGACGATGGGATGCTGGACCTTGTTGTTGCGCGGCGTCAGGATATTCCCGTCCTGGTCGCCAATATCCACCGCTTGCTGAAGGGGTCTATTGCGGAGTTGCCGCGCGTCGTGTTCCGACGCTTTCGCTCGCTCACCGCAACGCGGGCAAACGCGGCAGAGATCCAGATCGACGGCGAGCTGGTGGACGCGCCGCGTGAGTTGCATGTCGAGACCGCCCCGCGCTGCCTGAACGTTCTAATCCCGCGGCCATAGGCAGAAGAAGACGGGAGAGGCGCTGACGGCTGACTTCACGCTAGAACGGGCTTGATGTGCTCCTCCCACGTATCCTGTAGCAACATCCTGAACAGCATCTTGTTCTCGCCCAGGTCAAGTTCGAGCTCCCCGGCATCGACAACGTGCTCGTAGTACTCGGTCAGCACATCGAAGAGCTGTTGCTTGTATTCCGTGTCGTCGTTGCCCTTGAGCTGCCGGCCCTTGGTTTCCAGAACCGTGAAACGAAAGCCGTTCCCGGTCTCCTGGACACAGGCCAGAAAGTCGGGATAGACCCGTTGCCGCTGCCAGCCCTGAACGTAATAGTCCTGCCTGGCCACAAGCCGATGCCACCATTTCACGGCGTTCTGGCCGTCGAGATACCACGCAACGGGCTTCTCAAGTTCCTCGTTGAAGTCCTTCTGATACACCTTCTCGAACAGATACCGTTCGAGGGGTTCACCGTTGCGCTTCTTCAGAAGCGGATCGGCATCGGTGACTTCATACTCGATGGTCTCGGCCAACTTCCAGTTGAGCCGGTCATCCCCGGCGCTGAGCAGCCGAAAGGTGATCGCACCCGATTCGAGTCTCTCGTGGAAGAGCGCTTCCGCCCTGGCATCAACCTGTTCCTTGAGGTCGGCCTTCATCGACTTGATCAGCGCCATGCGATTGGCGTAGATGCGCGATTCCGTGAAATCGCGGGCACGTAGCGCACGGAGGGCATCCTCAAGAATCCGGGCCCCCTGCCACGGGTTCGGCACCACGTCGAGAAGCAGGCGAACCAGAAACGCTGAATCCAGCTCGCCCGCCGTTGCGGTCCGCGCGACACGCTGCTCGTCGACAAACGCCGTGTGTCCGTTTTCCGCCGCGGTCACGTCCATCCGCGCCTGGGTCTCCTGGAGGTAGTCCTGTTCTTCCGGCTCGAATTCGTCCCGTTTCCGGTAGCTGAGCGATTCCCAGTCCATGTCGGCAAGAATGTCCCGGTCGTAGTCCAGCGGCCGATATTCGCCGTCGCTTTGCCGATGCAGAACGCGAGGCAGGAAGATCTTCAACCCCTTGAACCTGGCCTGCCTCTCAACCGTGATGCGCTTCGCTTGCAGTCCGGTGGAGCCTGTACCATCCCGCACATCGGCTCCGAGGTCGCCCATCCCCTCTTCTTCGAGCCCCTTGCGCACGGATTCAACCGCGCGCTGGACTTCCTGGTCGAAACAGTAGACATAGCACTCATCGAGCGCGGGCAAACCCGTCGCCTGCGCGCCGGGCTCACGGAGCACGCGGCCGATCATTTGTGTAAGCGCGGTCTGCGCCGTCGTGCGGGACAGGATGGCCAGCACGTAGGCAAAGGGACAGTCCCACCCCTCGCGCAGCGCATCCTTCGTGATGATGAAGCGTACATCGCACGTATCGGCGAGCAAGTCCTCGTCGCCCAGTTCATCCAGCGAGGCGGACTTGACCCGAATGGCTTCGGGCTTTACGCCCAGCTTGTCGATCAGGTACTCACGCGCGTCTTCGGCATGGATTTCGGTCTTGTCGCGCTGGTCCTTCCCCGTGCGGTCCACGCGCACAAGCATGATTGGCCGGACATACCGGTTTTGATTTGCCTGCAATTCGCCGGCGGCCCTCTGGAGGTCGTCAAGTTGCGCGTGCGCCTGTGTGAGTGTGTGCTTCCAGTCGGCGCGGTCGTAGTTGAAGATGTTGATCGGCAGCTTGATCATCTCTTCGTCTTTGAGGGCCGTGCCGGGTACGTCCACGAGGATATTGCTGACGCGCTTCTTGCCGGCGTTCGGCGTAGCCGACAACTCCATGATGAACGACGGATTGAACCCGTTGAGCGTGTCGCGCGCTGTGTCGGAATACGCCTTGTGCCCTTCGTCGATAATCACGATGGGGCGCACAATCCGCAGGGCGTTGCCCAGGCTGTGCTTCAGCGACACGCCGTCGCCGGTGTAGCCGGTGTCGGCAAGGTCGTTCAGGGCCAGGTTCGGGATCTCGCGCGCCAGCGCCTTGTTGGCAATCTGGTCGTCCACTTCCGGAAAGAACGTGGTGAAGTTCCCGCTGTCCTGAAACATCTTGAGCGTTTCCTTACTCTTGCGGGCCGACGATTGGAGCATCAGCAGCATGACGCACAGGTATTCGTTGGTATCCTGCCGGGTGAAGTCGTCCATCTTTTCCAGCATCCACACCCGGCCGCCGGATGCGCGTTCGAGCATCTGGCGGTAGGGATGTTCGCGGTTGGCCAGGTTCTTCCACGTCTGCCGGTAGATTGCGTCCGACGGCACGACCCACAGAACAAGGCCGGTCTGCCTGCGAAAGTAGTCGGTATTGATCCGTTCGACGGCGGCGGCCGCGAGCAGTGTCTTGCCGCCGCCCGTCGGGATCTTGATGCATATGTTGGGAATGTGCCGCTTGAGCCCGTCGGCCCGGTCGATGTACTCGGCACTGGTGATCGCGCCGGACTTGTCACGGAAGCGCGGTAGCAGGTTCTTCTCGTTCAACTCGTCCCAGGCTTCGCGGCAGTAGTTGCGGATCTCCGGCTTGTCGCCTTCCTTCACGAGAAGCCGGTTGATCTTCTCC
>JAFGCA010000056.1 GCA_016932895.1 Sedimentisphaerales bacterium | reverse complement strand
GTGATGACGCCGTCGAAGTCGAAGATGACTGCCTGGAGCATGGGGGCCTCGAATTATCTGTAAGCGTTTATTTTGTAAGGGGTTAAGGTGATTTTGTCTTGGGGTGGTCGTGGTCGGGAAGAGAAAAAATGATGTATCGGACGTGTCGCAGGGGTTCGGTTTGGGTGAATTAACGGGTTTTTAACGGTGTTTTTCCTTGCGGAGGCTGTATATGGAGGGCCACAATACTGGCCCGAGCGAGAGAGTAGCGGAGTCAGGCCTGCGATGCAACGGTAAGCGGGGGGCGTCAGGCTCGGCGAGGCGAGTCCAGTAGAGAGTAACGGACGGCAGCGAGAGAGCACGGAGGACGAGCGTTGGGAGGCATGCTGGAGGATTCCGGCAGGGGTCGTTGGGATGGGGGGCCTATCAGTGCTGAAAATGGGGGGATATTTAAGCAGTCATACGGTTTGGGACGATTACGGTGGACATAAGGGTAAGACGGGACAGGCGCAGTATGTCTGTCATACGGATCACGAAGGAAAGTCGCTGTTCTGCGGTGGAACAGGAACGGAACAAGGAAATGGCAGGAAACGAAAGGAGAACAGGTATGAGAAGACTGACACTGGTGGCTGCGGCAGCGTTGCTGCTGGGCGCGACGGCGGTGCAGGCGGCGGATGCCGATCTGCAGTCCGAGATCGCGGCATTGCAGGAGCGGATTGCCCAACTGGAGGCTCAGCAGAGCCAGCAGACGCTGGAAGAGCGCAATGCTGAGCTGCTGCGGCAGATGGTGGCGGAGCTGGCGGTGAATTCCGCTCAGCCGGCTGCCGAGACCGGCCTGACGGCTGGGTACGATGACGGGTTTTTCATTAAGAGCGTGGACGATCAGTTCCTGCTGAATATCGGCACACGTTTGCAGTTCCGTCATTACTATATGCTTAGTGATGAGGGCGACCGTAAGCTGGACAAGAACGGGACGCGTGCAGCCGGCGGCGACGGACTGGACAGCAGCGCCAGCGGGTTCGAGCTGGAGCGAGGCCGGTTGTATTTTGATGGTCACGTGATGAAGGATCTGGACTACGGGATCACACTGGCGTTGGGGGATGACAGCCAGGGCAACGGCACCGCGATCATGTATGAGTACTACTTGTCGTACGAGTTCATGCCGGAACTGGGGGTGAAGGCCGGGCGTTTCAAGGGGCCGTTCGGCAAGCAGGAGACGCTCAGCTCGGGTCGGCAGATGTTGATTGATCGTTCTCTGGCGAATGAGATCTTCAACATTGATCGCGTGACAGGTGTTCAGGCGTTCGGCACGCTGGACATGGGCGACTACAAGCCGGTGTACCAGGCGATGATTTTCAACGGGCTGCAGAATACCAATGATGACCCGATTGCGGATAACGACAACAGCCCAGGGGTGGCTGCGCGGATGGTGTTGCCGCTGATGGGCTCGACGACGAGTGATTTCAAGAACGCGTCGGACCTGGCGTGGCATGAGGATCCGGTGGCGATGCTTGGTGCGAGCTTTGCCTATGGCAACGATCGCGACGAGGATCATTTTGCCGGCGGCGAGAGCGACTCGTACGAATTCTTGGCTCCGGGATTGGACGGTTTGACGGACATTTACGAGCTGGGCGGCGAGACGACATTGCTGGGTGCGGATGCCTCGTTCAAGTATCAGGGCCTGGCGATCAACCTGGAAGGCTGGTATCAGCATGTCAACGCCGACTGGACGGAACTGGCTGCGGAGACCGATTTTGGTGGCCGGACGTGGCCGGAAAGCCGCGAGTTAGACAACTTCGGCTGGCATGCGGAAGCGGGTTACTTCCTGGTTCCCAACACGTTCGAAATGGTCAGCCGGATTTCGCAGGTTTGTGTCGAGGACAGCAACGACAGCTGGGAATACGCCGGCGGTTGGAACTGGTATCTCAACAAGACGCAGGATCTCAAGCTGAGCATGGACGTGACGTACATCGACGATCTGCCGGTTGTCTCGTCGAGTCCGGGCTTTGACGGCGTTCAGAACAACGCTTTGTTCCTGGTTCGCACGCAGTTGCAGTTCCAGTTCTAAGTTCAGTTGGCACGCATCCGGCAGTCCCTTTGAGGGCACCGCACTGCCGAGACGCAGAGACAAAAACGGGCGCCGCTGTCGTGATGGCAGCGGCGTCGTTTTTTTTGGGAGGAAGAGATGCCTATGATAGGACAAGGGCGTGGTAGGCATCGCACCGATGAGCCGAGGGGGCGAACAGGAAAGGCAGGCAAGCAATGGCAGAGGACGTGAAGGCATTTGTGCAGCGGCACAACGCGGGGATGCGGCAGGCGAAGAAGGAGCTGCCGGACATGGCGCAGGGGTTCCGGGAGATGTACAGGGGCATCATGAAGGACGGGGCGCTGTCCATGAAGGAGAAAGAGCTCATCGCGGTGGCGGTGGGGATGGCGCTGCGGTGCGAGGCGTGCGTCGTGCTGCACGTGAGGGGGGCGTTGCACGCGGGGGCCAGTCGGCAGGAGGTGCTCGAGACGGCGAGCGTGGCGGTGATGATGCAGGGCGGGCCGGGATACGCTTATTTGCCGACGGTAATCGAGGCCCTGGATGCGTTTGAGGCGGGCGAATAGGGGGCTGGCGGTGAATCAGGGGGATTTTTCCCGGGGCCGGGAGTTGACAGCACGGCGGGGAAAGGTACACTAAAGAGCCCAGCTGGGATCCTGCTGGGCGTGCCGATGTAGCTCAACGGTAGAGCACCGCTTTCGTAAAGCGGCGGTTGTGAGTTCAAATCTCACCATCGGCTTTTTTGCTGCGCAGGGTCAGGAGGAGGCGGGCGCCTTGGCCTGGAGATAGTCGTGGATGGCGAAGGCGGCTTTTTTGCCGTCGCCCATGGCGAGGATGACGGTGGCGGCGCCGCGGACGATGTCGCCGCCGGCAAAGACGCCGGGCATGGTGGTCTGGAGGGTGGCTTCGTCGACTTCGAGGTAGCCCCACTTGTTGGTCTTGAGCTCGGGGGTCGTCTGGGTGATCAGGGGGTTGGCGCCGGTGCCGACAGCGACGACGACGAGGTCGCATTCGATGTCGAATTCGGAGCCTTCGATGGGGATGGGGCGGCGGCGGCCCGAGGCGTCGGGTTCACCGAGCTCCATGCGAATGCAGCGCAGGCCGCGGACCCAACTCTTGTCGTCGCCGAGGACTTCGATGGGATTCGTCAGCATCTCGAAACGAATTCCCTCTTGCTGGGCGTGGTGGACTTCCTCGACGCGGGCGGGCATCTGTTCGAGGGCGCGGCGGTAGATGATGACGGATTCGTCGGCGCCAAGGCGCTTGGAGGTGCGCACAGCGTCCATGGCGACATTGCCGCCGCCAACGACGCAAACACGCTTGCCGACAATGACGGGGGTGTCGGAGTTGGGGAACTGGTAGGCGCCCATGAGGTTGGTGCGGGTGAGGTATTCGTTGGCGGAGTAGACGCCCTTGAGGTTTTCGCCGGGCACGCGGAGGAACATGGGCAGGCCCGCGCCGTTGGCGATGAAGACGGCGTCAAAGCCTTCTTCGTTGAGGAATTGGTCAATGGTGAGGGTGCGGCCGATGACGACGTTGCATTCGATCTTAACGCCCAGGGCCTTGAGGTTCTTGATTTCGCGATCAACGATGTCATTGGGCAGGCGGAATTCGGGGATGCCGTAGACGAGGACGCCGCCGGGCTTGTGGAAGGCTTCGAAGACAGTCACGTCATGGCCCATCTTGGCGAGTTCCCCGGCACAACTGATGCCGGCCGGGCCGGAGCCGACGCAGGCGACTTTGCAGCCGGTGGGCTCGGGCGGGTTGACGGCGGGGGAGGTTTTCTTCAGTTGGGCCATTTCGTAGTCCGCAACGAAACGTTCGAGCCAGCCGATGGCGACGGGCTGGCCTGCCTTGCCGCGGACGCACAGGGCCTCGCACTGGATTTCCTGCGGGCAGACGCGGCCGGTGACGGCAGGGAGATTGTTGTCGCGGCGGAGCAGGGCGGCCGCGCCAAGAAAGTCGCGGTTGGCGATCTTGTCCAGGAAGCCCGGAATGTCGATGCCGACGGGGCAGCCGTCGACGCACGGCGCCTTCTTGCATTGGAGGCAGCGCTGGGCCTCGCGGACGGCGAGCTCGGCGGTCAGGCCGAGGTTGACCTCGTCGAAATCAGTGGCGCGTTCGTTGCCCGGGCGTTCGGGCATCTTGACGCGATCGATGGCGAGGCGATCTTTCGCGGTGAGTTTCTTATCCGTATTCTGCGAGTCGGACATGATCAGATTCCTGGGATTATGATAAAGAGTCGATCTTCTTCTGCAGTTTGCACTGGTGCTGTTCGTATTGCCGGCGGGAGCGTTGCTCCATGTTGCGGTAGGTCGTGAGGCGGTCCATGAGTTCGTCGTAGTCGACGTGGTGGCCGTCGAATTCCGGCCCGTCGACACAGGCGAACTTGGTCTGGCCGTCGATGGTGACGCGGCAGCCGCCGCACATGCCGGTGCCGTCGACCATGATCGGGTTGAGGCTGACGATCGTGGGGATCTTGGCGGGGCGAGTGGTTTCGGCGACGGCTTTCATCATGATTACGGGCCCGGCGCAGTAGATGGCGCCGACGGGGTGGTCGGGGTCATCGAGGAGGCTTTTGAGAGCGTCGGTGACGAAACCCTTGCGGCCGGCGGAGCCGTCGTCGGTCGTGAGGATGACGTCGTCGGAGACGCGTCGGAGGTGGTCTTCGAGAAGAATGAGGTCTTTGGTGCGGGCGCCGATGATGGAGATGACCTCGTTGCCGGCGTCGCGCAGCGCGACCGCCTGCGGATAGATGACGGCGGCGCCAAGGCCACCGCCGATGCAGACGACCCGGCCGAAGCTCTCAATGTGGCTGGGGTGGCCCAGTGGCCCGACGACGTCGAGGAAGCCCTTCTCGGCGGGCGTCTGGGCCATTTCGAGGGTGGTTTTTCCGACGGTTTGGACGATCAGAGTAATGGTGCCGGCGTCAGGATTGGTCTCTGCGACGGTCAGCGGGATGCGTTCGGAGTGATCGTAGGGGCGGAGGATGACGAATTGGCATGGCTTGCGGGCCTTGGCGATGCGCGGGGCCAGGATTTCGTACTCAGTGACGTCGGGGC
>JAFGCA010000515.1 GCA_016932895.1 Sedimentisphaerales bacterium | reverse complement strand
GCGAGGCGGAGCTGGCAAAGGAGAAGGGCTATCACCTGGGCCTGCTTTCGCTGACGGCCCTGAAAGGCCGATCCACCGACGAACTGCTGGCCCATGCCCGGCAGGTGGCCGAGGTCATCGAGGTCATGGGATTCTATTTACAGCCGGCGCTGAGCGAAATGGTGCTGCCGCGGGAGTTTTGGGCTCGATTTGTCGAGATTCCGAACGTGCGGGCGATCAAGATCGCTCCGTTCAATCGCTACCATAGCCTGGACGTGCTGGAAGCCGTCGCCGGTTCCGGCCGGTGCGACGAGATCGCCCTGTACACCGGCAACGACGACAACATCCTCGTCGATCTGCTCACGAGGCACACCTTCAGTGTGGGGGGCGAGCCGGCCTGCGTATTGATGGCGGGCGGGCTGCTGGGGCAGTGGGCCTGCTGGACCAAGAGGGCGGTCGACCACCTGGAAACGGTCAAGGCGCTGCGGGCGGCGGAGGCCCCGGTGCCGCCGGAGATGCTGGCTTTGGCCTGCCAGTTGACGCTGGCGAATCGCGCGATTTTCGATCCGGGCCACGACTTCGCCGGCTGCATTCCCGGCATTCTCTACGTCTTGCAGCAGCAGGGTCTTGTCGATCGGGTGGTGTCACTCGATCCGCACGAGCGGCTGTCACCCGGTCAGACCGAGGAGATCGACCGGATCGTGCGCGACTATCCTCACCTGACCGACGACGAGTTTGTCAAGGCGAACCGGGACGCGTGGCTGGCGCCGTAGCCTCGGTCGGCTGTCACTATTCGGCCAGGGCGGCCCGGATGCTCTGGGCCACTTGCTCGGCCAGCAGGGCGGAGCCCTCTTTCGTGAAGTGCACGTCGCGGGGGCGTTGGATCGTATCGAGTCGCGGCAGCGCGTAGGCGTAGAGATCGTTTACCGGGATGTTGTGCTTTCTCATGATCGCCAGGGCCGCGTCGTTGTAGCGCTTGGAATCGCCCGGGGCGCGTCCGTGTGCGCCCTGCGGGACGGGTGTGGTGGTGGCGAAGATCAGGTGCGCGCCGGTCTTCTTCAGGCGCCGGGCCAGCTCGTCGAGGTTGCGGGTGTAGTCGCCGAGGGGGATCTGCTGTTTGCCCTGGGCCGGCAGGACTCGCTTGCCGTTCTCGTCCACGTACTTGAGATCGTGCAGTCCGTGGTTGAAATGGATCACGTCCCATTTCGTTTCGCCGAGCCAGGCGTCGAGCTGGGCCAGGCCGTGGGCGGTGTGCTGGGCGTTACCGGCGTTGTGGTAGACTTGCGCCGTGGGCTCCAGCAACGCTTTGGTCGGCTGGAAGTAGCCGATGGAGATGGAGTCGCCGATGATGAGTACCTGGAACGGCCCCCCGCTGCGGCTTGTCCCGGCCTTTCGGCCCGTGGCGCACCCAAACACACAGATCGAGAGAACAAACAAAACGACAGCGGATCGAAGGGCGGATGATCTCATGGTGACGGCGTCTCCTTTCCTTACTCTTGTGACCACGGTAATTCAGCGCCGGTTCCACGGCACCAAGGCATGGTAGGTGTTGCGCATCGCAAGATCAAGCGCAATTGTCTTTGGTGACAACCGGCGTTTCGCAAAATGGAGATCAGGCTTGTGTATGGAAGGAAAGACCTCCTCCGTGTTTTTTCTTCTGAAGCGGAAGACAGGTTCCCGAAACCAACGACGGCTGATTTTCGAAGGAAATCAAAACGACGATTCCTTCAAGAATGTAAGCCTGATCTCCATTTTGCGAAACGCCGTTCAGGAACCAAGTGTGGCCTTTGTCCCCGGCCACACGCATTGGATGATCCTGTGGTTGGCTGCGGGGAAGGCGTACCGGTGCAACTCGTTCGGGAGGACCCATTTGAACGCCGTGCAGCTCCGGCACCGGGGTTTGCCGGAGAGGAACGTGCACTCGAATACGTGCAGGCGGACGCGGAAATGGGAATACGCATGATGGACGACCATGAGCGAACGCTTCACCTCGATGCGAATGCCCAGCTCCTCGCGAACTTCGCGGTGCAGGGCGGCCTGGAGTGATTCTCCGGGTTCCTGCTTGCCTCCGGGAAATTCCCACAGGCCGCCGAGAAGGCCGTCGGGCTTGCGCTTGTCGATGAGAACGCGGCCTTCTTTATAGATGACGCCGACGGCGACGATGACGGTGGGCAGTTCCTTTTTGGGGCGTTTCACCGGCAGCGTGGTCTCCTGGCCGTGACGCCGGGCTTCGCACGTTCGCACCAGGGGGCACTCGTTGCACCTCGGGTTTCGCGGCAGACAGATTTCCGATCCGAGCTCCATCAGCGCCTGGTTGTGATCGCCTGTCCGCGTGCGCGGAAGCAGTGCGGCCGCGAGGGACCAGAGCTGCTTTTGAACGCCGGCCTGCTTGGGATCGGTGCGAATGCAGAAAAGCCGGCACAGCACGCGCGTCACGTTGCCGTCCACGACCGGCTCGCGCTTGGCGAAGGCGATGCTCGCGATGGCGCCGGCGGTATACGAGCCGATGCCCGGCAGCGTCAGGAGCTCGTCGCGCGTCGCGGGCAGGCGACCCTCGTAGCGGGTGACGATTTCCCGGGCGGCCCGGTGCAGGTTTCGCGCCCGGCTGTAGTAGCCCAGCCCCTCCCAGTGCTTGAGCACCGTGTCGATGCGCGCCCGCGCGAGTTTCTCGACGGTGGGAAAGCGTTTGAGGAACCGCAGGTAATAGGGTTTGACGGTCTCGACCCGGGTCTGCTGGAGCATGATCTCGGAGATCCAGATCGCGTAGGGGTCGCGTGTGCTGCGCCAGGGCAGGTCGCGCGCGTTCCCGTCGAACCACTGGAGAAGCCGTCGGCGGATGAGCCGGTATTGTGTCTGAGATTTTGCCTTGGCTGGTTTCGTGACGCCCCCCATTTCGCATCGGCGGCTTCGTGCCGCCGGCGGCGCTACGTTGCCGCTCCAATCTGGTCTTTCTTGCGGTACACCATGCCCTCGAACCTTGCGATGGTCTCGCCGGAGTCATCCGTGACGGCAATCGAATAGGTGGCTAATTTCGGGTTGCGGGACACTTCTTTGGCCTCGGCGTACAGGGTTCCCTGCCGGCCGGCCTTGACGAACCAGATGCTGGCGTTGATCGCGACGGCGACGGTGCCGTGCGAGTTGGACGCGGCGGCGAAGGCGAGGTCCGCCAGCGTGAAGATCGCGCCGCCGTGGACGACGTCGACGCCGTTGAGGTGGCGGTCTTGAATCTCCATCTTCGCCTTGGCGTAGCCCGGCGCGATATCGAGCAATTGAATTCCGCTGTGTTCCGCGAATCGGTCGTTCTTGAAGAAGTCCCAGATGGCCTGCATGGCGAGCCTCCACTTGTACGACTCATTCTGTTCGAAGCGACAACCGCCTCGTGCATCTTACCCGAAGCGGCGGCGGTCATCAACGCCGGTCTTGTCGCCGCCGGCATGATCCGGACGGGCGCTGGAAAGGGGTTGATGTTTCGGGGCGTGCGGCACTAT
>JAFGCA010000514.1 GCA_016932895.1 Sedimentisphaerales bacterium | reverse complement strand
CTTTGACTTGGCCATGGTCGAGAAAGGTTGGGGGGCCGCGCTTCATCCATCACTATGTCGAGGACGACCACTATCGCACAGCGTCCTGGGAGTGCTGCATTTTCCCCAGCGTCGACGCCGGGTCTTTCGACCCTGCCGAGCACCTGACTACACTGGACCTGCGCTATCGGCTGGAGACGGATTACCCCGGTTTCATCGGGCTGTTCCCGCGCGTGCTGGCATAGTTTGTGCTCGAAGAGAAGCTGATGACGGTTGAGGAGGCGGTGCGCAAGATGACCTTCCCTGGCGATGCAACGTGTGGAGATCACCGATCGCGGTGTGACCCGGCCGGGAATGTGGGCGGATTTAGCCGTTTTTGACAAGGACGCCATCGCTTTGCGCTCTGCTGACCCCGACTCCGGGCGGTTGGAGAGCTTTTATTCCGTAGGCATTAACTTTGTTGTGGTTAACGGGCAGGTGGTGATGGAAGGACACACCTATGCCGGCATCCGAGCGGGCAAGGTTCGCTGCAAGTAAGAGCGGCAGGTTTCGAGAGTTTTATACCTTAAACTCGATACCCAGCTCACCAGCCAAGTCTTTCAAATTTTGGATAACTTGATCACGAAGCGGAATGCCGTTTGCTTCGCGATCTTTCATCACCTCGGCTTCGTAGCCTCCGGCCGCATATATCTTCCCCATACCTGAAAGTGTTGGAAAAGCCTCGAATGCACCAATCATACTGTCCATCGATTTCTTAAAGTTCTCCAGGGGTATAAAGCTATCTATCCGGAGAGCACCAAAGAAATGATTCCCCGGAGCACTACCTTTTCGTGCCCATGGTTTATAGTCCCACAAAATACTGGCGGATGACCCGGAGAGCACTCCACAGAGGATTTCAACAAGTACACCCAGCCCGAAACCTTTGTACGCTCCAAGCTTCGCCGTTCCACCTAAGGGCAGCGGCCCACCCTCGCCTGTCATTGTTAAGGCCTCGTTAGGATCAATAACAGGTTTGCCTTCCTTGTCTATTACCCAACCTTCAGGTATCGACACGCCATCCATTTGCGCCAGCGCCAATTTACCGTCTGCCACTACAGAAGTTGCCATATCGAGGACAAAAGGAGCTTTTTCCCCTGCCGGTACCGCTACGGCCAAAGGATTGGTCCCTACGGCAGGCTTGCTGCTTCCCGGGGCCACCACCCGAGTTGGGCAATTGCTCAAAGCGATCCCGATCATATCATGCTCAAGAGCCATAATCGCATAACACGCGGCAGCGCCAAAATGAGAACTATTACGAACTGCAATAAACCCAGCTCCAGTCTTTTCCGCGCGCCGTATCGCTTCCTGCATCGCATGGTGGCCTACTATAAAGCCCAACCCGAGGTCACCGTCTATAGTTGCCGTAGAAACGGCATGGCTAAAAACTTCCAATTTCGGGTTCGCGTTGATGCTTCCCGATCGGATTCCCCTGATATAGCCTCCTATATTCTTCACACCGTGAGTATCGGCACCTCTCAGATCCGTTGAAACCAACATATCGGCCACTATTTTCGCATTTTCGTCCGGCAGTCCTGATTTTCGAAGCGCCTCGATCGCAAAATCAAGGAGTTTCTCGGCACTAACTCTGGTCTTCCCTGTATTCATATCTTCACCTCTCGTTGCATTCTCCAAACAGATCATTTTTCAGCAGCTACCCATCATTATTTCACTCTCTCTCCGGTAAACGAGGAGAATAAGAGAAGCTGAATTGATCTTTCTATAGGATCGGAACGTAGCCTCGCATGAGAGACTCTTTACACAGGCATTTTCCTGCCCGTGAGCGAACGGCCAAAATCAGCGAGCTCCTTCTTCTGAACACTAAGCAGCTTAGAGCCCAATTCCGTGATGGCGTATTTTATCCGCTCCTCCTCTGACATCGAATCGTCCGCCCAGCCGCAATAGAATGCCACCCCATTCCTGTCGAGAGCCGATTTGATTTTGTTGCGGGCGTCGTTCATGAACTCAGGGTAGGGAGGGTCGTGGGCATCCGGTTCGCCGAACGACATCCCCATATCACCCGGCCCCCATTCGGCAAAGCCGATACCCGGAACAGCTGCGATATTGTCGGCGTTCTGCAGACAGTGACGATCCTCGATCTTCAAACCAAGAAGGAGCTCACCCTTCGGGTTCAGCGGCCACGGATCGGCGACCTGGACATAATCAGCCGGTGAAAGGCCCCAGATCTTAGCCGGTTGCGCCTGTCCGCCCGCGCCGCGTAAGCCTTCCGGGATCACACCGCGACCTATACTCTGAAACGGGTAGCGGCAGGTCGCGACAAAGGTACTCACCGCCTCCGCGTTGCGGGCGTGGGTATGCAGAATGCCGTGCGCCCCGGTTGAGAGCACATGACGAACCTGCCAGGCGTTGGCCAATACTTCATTGATGGTCGTACAGTTTGACGGGAGCGTTGTGATTACTGTGGGGGTCGGGTGTCCCGAGTTGGTAGGCCCGCCATCTTTGAGACCTTTCATAAATTTCGTCAGACCGCCGATGTCAAAGAAGTAATGTTCAAAATCCATCAGGATTACGTCCGCCCACGTTTTTGCCATTGACTTTCCGCACTCGTAAGAAGGCTCCGCCGCGTGCGTTATGTAGACGGGCTGTCCCGATTGGAGTAACTCGATTGCTTTGTTGATACGTTTGGCCATTTTTTCCCCTTTCCATTGTAGTGGTTGATATCGAAGTTGCGACCGTGCGGCACACTATACCATAACTTGGATCGTTTTCGCTCTGAAATGTCCACCAAAGGTGCCCTGTGTCGGCTCCGCGCCCATTTTTTTTATCTGCAGGCTGCCGATATTATATCGTATACGGCAATGAAACGGATAACCTTCCTGAATCCCGAAACCCGGGCATCATACGTTTTTCTCGGCAAGTGGATCCTGCTTGCGCTGATCGCTGGGCCCGTCGGGTGCGTCACGACATACACCTTCGGTTTCTGTCTCAATCACATAACAGCCTTCCTCGCACGATTGGCCATCGGCGGGTTTCCGGTGCCGTTGCCGCTCTACGCGGTCGCCGGCGCGGTGATCGTTGGAGCGGTGATCTACCGCCTGCAGCCCGAGGCCGCCGGAGAAGGTATCCCATCGTACCTCCGGTCACTAAACCGTGAACGAGCCCGTTTGCCGATTCTTGTGACCCTCTCCAAATATCTCGCAGTACTGGTCACGCTTTCAACTTTCGGCAATGGAGGGGTTGTCGGGCCCCTCGGCCGTGTCGGCGCCGGTGTGATGTCCTGGACCGCCGACCGGCTCCGGAAGATCGGATTCAAACCGGCGGACAGACGGACCGCCGTGATCTGCGGGATGGCGGCGGCGGTTGCCGCTATTTTTCACTCACCGATTGGGGCAGGGGTTTTCGCCGTTGAGATCATCCAGAGGGAGCGGATGGGCTACAAGGATCTTTTCCCGTCGATCCTGTCGGGCATCACCGCCGTCAGCGTTTGCCGGCTTCTCGGTATCGGGCCTTTTTATCCAGTGCCGATGATGACCGGTTCGATCGATATCGCTTTGATGGCGCCGATGCTGCTCATGGCAATCCTCACCGGAATAGTGGGCGGCGGGTACACCGGGCTGTACTCCCTGGTGGTTCGCGTTTTCAAACGCGACCAGGGCAACGTGCTGCTCAAGGTCGTTATCGGGAGCGCGATCGCGGCCATCCCCGCCTGGCTGGTCAATCCGCTGCTTATGGGAACATCCGACCCTATGTTTGCGGCGCTGTTTGCAGGACGGCCGGCCGACCTTCTCCCTGCTATAATGGTTCCGTATGCCGTGCCGGCGCTCATACTGATGCTGGTGCTCAAAGCCCTGTTCAACTGTATCACCGTCGGCTCCGGCATGAACGCCGGTTTTACCGGGCCTTCGGTCCTCATCGGCATGTTGTTCGGCGCCGCGTTCGCGCTTCTGCTCGGGATCGAACCCGGGTCCGCAGGGTATTTTGCCTTCCTTGCCGCAGGTTTCTCAGGGATGCTCGCCAGCGCCATGAATGTGCCGCTCGCGGCAGCGATAATGGCAATCGAGCTCTTCGGCCCCGGGGCGATACTGCCCGCCGGCCTGGCCGCGGTCATCGGTTTTCAGGTCACCCGCCACACCACGATTTACGACTTTGCGCTGGCGGGAGCGGGTCACCCGGTGGAATGAAGGCGCCGTGCGCGGGTCGCGCGCGGGCGGCGTGAGCCGGCGGCCGGCTACCGGAAGGAAAGCCCCATTCCGGATACCTCTTCCTTCACCCGGGCGTACATATCCTCATAGTCGGGAAGCGGACGGCCCTTCGTCAGGTCCCAGCACTGGGAAATATGTTTTGCCGGTTCGGTGACCTTTCCCCTGATCTTCTCGTCGAGCTTCCGCAGAAAATCGCTCGCGCTTCCTCTGTCAAAGCCTGACCGCATCGCCGCCACCGCGGCCTCGTACCCCCAGGTCTGCTCCAAAGGCGTCTGGCTCGAATCCACCGTCGCGCGGCCGACACGGGCTATACCGACGTTGCCGCCGTTCACCGGCGTCGCTACGTGGCCCACCAGCGACCACAGCCTTGTCTCGGTACCGGAACCCGGATCCCCGCCCGTGCCGGCCTTTCCACCAAAGTAGATGAAGTTGGTGTTGCGGTTCAAAGCCTGGCAGACTACCGATGTTGCCCAGCAGCCGCGCGGATTTAAGCCCATGATCTCTCCGCCTTTTGTGGCGTGAAGAGCGCCGACTCCGGCGTAGGTGATGTTGTCCCGGTAGACAAGAAAACCGACCAACGGTTTGATGACACCCTCGATAATCGCGCTCTCAAGCCCGCCGGCGAAACCTCCTACAAACCCGCCGCCCCCACTGTTGACGGCGAAACAGCCATGCTCGTTGTAGACGACAGCGGCGGCGATAAGGTCCTGCTCGATTTTTACGTCAGGAAGGACCGAAAGAAGGATGCCATCGGTTGAGCGGATGCCGCACTCCTCATCCAGCGGAGCGAGCAGGGCGGCAGCCCGGGTGTTGATCGGGTAGCAGGCGATTGCCATACCCGGCCGCCCTGCTTTGCGTATCCCCTCCCTTAGCCACGCCACACCCCGCCTTGCGGCGTAAGCCTCCATCGACACGCCGCGTATCTCCCTTCCGTCGACATGGGTGAAGTTGATCCCCTCAAGATAATCGGCGCTGGGGATCTGGGCATGGTTCTTTATTGCCAGCGGTGCCAGCTCCTCGCTCCAGGGCGCGTGGTGTCCGGGGCAGTGGTTTATCCCTTCCTTCTCCTCGATGCACCGCTTACGCAGCACCCTGCTGTCGGTTCCCCGGCCTACCACGAGCTCGGCGGGAATCGCCTGTATCGTCTCGAGTATCTCAGACCTGGTGAACTGAATGGTTCTCCCGGTGGATAAGCAAAAGGCGCCTTTCTCAGTCAGGAACTCCAGGGCGGCCTCAAAGACACGGTCGGCAAGCTCATCGTCCATATTGAAGAACGAGCCGTCCTCCGGATAGGCGATACGGTACTTCTTGGTCAACGCCCCAAGCGTAGTGAAGAGGTCCATGTTCCATTTGTTCTCGTCGATCTTTGGTCCCTTCGCCGCCCTCTCGGCTATGTCCAGCAGACTCAACATTGTCGTGCTCCTTCATCGGATGGGTTCATTTGTTCGCCCGTCCTGGGGTATCTTCACCCCGGACGATGCAGCCGCTTACATCCAATGAGAGTTGTTCTCATTTCCAGGCTGCCGATCTGCATGATAATCGAATAGTCTTGAGTCGTCCACAGCGATCGCGAAATTGACAGTCGGGATGATCGGGATTAAGGTGGCCGGGGGGTGGCAAACATGAGCGAACATATCTATCTCAAGTGGTGGGGCTGCGGGGCTTTCGACATCCTTACCGATGATGTCAACATCGCCTTCGATCCATACCTGTTCGGCAAGAACCTCGAAAAGGCCAAACCGATCTACGACTACATCTTCATAAGCCACGAACACTTTGACCACTGTCATCCCAAATCGCTGGAGAGACTCTGTGACGGTCCGCGGTTCAAGCGTCTCTACGTCTGTCCGGGGTGTGTGCACCCAAACGTCCCAATCGCCGAGAATTACGGCCACGCCGCTGTGGAACGGGACCTTCCGATTACCAAGTACGTAGCTGAAGATAAAACCGTCATTGTGTATCCCGGTATACGGGACGACAGACAGACCGGGAGGTCGTGGGAAGGGACAATCGGCAAAAGAGACCTTCCCGGGCCGCACACCCTGGATCTCGGCGAGATTGAGGTGGAAGTGATCGAGAGCGGGGAGAACCAACGTGCCGATCTCACGACCAACGGCTATCTGGTGCACCACAGGTCATCCGGCGTGTCGCTCCTGCACATCGGCGACCTCCACGAGCCGTACCCGGAGCTCGCGCAATTGAGAGACCGTGTCGATTTTCTCGTACACATGAAAGTCGGTGTGCGAACTACCGGCGATGACGGACGCAACGTTGAGGGGCTGAAAAAGCTGCGCCGTTTCAGCGAGCTGATAAGACCGCGTTATTTCATCCCGATCCATTACAGGACCGATAGACTGAGCGACCCGATTCCTCCGGGAAACTGGCCGCCGGACGTGACCGATGTAGCCTCTTTCATCGAAAGCATGCGGGAAGCAATCGGCGATTTGACGACGATTCTTCCGTTTACCGCCGGGGAAACGTATGAAGTCGATCTGCCTTCCAAGAAAGTGGTCTGGAAGTGGCAGTGGCGGAATTCCTGGGAAGAGCCTACGTGGCTGTAAATCGCTCGAAAGACAATTCCTCTGTTGCGGTATGCGTCGCTCTGGAACTATCATCGCCAAGTATATTGAAAAAAAATTGCATTACTGAATGTCTGGTGATACAATTGAGAAAGCATCTCTCCAAAGGATAGATGTGGCGAGCGGAGTTATGACGATGGAGGGTGCGCATCGTGGTATGCGTAGCGGTTGTTGTCACGCTTTGCACCTTTGGTTTGCTTTCCAGTCTTTTCAAATATCTCACTATACGCTTGATTCAATCCTCCTTCGCCTTCGGACTTTCCGTCGGACCGGGCCGCCGGCTGCAAGGCCTTGCGCCGTGCTCGGTGGATGCTACATGAGAACTGATAGAGTACCGGATCAAGGACTGTAAACGGTATTTCCCAGTATAGATGAGTGTAAGTCACGGGTACCACATGGAGGGATCTGATCGTGAATCGAAAAAACATCCTTTCTCTTGTTGTCGTGTTCATCCTGACAATAGTGCTGCTCAACGGCTGCGATGTGCTTTCTGAGCTCTTTGGATTAAACGAACCGCCGATTGCCGACGCCGGCCCCGATCAGAGCGATGTAATCGTGGGTACTCTTGTGACCCTCGACGGGAGCTTGAGCAGCGATCCGGACGGTGACCAGCTGACCTACAGGTGGAGCTTTCAGGCATTTGGTCTTGGCTCCACGCTTCATGATGACCAGATCG
>JAFGCA010000513.1 GCA_016932895.1 Sedimentisphaerales bacterium | reverse complement strand
TTGCTCATCGACCGACCGGTCTTACCATTGCAGCGACTCATGAACCGTCAGCGAGCCGCAGCGCCATCTCCGCCAATGTCCGGGTATGTGCAACGATATACAAGCATCGCGTTGATGGAAGTCGTCGCGCATATTATGAACGGTCCACGATGCGTACGCCGGCCGACGCTATGGTGTAGTTCTATGGTGCCCGATAGGATCTGTCGGCCCTACCACGAAGAGTGGACAGAGATAGTCAAGGCCGGCGGTGAAGCGGAAGAAGACGAGCTGTTGGACGTTCAGGTGCAGGTGATGCCCGGCGGCGTCGCCGTTGCCAGCTACTCGTCGACCATCGGTACGTGCAGCGGATGGTAACGTTCCCGTGGCGAAGGCCTTCGAGTCCGAGGTCTGGCAAAAGATCGGCGACGACTGGCAGATCGTCAATTTGCACTACTCCGAGATCCCGGACGACCAGTAAAACCGATACTTACGGCCGGGACAGCGGCGTACGGAAAAAAGGCTGCCGTGTACTGCTCCCGGTCACTCAGCGGTCTCCTCGAATTGCTCCAGATCGTCATTGATTTCGTCACGACATCAGGTCCTCCGTCCCCTCGAGCACGGCGAGGTCCCGGTCAACCCCGTTTAATTGACCTTTGGGGAAAAAAGCCTATACTTGGCGTCGAGTGAGGGGAGCAAAGTGATAAGAATTCCTCCCGTTCCGGCGCTACTCGCGCTTTCTCACGTCCGCATGCGCGCTCGGACAAGCCGCACCTGCGTTGCCAATGGCGTCTTCCTTCAGGCCGCTCATTGCCAGGACCTTGTCGGATGACCAATTCTCAGAAGTCCCCGGAAGGCATACGAATGCACATAGCGAAGGCATTACTGATTCTGATTTTGTGTAGTACAGCCAGCAATGGCCAAGGGCAGACTCAACCTTCACAGAATCCCGCCGAACTTGCGAGGAGCCGCGCTGAGGCCGAAATGACTGACGAGGAGCGGGCGGCCAGCAAAGAGGGCGAGCGGGAGTTTGCCGGATTGAATTTTGGAATCGGAATCTCTTTAACCTTTGACACGGGGAAGAATGACCGAATTGAATCTGCTTCGATCATTGACGGGGTAGTGCGCGTCGACGATGAGAACGACAAGATCGCAAGAGTAATGCTGGAGAGTCATTACTTCTTCACGCCGGGTGGAAGATTTCTGAAATTGGACGACCTGTATCCCGGAAGATGGGGTTATGGTCCGTTCGTCGCCCTGCAACCGGGAACGGATGAGATTATCGAAGCTGTCGCAGTCGGGGTAATGGTTGGTTTCAGAAGGCCGAATGACGATAGTGGGTCCAGTTGGAATATCGGCGTAGGCTACGTTACAGATCCAAATGAACAGGTTCTTGGGGATGGATTCGTTGCGAACGAGCCACCGCCAGGCACGGAAACTACCGTTCGATTCAAGGAAGTCAGTCAGGACGGCGTAGTTCTACTGTTTTCTTTTTCATTTTAGCTCGCCATCTTACCAGGCGTGCAGATGCCTTTGTCGGTCGCCTCTCCCGGCAGACGACTTGATAATCCTCATGTGCTGGTTACAGGTCGAGTGTGCCCGGCTCCGAGGGCAAGGAGACTCGCCGCGGCGACCACGGAACCCAGCGCCATGATGCAGGCGACACTCGGCAGGCTCGCCCCCGCGGCGAACAGGAAGCCGGCAATAATGGGACCCGACGCCGATCCGCCGCGACCAACGCCGATGGCGAAGCCGGTCCCGCCGGCGCGTAGTGCCGTCGGGAACGACTGTGCGAACAGTGCATAGAGACCGACCACGGCAGCATTCGTGAAGAAGCCGACACAGGCTGCGACGAGCGCTAGTTCGGCCAGGTCCGCCTGCCCCTGTCCGAACCAGACGACTGCGCCGGCACCGAGTATCAGCGTCGCGATGATCAGTCCGCGCACCGCGTAGCGCTGCGCGAGGAGGCCCAGTAGCACCGAGCCCGTGACGCCGCCGACGTTGGCCCAGACCAGGACGCCGCCGGCGAGCGCCGGCGCGAATCCCATATCGACGACGATCTTCGGGATCCACTTGAGGGTGAAGTAGAAGGTCATGATGTGCGTGAAGTAGGCGAAAGTCAGCAGGATAGTGGTGCGCGCCAGTTCCGGTGAGAACAGCGCCCGCATGCCCGACGAAGGGGCCTCTTTCTCTGCTGGTGGCAATGCCTCGATGGCGGCGTGACCCATGCGTTGCAGGGTCGCGTTGACGCGCTCGAGGGCGCCGCGCGGCCGTCGGTGAATCAGGTGCTCGATCGACTCCGGCAGCAGATACCAGGTAAGGGGGATGAATGCCGCGGTCGCGATCGTCCCGAACAGGAATACGGACCGCCAGTCGAAATAGACCAGCAGTATCGATGCAACGGAGCCGCCGACGATTACGCCGATGGGATAGCCCGCCGCCATCAGGATCACCGACAGGTTGCGACGCTTCGCGTTGGAGAATTCGGCCGCCATGGCATTGGTCGATGCGAGCATTCCGCCGATGCCGAGCCCGGTCGCGAAGCGGTAGATCGAGAGAATCGTGATGTCCGGCGCCGTCGACGCCAGGTACATGCCGAGTGCCATCACCGTCAGGCAGCCGAGTATCGCAGGGCGCCGGCCGATCCGATCGGCCAGTCCTCCGATGACGACAGAGCCGACCGCCATCCCGATCAGTTCCATGGACAGGACGATGCCGAGAGCCCCGCGATCGATGCCCCACTCGGCTGCGATCCCCGGTGCGGCGAAGCTGATCGACAGCACGTCGAATCCGTCCAGGGCCGTCAGCAGTATGCAGATGACGACTGCCGCCACCTGCGCGCCGCTCATCGGCTCCCGGGCGAGCGTGACCCGCG
>JAFGCA010000512.1 GCA_016932895.1 Sedimentisphaerales bacterium | reverse complement strand
GCGTCGAACGCGCCCAGCGTGTCGTCGACAAGCGCCCCGGATAGCCCCCGCCCGGTTCCCGCGCACATCGCGGTTAGCCCGTCCCTGGCGTCCGGCGCGGCCGGAACGGTCGTCATCAAACGTGCTGCACCTGCCGCCGAATCCTTTGACCGACGAGGTCGCCGGTTGGACGCCTGGGCCCCCCTCCGGCTGATCCGACTCTCGATAAGCCTTGAAACGAGTAGCCTTTTTTGGTATAATGTTTCGGCGGATTGATGCGGAGCCAGCGCAAGAAATCGTTGGGTGCGACCCGGACCCTGAAGGTGGAGGAAAAAGGGAATGATGAGAGTGTTTGTGTGGCTGCTGTTCATGGGGTGCCTCCTGGCGCCCGCCCGGGCGGAAGACCCGGTCACTTTTCCAGACCCCGTGTTGCAGGAGGCGGTGGAGCGGACGCTGCAACTCTACGCTCCGACTCCGACCGACATGCTTGGTCTGGTTGAGCTGGACAATTCCCAAAGCTTCACCACGCAGGAGAACGGCATCTCCGACCTCGCGGGTCTGGAGCACGCCGTCAACCTCCAGACGCTCAATCTTCGACTCAATCTCGTCTCCGACGCGGGGCCGCTTTCCGAGCTGCACAACCTGCAACACGTGAACCTGTCGCAAAATCGCATCAGTGACCTGTCCCCCCTGGCCGGACTGACCCGTCTGCGATATCTGAACCTCCATGCCAACCGGTTCAGCGAGATATCGAGCCTGTCGGCCCTGGAGAATCTGGAATATCTGAGCCTCCACACAAATCGGGTCGAGGACCTGTCCCCGCTGACCGGCCTCAGCGCGCTGCAGACGCTGGTTCTCCGCTACAATCGCGTCGGCGATCTTTCGCCCTTGTCCGGCCTGACCCGTCTGGCGGAGTTGGATCTCTACGCCAATCCTGTCCGCGATCTGTCGCCTCTGGCCGGACTATTGCAGTTGAGGCATCTGGACGCGGGACTCAACTTGATCGACGACATCTCCCCGTTGGCCGGCGTCAATAGCCTCGAGACTCTGTATCTAAGCCGAACGAACATCCGCGAGATATCTCCTCTTCTGGGCTTGACGAACCTCAGCAGGCTGAATCTGGAAGACAACGGTCTTTTGTACAACGAGGTGTACTGCTGGCAATTGCCGGCGCTGCTTGAGAACACGCCGTCCCTGCTGCTTGAGTACACTCCCAACCACAGAGCCCCGACCGGCCTGTCCGCATCGGACGGGACCCACAGTGACAAGGTGCGTCTTACCTGGAACCACGTCTGCAACGGCCCGCACTACACGAGCTATTACCGGGTGTACCGCGCTTTGACGACAACGGAATCCAAGACCCCCCTCGGCGACTGGCAAACGTCGCCGTCCCTGGATGACGAGACCGCCGAGCCCGGAGTGACCTACACGTACTGGGTCCGAACGGCCGTCTCGAGCGAGGGGTTGGGAGCAGGCTCGTACAGTGACCCCGAGAGCGGCTGGGCCTCCACCGAGCCGACGTCGTCCCGCGAGTACAACGTATCGATTTCGTCCACACCCGGCGGACAGGTCGCCGAGCCCGGCGAAGGGACGTTCGTATACGAAGAGGGCGAATCGGTGAAACTCCGGGCCCGTGCCAATCACACTTTTGTCTTCGTGAAATGGTCCGGCGTCGCCGGCGCCGATCAGAATCCCGCCTGGCTCACCGTGACGGAGAATCAGGACATTCAAGCGTCGTTCGCCAGTGCGCTGGCGGCCATTCATGTCGACGATGATGCCCCGGCGGACCCTGCGCCGGGAACCTCAGACCAGAGCGATCCCGCCGAGGATGGCACGCCCGAGCATCCGTTCGATAGTATTCAGGAGGCCATCGACGTGGCGGCCGGCGGGGCCTCGATCTTCGTTCGTCCCGGGACGTATGGGGAGAACATTGACTTTCTCGGCAAGCGCGTTGCCCTGTTCGGCATCGATGCCAATGATCCCGGCGCCTCTGCGTACCCGGTGATTCACGGCACCGGCACGGGACCGGTTGTGACTTTTGCCGGTGGGGAAGACCCCAATTGCGTGCTGATGGGATTTGTCCTGACGGGCGGTCGGGGCGGGTCGGCCGGAGCGATCCGCTGCGCCGGCGCCAGCCCGACGATTATGAACTGTCTGATCGTGGGCAACCGCGCCGCTGACCGCAACGGGGCGGCGGTGCATTGCACCGACAGCAACGCCGTCTTTGTCAACTGCACCATCGCCGACAACACCGGCGGGCCCGAAGGAGGCGGGCTGTTCCTGGAGAACGGCAACGTCATCGTTGCCAACTCGATCCTCTGGGGCAACACGCCCGGCGCAGTCCTCGTCACGGGCATGGGCGAGCCAACGATCACCTACAGCGATGTAGCGGGCGGCTGGCCGGGGCCGGGCAATCTCGACGCCGATCCCCTGTTTGTGCGGCCCGGCTGGTGGAACCCGAACGGCACGCCGTACGACTCCACCGATGACTCCTGGATCAAGGGGGACTACCACCTGCAATCGCAGGGCGGACGCTGGGATATGCAGAGCCAGGCCTGGGACGAGGATGACCTGACCAGTCCGTGCATCGACGCCGGCGATCCGACCAGCCCCGTCCACGACGAGCCCGCCCCTCATGGCAACCTCGTCAACGCCGGCGCCTACGGCGGCACCGCCGGCGCCAGCCTGACCCCGCCCGCCCCGGGGGCCAAGCCCGTCCATTTCCCCGATCCGATTCTGAAAGAGGCGGTAGAGACCGCACTGTGGGTCCGCAACCCGACCCCCACCGACATGCTCGCCCTGATGAGGTTCGCCTGCCCGGAACGCGGAGTCAACGACATCAGGGGACTTGAATATGCCTTCAATCTTCAGGATCTGTCTCTGCGCTGGAATGAGATTCGCGACCTCTCGCCTCTCTCCGGGCTGACCAGCCTCGAGAAGCTGGACCTTTCCCGAAACCACGCGAGCGATCCGTCGCCTCTCTCGGGCTTGACGAATCTTCGGCATCTGAATTACCATGAAAATGGGATCACCGACATCTCGTCTCTCTCCGGCCTGGGCCGGCTGCAAACACTGATTCTTCACGAAAACGAGATTAGCGATGTCTCGGCTCTGGCCGGCATGACGGATCTGCGGGAGTTGGATCTACTCAGCAATCGGATCTCCGACGTCTCCCCTTTGTTGGGCCTGACGCGCCTGGAACGCCTCGATCTACGCGTCAACCCGCTCAGTGAGGCATCGTGCGAGATCTACGTCCCCCAGATCATCGCCAACAACCCGGATATGGCCTTCGATCGAGACGTATGCGTTTGGCGATCGGTATCGATCACCTCAAGCGCGGGAGGGTCCGTCACGAACCCGGGTGAAGGGGTCTTTACATATCAAAACGGCAAACTCGTGCGTCTGGTGGCCCAGGCAGATCCCGGCTATACGTTTCTCAAATGGTCCGGCACATATTCCACCGCCCAAAACCCCACGATTTTAGTCGTCACTGGGGATCACGAAATCCGCGCGGAGTTTGCCGCTCAGGGAACGTGATCGGCGCCGGCAACGACTCCGACGATCCCGGGCCGCAGCGCGCTATACCGGCGGCCATACCCCCTTGCGAGCGGCCGTCGCTACCGGCCGAGCCATTCCTCCAGGCGGTCGAGGCCCTTGGTGATCTGCTCCATGGAGCAGGCGAAGCTCAGCCGGACGTTGTTGTCGCAACCGAAGGGCAGGCCCGGCACCAGCGCCACGTTGGCCTGTTCCAGCAGGGCCTTGGCGAAGTCCATGCTGCCGCCGATCGCGGCGCCGCCGATGGTCCGGCCGAAATGGCCCGAAACGTCCGGGAAGCAGTAGAACGCTCCGGTGGGCTCGGTGCACTCGACGCCGTCCATCCCGTTGAGACGCTGGACCATGTAACTGCCCCGCTTCTCGAACTCGACGCGCATCTTTTCGATGGCGCCGTCGGCCTCGGGCCCGTAGGCGGCGATGGCGGCGTACTGGCAGAACGTGACCGGGTTGGAGGTCATGTGCGATTGCAGCCGGCCCATCGCCTTGATGGCGTCCAGCGGCCCGGCGGTGAAGCCCAACCGCCAGCCCGTCATGGAGAACGCCTTGCTCAGGCCGTTGAGCGTCAGCGTCCGGTTGTAGGCGTCGTCGCTCAAGGCCGCGAAACTTATGAATTTGGTGTCGCCATAGATGAGCTTCTCGTAGATTTCGTCGGAGATGACCCAGACGTTGGTCCCCTCCAGAACCTTGGCCAGCGCCCGAAGCTCGTCCGGTGTGTAGGTGAAGCCGCCCGGATTGCTGGGCGAATTGAGCACCAGCATGGCGGTCTTGTCCGTAATCGCCTGCTCCAACTGGGCGGGAGTGACCTTATAGCTGTTGGCCTTGTCGGTCTGGAGCACCTTGACGGTCGCACCGGCCAGCTTGACCGTCTCGGGATAGGTGACCCAGTACGGGGTCGGCAGAACGACCTCGTCGCCCGGGTCCAGCACCGCCTGCATTGCCTCATAGACCGAGTGTTTGCCGCCAATATTGACGATAACCTGGTCCGGGCTGTACGTCAGGCCGTTGTCCTTCGCGAGCTTCGCCGCGATGGTCTTGCGCAGCTCAGGGATGCCGGCGGCGGCGGTGTACTTTGTCTGGCCTGACTTGATCGCCTCAATCGCGGCCTCTTTGATGTACTGCGGCGTATCGAAATCCGGCTCGCCCGCACCGAAACCCACGACATCCACACCCTGGGCCTTCAGTTCTTTGGCCCGCGCCGTCACGGCGATCGTAGCCGAAGGAGGAACGCTCTGAGCTCTCTGGCTGATTTTCATGGCTGTGCTTACCTTTCCGGAATAGACCCCATTGAAATTCCCGGCCTATTTAAGGCAAGCCCGTATCCCGGGTCAAGGAAATTACGATACGCCCCCGGAATTCCGGGCCTGCTACCGCATTTCACAAATCGTGCGACTGTAGATTGCTTCACTTCGCTCGCAATGACAGGGCGGCCCGCATATGTCATTGCGCCGAGCGTAGCGACGAAGCAATCTCCTCCCGCATAGTCGCGGAACTTGCGAAATGCGGTACTGGTTGCCGCCCCTGTGCGGGCGCACGCGGTCCTCTCGCCGCTTTTCACATTGACAGTCCGGGCTTTTGGCCGCAGTATGAAGGGTTCGAACGCGAATCGATTCATTTTTGCACAGGAGAAATCGAATGTCCGAACAAACGGTGACCGTCATCGCCCGGTTCAAGGCGAAAGAGGGCAAGGTCGAGGAACTCGAAAGCGTGCTGATGGACCTGATCGCCCCGACGCGAGAGGAGCCGGGATGCGTCAGCTACGTCCTGCACCACGCACAGGACGACCCCCGCTCGTTCCTTTTCGTCGAGAACTGGGCGAGCCAGATGGCCCTGGACGAGCATCTGGAAAAGCCGTATCTAAAGGCCCTGGTCGCCCGGGCCGACGAGCTGCTGGCCGAGCCGCTGGACGTCTCGCTGTGGCATCAGATCTTGCGGTAGGTAACGGCAACGTGTTGGAGAGAGCCCATGGAATACTCGGTCGGCAAAACCGGTCGCGTGATTGCCGCGCGTCTGTTCGAGGGTGAGGACGTACAGGCGTCCATTGAGGAGATCGCGCGCCGCGAGGACGTTCGTTGTGCGGCGGTGTTGATAACGGGCGGCTTCCGCCAGGCCAACGTCGTGGTCGGGCCCCGGTGCGAGGAGCCCACGATCGAGCCGCAATTTCAGGCGTTTGCCGGTCCCGGCGAGGTGCTGGGTGTCGGAACGATCTATTGGAGCGACGCGGGCCCAAAACTGCACATCCACACCGCCGTCGGCAAGGGCGGCACCAATCTCGTCGGCTGCCCCCGCGACGGAACGAAGACCTTCCTGATCCTGGAAGTGACTATCATCGAAATCACGGGAATCGAAGGCAAACGCCAACGCGACCCCAAATCCGGCCTGAACCTGCTACGACTGGGATGACAAATGAAATAGCGAAGGGAGAGCGGAGATGCCGGCGAAGACGACATTCCGGTTTTTCAAAACGTGTCACGGGACGAAAGTCATTTTGCAGAGTCCCCGATGTCGCGACGGTTTTTATTCACCACTTCTTACATAGGCGGTACATACATGGGAATCTTGCTACGCTCGATGGTTTTGATTTCGTTCGCTTGTCTGGTCATGCCTGCCCCTGTTACCGGGGCGGATTCCACACCGGATAAGAGGCCCAAATACACGAAGGCCGGTGCCGAGCGAATGGTGGGGGCGGCCGAAGGGACGCTGGCGCCGGTGTACGCTCCGCTGGCGCAAGAGATTACTGAGAAGCTCGCCCTGGCGGGCAGGCAGGGAATCGGCATCGACGTGGGCAG
>JAFGCA010000511.1 GCA_016932895.1 Sedimentisphaerales bacterium | reverse complement strand
CGGCACACGATATCCCAGAACGTACAAGGGCAACGACATCATTCCACTGGAAGGCAAGTCGCTGGTGCCGGTATTCCTGGGACGACAGCGAGAGCCTCACGACTACCTCGCCTGGCACTGGGCGGGCAATCGCGCCATCCGCATGGGCGATTGGAAGCTCGTGTGGGATAAGCAGTACAAGCGGTGGGCGTTGTACGATCTCTCGAAAGACCAGTCCGAGACGCGCGACCTGTCGTCGGCCTTTCCGCAACGCGCCGAGGAATTGGCGGATCGCTGGCATCTCTGGGCCCGGATGACCGACGTGAAGTACTCCGCAGCCAAATAGGCGAATTCGACGGCGGGCCCGAAACAGTTCGACCCACAGGCGCCAGCGGCGAAGGTTGGAATACTAACCGCAAACCTGTTACTTCTGCGTGAAGCAAAACAACCGAAAAGAGACCGTTCATGCGCCGGTCGCTTCGCGGGAAATCGGCGATTTCGGGATCGCCAAGGCGAAATTCGACCCCCGTTCGGCCCCGCCGGCACCTCGCCCCTTTCCGAACCGATCCGCTTTTTTGAGAATAATATGGCAACCAACTTGCAAAATAGAGTACACATCCAATCCAGGTACGCTTGCGGCGGGCCGAGGCCCAGGCTTACGGACAAGCCGAGGCGGACCGGCGTAGGAACCACGATACATATCCATCAACTTGTGCGCGCGGTAGCAGGATTCCTGCTACCGCCCATTTTTTCGGGATTTCCGTCGCATATCGGAGGTTTGTGGACAACACGCCCCGGTTTGCCAGGCCGACACCGCAGTTCCACTGCCTGCCACACGTACGAATCCTTCGCGGCCGCTTCGTCAGGTGTCTTGGGCGGCGGTGTGAGCCAGGCGCTTCCTGTCGGCCGGTCTCAGCTCCCGCAGCAATCGAATCGCCGCTTCCACCATCTTTTCGCCGCCGCCGGGGGCGATGCGCGAGTTCACCGTTTCGTAGCTGCCCTCGACGAAGGCCTTTCGGGTCGGGATATAACCGGGCGCATCCTGGCACAGCTCGACGACCAGGGTCGTCGCGAACGGGCTGGCCTTCTTGATCGCCAGCCCTAAATCGACAAACACCTCGCCGGGCAGTCCCACCACCGCCACCTCGTCGCTCAGACGGAACACCTGCACTTCCAGCGGAATCGTCTCACCGCCCCGCCACTGGACAGCCAGGATCTTGTAGGCTTTGACCTGCTCCAGAAACGTCAGCTCGCGTGTGCCGACCTTGTGCATGGCTTGGCGGGCCTGCTCGACGTCGGCCGGGGTGAAATTCTGCATCGGCACCTCCACCACCGCGCGCCGCACCGCCAACTGCGGCGTGTCGGCCGCTTTGAGCTTGTCCAACTGCGCCGCGACGGTCTGCCCGAGGGTCTGCCCGATGTGCTCGGTCGTGAGGCGCTCTTTGCGTGTCACGTCGATGTGATTGATATCGCCGCAGGTGCCGGTGCCGAAACACAGCGTAAAGTCCGCGCCGAGCCGTTCGCGCAGCGCCTGCTCCAGATAATAAGGATAATCCGCCGCATACTGCGTGCCGCCCACGGTGTCCAGATGCAGCGCAAAATTGACCAGCCCCGCCCGGGCAATATCACCTGTGGCGTCTCGGAGCAGAACGATCCCCACCTCCGGATCGATCGGCCCGGCGGCACGAACGATGCCGGGATTCAACACACCCGGATTGAAGCGAACCGTCCCGTCCTTCATATGGAAACGACGGTTGAAGGACAACCCCTGCTGCTGCGCCGCGCCGGCCTCCAGTCGTATGGGCCGCGCGTTGACGGCTGCGTCCTGGATGACCTCCACAAGATTCGCGACCAGTGCGGAGGGATAGTCCGTCTCCTCACACGCATCTTTCCCCTCCTCGGCCATCGCCTGAGCGTGGAAGTGGTTTCGCAGCGCGCCGAAATACAGCGGGCCCGTATGCGTGTGCGTCGCGGCGATCAAGATGTTCTCGGGGGGAATACCAGTCTGGCGGGCCGCCAGCCGCCGGGCCCGCGCCGAGACGTCCGGTGATATACCGATGATGTCGCAGAAGACCAGGGCCGCACGCACGTCGCCCTGTCGCAACACCAGCGCTTTGGCGTGCAACCGATTCAGGGCTCCCGTACTCAAACGTTCGTGAAAGTACCCGCTCATGCGGTACCGCAGCGGCGGCGTAATATCCACGACCGCCACGCCCGCTTCCAGACGAGCTGCAGGGGAAACGGCGGCCGCGGCCGGCTGCTGCCCTGTAAGCTGCTCCAGAAAGCGCCGGGCCCGCTTGGCCTCCGCCAGGGTATGGGCCAGGTCGCCCGGCTCCAGACATTCGACTACCAGCGGCCCGCCTTTGAAGCCGCCCGCCCGCAGCCTGGCGAACACGGCCGGAAAGTCCACCCGACCGTCTCCCGGCGTCACGCTGACGTTCTTCGGATGTTTGTAATCCTTGACGCACATCCCGGTGACGAGACCGTCCACGCTGGGGGCGTCGTCGACCGGGTCCAGCTCGGCGTTGGAATAATAGAAGATATTGCCCGGATCGTACCAGATGCGGAAGTT
>JAFGCA010000510.1 GCA_016932895.1 Sedimentisphaerales bacterium | reverse complement strand
GACCGATGGCGTTTCCTATGTTTTCGCGGAGAGCCGAAATGCAATCCTTGCCCCCGGCGAATGTGTCGTGATTGTGAAAAACGCCGCCGCATTCGCGTCGCGGTACGACACGGCCGGCATCCAGATCGCTCCGGGAGCCTACACGGGCAGCCTCGACAACGCGGGCGAGACGATCAAGCTCGAGGATCGGACCAACAGCACGATTCTGGAGTTCGACTACGACGATGACTGGTTCGACCAGACAGACGGAGAGGGGCATTCGCTCACCATCGCAGACCCCGCCAACGAGAGCCTCGACAACTGGGGCGATCCGGGCGCATGGCGGCCCAGTGCCGAGCAGGGCGGCTCTCCCGGATTCGAGGATGCCCACAAGTAGGCCGGCATGGTATAATCGCGCACCAAACAGTTCCAACCGTAGGACCAGTGAAGGAGTATCGAACTCGTGCGCGTACGATTTCTCACTTTTTTGATGTCGTTCACGGCTATCGCTTTCTCGGCTGTCGCGCCGTGCGCCCATGCCGGCGGTGTCAAGGCTTCTCAAGAGACTCTTACGCGGTACCAGCTTGGAACGTTGCGTGCGGCTGTCGAGGATTTGATCGAGACGTTTGGACACCAATACCCGGACGGCCGGGGCTATCTGCGGCGCCTCGATGAGGTCGCTGAAATGCTTGATGCGGGCGAGGCTTCCGCAAGCCGGGAGTTCCGAAGACTGCGACGCGAGGCCCTCCTGGCCAATCCGCTGCTGGATTTCGACAGGGTGCTTCTCGTCAAGCGCAAGAGCGTTCGCTACGTGCCCTCGGCCAAAGACAAGCGGATCTGGTACTCCAAAAGCCCGGGCGGCGATCTCGGTTTTCCTTCGAACCACGAGTGCAATTCGTCGCTGGCTCGTGAAGGGTACGACAACGAAATCGCCGTCTTGTCGTTGCGAAATCCCGCGGCCGCGCTGACGACGCTGTACCGGCCCGACGCGGACGGGTACGTGGGCGAGATGGACCTGAACTGGGACGCCGAGAAGCTGCTCCTGACGCGGTCGGACCGGACGAACTGGAAGGTGTGGGAAATTTGCACCGACGGCTCGGCTCTGCGCCAGGTCTCACAGATGCCCGACGACGTGGACAGTTTCGACGCGTGCTACCTGCCCGACGGCCGGATCGTCTTCGGCTCGACCGCTTCCTACCAGGCGGTGCCGTGCTGGCACGGGCAGAAGTGGGTCAGCAACCTGTACCTGATGAACGCCGACGGCTCAGGCGTACGCCAGCTTTGCTTCGACCAGGACCACAACTTCCATCCCTGCGTGCTTCCTGACGGCCAGGTCCTTTACCACCGCTGGGACTACACGGGCATCAGCCATATCTTCCTGCGTCAGCTCATGGTGATGAATCCCGACGGGACGGGGCAGAGGGCCGTGTATGGGAGCAACTCGTGGTTTCCCAATTCGCTGTATTTTCCGCAGCCGTTGCCCGGGCGCAACCACGAGCTGGTCTGCATCCTTTCGGGCTACCACGGCGTGCACAAGATGGGCCAGCTCGTTTTGGTCGATACGAGCAGGGGCTGGTATGAGGGGGAGGGGCTCGTCCGGCGCATTTCCGGGCGGGGCGATCCGATTCAGCCGAAGGTGAGGGATAACCTCGTCGACCGGGACTGGCCGAAGTTTCTCCATCCTTATCCGCTCAGTGACAAGTATTTCCTCGTGGCCTGCTGGCCGAACGCGAAATCCAACTGGGGGATCTATCTGGCCGATGCGTTCGACAATCTCGTGCTGGTTCGCGAGGAGCCGGGCTATGCATTGCTCGAACCGGTGCCGTGGAGAAAGAAGCCGAGGCCGCCGGCAATCGCGGACCGGGTGGATCTGGACCGCAAGGACGGCGTTGTCTATCTGCACGACGTGTATGTGGGTGACGGCCTGGCCGGCGTGCCGCGCGGGACGATCAAGAAGCTCCGCGTGATTGCGTACGACTTCGGATACCGCTACCTGGCGGGTCCTGACAAGATCGGGTACGGCGGGCCGTGGGAGGTCATGCGCATCCTCGGGACCGTCCCCCTCCAGGCCGATGGGTCGGTGATGTTCCGCGTGCCGGCCAATACGCCGGTGGCGGTGCAGACGCTGGACGCCGAGGGCAAGGCCGTGCAACTGATGCGAAGCTGGTTCACCGTCATGCCGGGCGAAACGCTCTCGTGCGTGGGTTGCCACGAGACGCCGGCCGACGTGGCGCCCTCGCAGTTGGCGCTGGCGATGGCAGGCGGGACGCGTGAGATCGAGTCGTGGAACGGCCCGCCGCGCGGGTTCGATTTCGCCCGCGAGGTCCAGCCCGTGTTGGACAGGCATTGTGCTTCGTGTCACGACGGGCGGGAAGGGCGTCCCGACCTGCGCCCGGAAGAGCAGGTGCCCGGCTACAAGGGGCAGATGCTTTCGGAGCTGGGCGTCAAACGGCTCCATCCCAGGATGAAGCAGGATACAGGCGGATTTGTCAAATACACGCCCGCGTACGACGCGCTGGTGTGCTACCTTCGCCGGGTCAGTATCGAGGACGATGTGAGCCTGCTCGTCCCGGGCGAGTATCACGCCGATACGAGCCCTCTCGTGCAGATGCTGCGACGCGGTCACCAGGGCGTTTCGCTCGACAAAGAGGCGTGGGAGCGGCTGGTTACGTGGATCGACCTGAACGCGCCGTGTCACGGGACGTGGGGCGAGGTGTATCCCATTCCGGACGATGCCCACGAGCGACGCATGGCGCTTCGCCGGGCGTATGGCGGCCCGACCGAGGATTACGAGGTGATTCCGGCTATCGCTCGGCCGGCGGTCGAGCCAGTGGAGCCGAAAGAGCGGCCCGACTCGGCCGAGGTTCACACCGCCGGCTGGCCCCTCGATTCGGGAACCGCGCGCCGCTCTCAGCGAGAGGCCGCGTCCTGGGCGCGGGCCATCGACCTGGGCGGGGGCGTGACGATGCCTCTGGTACGCGTTCCGGCGGGGCGTTTCGTGATGGGCGGCTGCGAAGGCGGGCCGGACGCACAGCCCGCTGCGGTTGTCACGGTTGATGAGCCGTTCTGGATGGGCGCCTGCGAGGTCACGAATCAGCAGTTCCGGATGTTTTGCCCGGACTTCGACTGTCGTTACTACACCAAGCGGCACGCCCGCAGCGACGATTGCGGGCTGCCTGTGAACGGCCCCCGGCAGCCGGCGCTGCGCGTGTCGTGGGAGCAGGCGATGGCGTTTTGTCGCTGGCTCTCGGCACGGACGGGCAAGGCGTTCACATTGCCCACCGAGGCGCAATGGGAGTATGCCTGCCGGGCCGGCAGCGACGCGCCGCTGCACTACGGGGACCTTGACACGGACTTCGCGCCGTGGGCGAATATGGCGGACCTGTCATTCAGCGACCCGGAGAAGGGGGATTACGTGGGCCTTACCGGCGGCTTGGAGCACGCCGTTCTGGAGGGTTCGGCCCTCGGGGATCGCCGCTTCGACGACGGCTTCGTAGTCACCGCGCCGGTCGGTAGCTTCCGTCCCAACGCGTGGGGACTGTACGACATGCATGGCAACGCCGCCGAGTGGACGCGGACCACGTACCGGGCGTATGCCTACGTCGAAAACGACGGGCGCAATCGAGCGACAGCGCCCGGCCGCAAAGTCGTTCGCGGCGGCTCATTCTTCGACAGCCCCAAGCGCTGCCGCAGCGCACTTCGCCTGGCCTACCCCGCGTGGCAGCGCGTGTTCAACGTGGGCTTCCGCGTCGTCTGCGAGATCGACGAGCCCGCAGAAAGCCTCCTCACCCGCGACATGCGGACGTCACGGCGTCGCTAAGCCCGTGGAGGCTATTGTACGTCGAGGTTGAAGCTCTCCGAATGGCTGTTGAATTCCGGTGCGTACATGCACTGGATGCTGGCGACGCCCGTCTGGTACTGGCCCTTGTGCTGGATACGCGTGCTGTACTCGAAGACGTACGTGCCCTTGGGCAGGTAGTCCATGAAGAAGTGCGTGGCGGTGTCGCGCGTGCTCTCGTAGTAGCCCAGCCCGTCCTGGTAGCGGTAGCGGCTCAGGACGTTGACCGGCTCGGTGCCGCTGCCGCGCTGGTCCTTCATGTGCACGTATTCCATGTCGCGGTCCACCCGCAGTTCGATGCGCACCACCAGCTCGTCGCCGACGGCCAGCGGGCCGTCCACCGGGTACAGGACCTGACCCTGGTCGGTCGTCTCCTTGATATACAGGTCCTTTCGCAGTTGCAGGGGCGTGCCTTCATAGGGCGTGACCTTGCTCATGTCTTCCAGGTATTGCCAGTGGACGCTGCCCCAACTGACGCCCTCATCGACCTTGCGGACCGTGATCTGGCCCATTGCCGGCTCGATCTCGTTGCGGACGAAGCGTTCTTCGTAGAATCCCGTGCCCGCCTCGACCTGGTCGGGCTCGATCCATACGCCTCCCAGCGCCACCTCGACCAGCGCGTCGGAGGCCAGCATGTTGACGCCGCGCAGGAGCAGGCCGTAAACAGCGTCCGCCGTGGCCTTGGTCGTCTTCCAGTCCTGCGTCTGCTTCTGCTTGAGCAGCCAGACGCGACAATCCTCGACCGCCTCCGCGTCGCCACTGACCTCGTCGAAGGCCTCGATCATCATGGCCTGTGTCTCGATCGGGGCGCGATACCACCACCAACTGCGCTCAGTGTCGCGCCAGAACATGCCGAGCTCTTCGTCGGTTACGCTGAATTCGCGGATGGAGGCCATGATCGCATCGGCGGTATCAGGGTAGCCGAAGCGCTTGAGGCCGATGGCCAGATGCGCCTGGGACTGGCGCCATAGCGAGAGCCAGTACTGGCGGGCCTGGCTCAGCCAGTAGTCGATCGCCTCCTGGTGTTGGGTGGCGATCGGCTTGTCGTCCAGGAAGAAGCTGCGCCCGTAGAGGTAGAAGGCAACCGTGGGGCTGAGGTGATTCTCGTCTTCATTGCCGTGCTGGAGGATCCAGCGGTAGCGCTCATCCATCCACTCGTCCAGGGCCCCCAGGGCCTTGATAGCACAACTGACGTCGAGGTCCCGAACGCCGAGGTGGCGCAGACGCCCGAAGCCGGTGGTGATATACAGCGTAACGTAGTCGTTGCCCCGCAAACCCGGGAACCAGGGCCATTGGCCGTTGCTCAACTGCATCTGCGTGAGTTTGAACAGCGCTCGTGACATCTCGTCGTTGAGGCGGTTTTCATCGAAGAGAATGCCGACGTTGCGGCGGGCCTGCGATTCGCTGATGGCCTGACGGACCCAGGGCGTCTCCTCGAGAGTCACGGCCTTGAGGTCTTCGTTTTTCTCCAAGGGGCTGTCGAGAGCGGGCGTAGCCTTCCATTGCTCGAAGATGTGGCGGATCTTCGGATCGGAGTTGGCGATGTAGGCCGCCAGCGTGTTGGCGTAGAGCCGGTTGAAGATCTGCTCGCTGCACTCGTACGGATACTCCATCAGGTAAGGCAGCGCCATCACCGCGTACCACGCGGGCTGCGAGACCATCTGTACCGTCAGGCTCTGGTGCAGCAGCGTGGAGGAGTCACCCGATTCGAGCAGTTTGGTGAACTCGAATTCCTTCGTCTGCGGGCCGCGGATGGGCAAGGGAAGCGACTCGGTCAGGAAGATCCGGCGGCTCAGCACGGGCAGGTAGCCTTGCTCGCCGTCGCTGAGACGGTCCGTGGCGCCCACGGCCGTGTACGTCAGGAAATCGCACCCGTCGGGGATCGTCAGGCGCCACGAGTACGTCCGCGATTCCTTGCTGGGCACGTCGAAGTTCTGTTCGGGAGAATCGTTGCCCAGGGCTTCATCGCGAGCGTCCAGCGTCCGCGCATCGGCCAGCGTCAGGCGGACCTTGCCCGTCTGGCGGGCGGCGGACTGGTTGCTGACCTTCACGGTAAACTCGATCGCGTCACCTTCGCGCACAAAGCGGGGCGGGTTGGGCTGGACCATCAGGTCCTTGGCCGTGACGATCGTGTCGGTCAGGAAGCCGCTGCGCATCTCGGTGTCATGCGCGAAGCCCAGGAACTTCCACTGCGTCAGCGCCTCGGGCATCGTGAATTCCATCCGGACCGTGCCGGCGGCGTCGGACAACAGGTGCGGGAAGAAAAACGCGGTCTCGTCGAGATTCTCCCGCGCCGAGACCTGGTCGAGGTCCGGGCCCGGTTCGATGGCGACCGGTTCCTCGGCCTTCTGCGTATCGTCGGAAACGTCCCCTCCCGGCGCAGGTGCAGCTCCACCGCCGTTCCGGCTCGGTATGGCCGAATCTGGGCCCCAGTAGTAGATCGCGGGCATGATCTCGTAGGGGAACTGGCGATAGGAGAGCGTTACACTGAGATACCCCACACTCCAGTCGGAAAGGACCGTTCTGAAGGACGATGTGCCGTTCTGGAATCGGCTGTACAGGCGCGAGGATTCGTTGCGAAAGCCGCCAAAGCCATGCATCCAGTCGTGGGGGAGATACTGGTCCAGCGAGGCGTCGTACATGCCGGCGACCATCTCGGCGACGGCCTCCCAGGCGTCGGGCCCGGTGATCACCGCCGTCCAGACCTCCTCCTCTCCGGGTTCCAGCAGAGAGCGGAAATGCTCCCACCGGATGGTCAGCTCCTTGTTCGTCCAGGGCACGTCCACGATTCGCTCGTTCACGTACGCGCGGTTCTGGCGCACGTACGTGACGCGCAGCGTGAATCCGCCGCGCATGTCCTCGGTGACGGTCTCTTCGATCGTCTCCTGGGTTCGTCCGCGGTCCGTCCACCAGGCGCGCAGGACCTGGCCGCGGCATTCCAGCTCTACATAGGCCCGACCCTCTTCATACCCCGTTCCCCACAGGGCCAGGAACGATTCGCCCGGCTCGAGGGACCACTTCGGCGCCGCGAAATGATTGGCCAAACGCACGTTGAAGTGTTCGGCTGCGGGGTCCACGACCTTGATGGTGTGTCGCGCGGCAACCGGCTTGCCGAAACGATCGTGGGTATCGAGCATCGCGCGGTAGATGCCCGCTTCCAGGACGAGCGGCAGCAGAGCCTGGCCCAGGGCATCGGTCTGGAACGGGTGTTCGCCGATCAATTCCCCGAGCTCCCAGGTCTCCGGGTCGGACGCGTCGGGCTCGTCGTAGTATGTGTCCGACAGGATTCTGGGGCGTACGACTCGCTCGGGTTGTCTGAGGGCATAGACGCGGACGACGCCGGTCGCCGGTTCGGGCTCGCCGTCCAGGGACGAGGTCTGGACGGTCAGCTCTACGGGGCTGTCGGGCGTTTGCCAGGGGGCTGCCTGGACGCTCGCCTGCAAAGCGGTGTAGCCGGCACGGACGTAACGCGCGTCCGAACGGGTCTCGCCCGTGGTGTCGGTCACGTCGGCGTAGACCGCGAATTCAAATACCGGCTCGTCCTCCTCCGCGATTGCCGGATCCGGCTTGGTGGTGAACGGGATGGAAAACGTGCCGTCGGCTTCGGTGACGGCCGAGCCGTGGGCGATGGCCTGCGCCTGCGAAGAAGGGTAGCTCCAGCGGGCCCACCAGCACCAGATGGGGAATCGCACCTGCCGCACGACGCGCCATTCGACCTGGGCGCCGCCGATGGCGGCTCCGGTGTAGGCGGTGGCCTTGCCCGGCACGATCACCTCCGTATTGAGCCGGGGCGCCTCGGCGGGCGGATCGAGCTCGACCAGGAACTTGGGCCGCTTGTATTCTTCGACGTTGAAGCTCGTATAGCCCGAGGGCTCACCCTCGACGGCCAGGGACATCTGGCCCATCAGGCGGTCCCGTGGGGCCGTGACGCTGCCGCTGAACGCGCCGTAGTCGTTGCACTGGTGCTGCCGGCGCTCGATCTCCTGGCCGTTGACGTCCCGGAAGACGACGGTCAGTCTCACCCGGCCCAGGGTGCGGTAATCGTCGGCCACCGTGTCGGTGTGGATACAGATGCCCTTATAGCGGATCGTCTGGCCGGGACGATACAGGGAGCGGTCGGTGAAGAAGACCGTCCTCTGGTTCGGGGCGGGATCGTCAGGTGGGGGATACGTGGAGAAGGTGTCCATCGTGGCCAGTGTCTGACCGTCGTGCTCGGCAACGATCACGAAGCTCTCTCGCTGCTGGTTCTCGCAGGAGAAGCGAAACAGGCCGTTCTCGTCCGTCCGCGTTTCGTCGGCGCGGTCGTAGCGCGAAGGGGAGTACTCATAGAACCAGCGCGTAACCCTGGCGTTGGCCAACGGCGCGCCGGATCTGGCATTGAGCACGAACCCCTCGACCTCGCCCTCCCGGCTGAGCTGACGCACGACCAGAGCCAGATCGCTGATCCAGACGAGCGCCACGCTGACCTTGTTGTCGCTTATCTTAAAAGAACGATCGTGACTGGCGATGATGAAGTAGAATCCGTTCTCGAGGCCCTCCGGCGCGGGCAGCACTTCGTTGCGTTGTCGGTAGTCGGACGTCGGGGGCAGCTCGGCGCTCCACTGCAGCGCCGGTTCGATGTCCAGCAAGGTATCGAGCTCCGTGGAGTTGACATGTTGCCAACGAGGCTGAATCGCTTCCTCGACGTCAAACGGCACGGCCCGGAAGAAGACGCGGGTCACGTTGCGGTAAGTCACGACGATATCCGGCAGGGGTCTGTTCCACACCCGCTCGGTCAGAATCGAGGCCGAGCGGCCCTCGATCTGTTGGATCAGGTTATAGCACATCGCCGCGCCGACACTGTTCGGGTACGTTTCCCAGCCCTGGCTGGCCAGGGCGCGTGCCCGCACGTAGTCCCCCTGGTTGTACACGACCCGGGCCCACTCGTGGATGGCTTGGGCGGCGATTTCATGGTCCGCCCATTGACTCACGAAACGCTCCAGGGCCGCCGCGTACAGGTCGGCCTTCTCCGGCCCCAGGGCCTGGTTGTACCCGAACGTGAGCCGGTGCAAATCGGCGTCGATAAACGCGCTCTTGTCGGAGTCGTCCTGGTGGAAGCTCAGCAGGGCCTGATACAGCCGGATGGCCTTGAGCTTGGCCGAGTCGGTGTCCGTCGTCTGCGGGTCCCACAGGAGGAACTCGCCCACCGGGGCGAAGATAGGGCTGTCGGCCATGATCTCGAAGGTATCCTGCGGTTGCGCACCCGCCTGCTCGCCCGAGCTGTAGAACGACAGGGCCTCGAAGGCCAGGAAGTCGTAGAGGGTGGGGCGGTAGCTGTCCGGAACGCTCCCTTTCTCCAACAGGTCGTCCCACTGTTCGATCGGAATCGCCTTGAGGTCGTCGTCGGCCGCCAGGGCCAGCGTGAAGTGCTCGTCGATCTCGGCCATAATGCGGGGCAAATCCCAGGTGGTGATGTCCTCTCCGGGCGGCTCGGCGGTGGCGGTTCGGTTCATGAAGCGCCAGCGGTTCTGCTGGAAATACCGCCAGTACCAGTGGGCCAGGATCGTCTCCATCACCGGCTCCATCGCCTCCGGCACCTCGGTCATCTCGGCCTCGAGGCGGACGATCATTTCCTCGGCCTTGTTGCCCTGGATCTGGCCCTCCAGGTTGATTTTGAGACAGATGGCCCTGGTGGCCTCGGCATGGGCCTGGTCCGCCAGCGCCCCCGGGATGATCTGGTCCAGGATCGAGATGGCGGTTTGGGGCAATCCCCTGTTGATCGCGTCATCGACCTGGGCCCACAGATCGTCTCGCGGGCCCGCCAGAGAAACGCTTGCAATGATGCCAAAGAATACGACTGTTAGGATGAGTACACGTCTCATTTTTGCAGACTCCTGCAATCTACTCCTCGCTTAACACAGTACCAGTTCATCTTACCCCGTCGCGGGCAACAGGTCAATACATTTCGTGCGCATTCCGACGCTCTCATTTATACATATTTTCGGCTCTTCAGGTTTGCGGGTTTAGTTCGCCTGGCGTGCCGGGTGGGTCAGGGGGCCTCGAATTTGTAGCCGATTTCGCGGAGGGTGTGGATGTACGTGGGGTTGCGAGGGTCGGGCTCGATCTTATTCCGCAGGGTCGTTACGAAGCGGTCGATGGTGCGGGCTCCCACAAAGGAGTCGTAGCCCCAGACGCAGTTGAGAATCTCGTCGCGGGTCAGGGCCCGGCCGGGATGCTTGACAAACATCTCCAGCAGCCTGAATTCCTTGGGCGAGAGCTTTACTTCCTCTTTTGCGCGGGTGAACTTACGGGCCGGGATATCCAGCGTGCAGTCGCCGAATTCGTAGACGTCGGGCTCGGCGGTTCGGGTCCGTCGCAGCAGCGCTTCGGCCCGGGCCAGCAGCTCCTTGATGCTAAACGGCTTGGTCACGTAGTCGTCGGCCCCGAGGTTCAGGCCCAGGACGATATCGGATTCCTCTCCTTTGGCCGTCAGCATGATAATCGGCGTGTCGAGCTTCTCCTTGCGGATCAACCGGCAGACTTCGTAACCGTTGATCCTGGGCAGCATGATGTCGAGCACCAGCAGGTCCGGCCTGGCATTCAGCGCGGTGTTGAGGCCCTCCTCGCCGTCTTCGGCCGTCAGGACGCGGTAGCCGTGAAACTCGAAGTTGTCCTTCAAGCCTCGCAGCATCGTGGGGTCGTCTTCAACTATCAGAATCGTTTCCATCGCTCAGGGCAGCTCGAATCGGTAGCCGATATCGCTTATCTCCTGTATAAGAGTGGGGCGGGCCGGGTCGGTCTCGATTCGCTTGCGCAGCGTATCGACCGCCTTTTCGATGTCGCGTACGGAGATGAAATGGGAGTATCCCCAGACGGCCGTGCGAATCTCGTCTCGCGTCAGGGGGCATCCGCGTTTGCGCAGGAAGAAATGGAGCATCTTGAACTGTCCGGGCGTCAGCGGCACTTCCCGGCCGTGGCGGTGCAGTTTTCGCCCCGGCACGTCCAGGCGGCAGTCGTTGAACTCGTAGACCGCCGGCTCCGTGTGCCCGCGACGGCGCAGGAACGCCTCGGCCCGGGCCAGCAGCTCTTTGATGCTGAAGGGCTTGGTGACGTAATCGTCGGCCCCGAGGTTCAGGCCCAGCACGACGTCCGCCTCCTGGTCTTTCGCCGTGAGCATGATGATGGGCATGTCCAGGCCCTTCTCGCGGACGTGGGAGCAGACTTCGTAGCCGTTCATCTCGGGCAACATGATGTCCAGGATAACCAGGTCGGGCTTCTCTTTCAACGCCGTTTCGAGGCCCTCTTTGCCGTCGGCGGCGTTGAGCACGTAGTAGCCCTTCATCTCGAAGTTGTCCTTGAGCCCCCGCCGCATCGTGGGGTCGTCTTCAACGATCAAAACCGTACTCATGGGCTGTTTGCCTCCGGTCGTTCGACCTTGACCTGCCGGCCTCGTTCGGTGTCGGCGGTATAGGAGATCCACAGGGCGCCGGATGCGTCGAGGGCGACCGAGCCGTAGCGGGGATTGCCGGCGGTGACGAGGGGCTTTGCCTTCGACCAGGTTTCGCCGTCACGACATTCGGAGGTGCACAACTCCCAGTCCTTGTCGTGTGGTTTCTGACACCAGAGCAGCACCGTGCGGCCGGCCGGGCCGAAGGCCAGGCAAGGGCTGCACAGATGTTCCATATCTTTTGCCAGCACGACGGGCTCGCCGGCGCAGGCGGCCGTTGCAACCCGGCGGACAATCAGACTCTTTCCGAGGAGCCTGGAACGCCCGTAAACGAGGCTGTCCCAGGCGCACCAGGCGGTGTTGCCCTGCGCCGCCAGCACGGGGACCATGTCGATACCATGGCCGCTGGCATGGAAGGGCTTGGCCGGCTTGAGGGCGTTGCTGACGGTACTGAGAAAGATGGTCGGCGATTCGGCGTCGCGCGGGTAGCCCTTGGGTCGGTGGTAGTCCCAGCTCCAGCACACCAGCGGGGCGCCGCCGACGATGGCAATCGCCGGGTCCGTATGGTCTTCGTACGACGGGACGTCGGTGGGGCTGATCCGGACCTCGGCCGACAGCGCCCCGTTGCGGAGGCGACGCACGAAAACCTCCTTGTCACGCGAAATGCCGGCCTGGTTCTTCTGCCACTTGTAGTACGTAATCCAGAGCGCGCCCGAACTTTCGCACGCGAGACGCCCGGACATGGCGTCGTCGTCCGCTTGGGTGACCTGTATCGGGTCCTTGCCCGCGTTCAGTCGGTCCAAGTCCGTCACAAAGATGTTGTATTTGTCGCCGCCATGGTTGCTGGTCCAGCAGAACCAGGTTTTGCCGTCCGGGCCGGCGCTTACGGTTCCGTCATATTCGTCGGCGAGCGAGGCAGCCACGGCTTGATTGTCCGACCAGGCGCGACCGTCCCAGGTGCGCAGCCACAGGTCGCTGTGCCCCGCGTTGCTGGAGGTGAATACGAGGAACACGCGTCCGTCGGTCGCGGCCGCCAGGTGCGAGAACCGCTGCCGTGCCCGGGGCCGATCCAGCTCGCCGCTGCGGCGCAGAGTTGCCGTCGAGTAATGCGTGCCGTCGACGGTTCGAATGGGGACCGCCTCCGACGCGGCCTTGAGCTTCTTGAGCGACAGCAGAATCTCGGCCTCCCGGTCGAGAAGGTTGTTGGCCTTGTGCACGACCGTCCCGTTGGCGTCCACGAGCATCAGAAAGGGCCAGCCGCTCCGGCTGTACGCGCGCTGAAATGACAAGTCGGTGTCCATCAGGTGAACCACGCCGAGCCGGTAGTGTTTCTGGAAATCGAGGGCTGTTCGTTCATGGTCGCCCGAGATCACGCGCAGAACCTGGATGCCCGCCTTTTCGTACTGGGCTGCTACCTCGCCGACACGGCAAGCCTCTTGTTGGCAGCCGCCTCACCAGCACGCGCCAAACTCAAGGAACACGGGACGCCCTTTGTAGTCCTGACTTTGCACTTCGCGTCCCTGCGCATCGTGCAGGCGAAATTGCAGGGTCTCGGCTCCCTGGCTCGGCCCCGCGATGCAGGCCAGCAATGCGGCCAGCACGATCCCATGTGCGCCCGGTCGGTTCTGTACCCTGCTCATAGTGCGTCCCTCACTTTCTTTCCTTGGCGCCCCAAGAGAATAGTCTACCGCGCACGCAGCCTGACGGTAAAGGTGCTGCCTTGTCCGGGTTTGCTTTCGGCGGTGATCGATCCGGCGTGGGCGTCGACGATGAATTTGGCGATGCTCAGCCCGAGCCCGCACCCTTCGGCGCGCCGCGACAGGCTGCGGTCCACCTGGTAGAACCGGCGGAAGATCTTCTTGGCGGCCCGACGTGGAATGCCCACGCCGTTGTCGCTGACCGTGAAGCAGACCGCATCGCCTTCGGCTCGTACGCGCAACGTGATTCGTTTCTCGTCGCCGGAGTACTTGTAGGCGTTGTCCAGCAGGTTCACCAGGACGGTCACCATGGCGTCTTGGTCGGCGTATACCTCGGGCCCTTCCTCGGGGATGTCCGTCTCGAAGACACAGTTGCCCCGGCCCAGCCTGGTCCTGGCGGCCTCGGCGGCGGCACGCGCGATCGTCGTCGCCGCGGTCGGCCGCATCCGAAACGCTTGCTTGTTGCGCTCCATCCGGCTGAACGTCAGGAAGTTGTCGATCAGCCGGCTGAGCCGCTCGTTCTCGCGAGAGACGAGCTGAAGGTACTCGGTGACTTGTTGCTGGTCGCGGTAGTTGCCCTCCAGGAGCGTCTCCACGAGAACGCGCATCGAGGCCAGCGGCGTCTTCAATTCGTGCGTGACGGTCGCGATAAAATCGTTCTTGAGCTTGTTGAGCCGGACCTGTTTGCCGATCGACTTGGCGGCCACGGCGCCGGAAAGCAGGATCAGCATGATGACCAGGATGCCGGTCCAGGTGTAAATCGCGATCTGTTCGTTGGCGGCTCGCTCGAAGACGTTGCCGCTCCTGAAGTGAACCGTGATCGTCCAGCCGGGAAGAGATTGCCCCAGCGACGCCGTGGCGAAGGCCTCGTTTGCCGGCTCGGCCCGGCCCAGGACCGTCTCGCCCGCGTCGTCGAGGATGCAAAATTCGACGTAAATGTCCGTGAAGCTTCGGAGGTAGTCCCGCAACCGCGAGCCGGCCCCTTCGCGCGACAGGAGCGTCACACAACTGCCTGCGTCGTCTCTGTGAGCGATCCCATAGTACACCGTGTCTTCCGGGGACGGGAGCCTCTGGAGCGTGCCGGCAGGCCAATCGTCCAGTGTCTCGGCGACCGGGAACTGCTCGACGAAGGCGAGGGAGCGTCCTTCGGCCGCGATCAGCTTCGCCAGAGAATCCTGAAAATACTCGCGCGTGTAGACGTCCAGCTCGGGATTCGCCTCAGCGATTTCCAGGACCTTCTGCGCGACGAAAAGATTCTGGTCGGCCGGCAGGGTGGCGCCCGCCTGATTGGACTGATAGAGCATGGACAAGAGAGCGCGATACGTCTCCGCCAGCAGATCCGCGTAGCCGGGCTGTCCCTGCGTCCAGTGCAATAGCAACAGCCGGGCGTTGGCGATGAGGACCAGGACGGAGTCGTCGCCGGCGTTGGCCAGCGGGCTCAGCGACACTTCCTTGCACTCGGCGATGGCGTCGTCGGACCGGCCGAGCTTGTGCAGACATCGGCTCTTGGCCAAGCGGGCGATGAGCCGGGCGCGTCCGTCACTGATCCGCGCGTATTGCTCGTAGCGCTGCGCGGCCTCCTCGAATCGTGCCTCGGCGAACTCCAGCTCCCAGGCGTCGGCGAATCTCTCGGCCGCCCGGGTGATCGCGCTGTCGCCGGCGGACAGGGCCGGGTAGAGGTGGTCCCCGTCGGCGCCGTATACGATCAGCCCCTCGTAGTGATTCTCCGCCACGGCCAGGCGAAACTGCCGATATGGGTCCAGTCCCCGCGCCTTTGCCTTGATGGCCTGGCAATCGGTCGAGAAACCTCCCTCGACCTGGCGGGCGACGGTGGGGAGCTGGCCCTCGTAGATGGTGATGAGTTTCTGCCGGACGGCCAGGCGCGCGCTGCTTACGGCTTCGTTCATAAACCAGAGCAGACAAAGGGTGGGCAGTATGACCGCCACTGCCAGCAGCAATACCACCCACCGGAATTGACCGTAACCGGGATTCAGCTTTCGCACGCTTGTCATTATGGTGTTGTCTTGCCTCGTGCCAGAGCGGCCACGTCTTCCTCGGACAGGCCGTAGTTGTACACGCGCACGTCATCGATCGCGCCGCTCCAGAAGCGACCGCGCTGCTCGGCGTTTTCTCCGATCAGGACCGGATCGTCGTCGACACCGATCGGCCCCGTCGCTTCCTGCGAAGCATCCAGCGTTCCGTCGATGTACAGGCTCATGCGCTTGCCGTCGTACACGCCGGCGACGTGGTGCCACTGCCCGAGCGGAATCTCCCGGACGCTGTAGAGGGGGCCGTACGGGTGCTCGCTGGGGATACGCACGCCGGAGCAGGCGAACTCGAGCGTGCTGGTCTCCTCGTTTCTCTGGATGCGCCAGGCCCACTCACCCTTGGTGACGATGGCCTGATAGGGTTTATCCAGGCTGTCAGCCTTGACCCAGGCCGCGACGGTGACGCCGCTGGTGAAGTCGAAGGTGGACTCGTCCGCGACTTCCAGGTAATCGCCGTCGCCGTCCAGGGCGACCGCGCCGCCGACCTTCCCGCCCGCTGGCTGCCAGGTCGGATTGCCGCGGGTCGAGGCGTTGTGTCCGTTGCCCGAGGCGTCGGCCGCCATGGTCCCCTCGGATTCATCGAGCTTCCACCAGCCGACCAGGCCCAGCGGTTGGGCGGCGCCGAAGGCACGCGGATTGAGATATGCATCGTCTTGCGTTGCACGCCAGGCAATTTTGGAATCACGCTCGCCACCACCGTCGTCGTCGTTGACCTGTACATCGAATCCGATGGATATACCGGCGACAGGCTTCGTACCGAGCGTGGACCACGGCAGTTTGATTTCGGCATGGTACCCGGCATCCGTGCGGGCGAAAGCCGCTTCGACGCCGCGCATGTTCCCGTGGTGGGCTTCGCCGAGGGCCGGGGAGGCGGCGTCCCATCCGAAATGGTACTGGTAATCGTTGTCGTCGTAGCTGTTGCTTCTGCTGTTGTCGGCATCGATGAAGACTTCGACCGAGTCGTCCAGCCAGAATTCATCCGAATCATTCTGGAGGTCGTCGTCGGTGACATCGACCAGGACGTAAAGATTGTCCTTGTCGTAGAGGGCCCTGAAAGAGGCCGAAAGGTCCGCGTCCGAGGATGGAGCCCCGTAGAAGCTGTTCTTGAGGTCGTACTGCGGTGCGTCGGCCCAACTTGCGTCGGCCTTGCCATCAATCGTGG
>JAFGCA010000509.1 GCA_016932895.1 Sedimentisphaerales bacterium | reverse complement strand
TTCATTTGAGCCTCCGAGGCTTGCAGAGGATGTTGTGGTTGCGTAGATGACGGCACAGGCGGTTGGGATTCCAGCGGCTCACGTTGTCGGTCGGGTGCAGCCCCGTCACCGCATACGCGGCAGCCACCCATTCACTGCAAAAGATGGTCTGAAGATTCGCCGGGCGAAACCGCGACTCGATCCACGAGAGGCCCACGCCGGCCGAACGAAACGCCCCCATCGCATCGTAAGGGATGTGAATCGTCTCCATCAGGAACCGGGTCAGCCGCTGGTCTTCATTCGGATACAGCGGCCGGTAGAGCGGGTACTGCCATGCCTTGCCGTCGTACATCCGCAGAATGTCGTCGAGCAGGTGCGCTTGCGTGCCGGTGAAGGTCTCGCGGCTGATCTCGCAGGGCAGGTTTTCCAGCGACGTACTCTCGAAGATCAGCAGGCGGCCATCAGTGGCGTGCGCCATGATCCCGACATGGCTGATCCCCCAAAATGGAATCCCGTAGGTGGCAATGTTGACGGCGGCGCTCAGCCAGCCGCGACCGCTGAATCCGATGAGATCGCCCGCCTTGATTTCCGACGCGCCGGGCGGCACGATCTTCCGTTTCAGTGGGAACATCGCAATTCTCTCGACGGGACCCGACCATCGTGTGAATGTTCTGAATCCTCCGGCGGCCGTAACGGTGCTGATCGGTGGCCCAGCAATCCTCGCAGCGGCTCTCGTTGAACATCGCCGGTCGTGTGCCGCAGACCTTGCACCAGAGGGGATTCATGCCGTCTCGGGTTTCGAGTTGCCCGCGTGCTGAATCACCGGCCCGATCCTCGCAATGATCCGGTCCATGATCCGCTCGTAGCCGGGGACGCCCTCCATCTCCTCCACAACGATTCCGACGATTTCCTGGAACAACCCGAACGCCTGATCCCGCGAGAGCATCGAGCCGGACTTCTGCTCCAGGGAGAAACTGTCCTTTTTCAGGTCAGCGATCCGGCCAAGAAACTTCTCGATCTGTGGAAAGGCGGCAACGAACTCGGCGTCCGTTCTGGCAAGACTCAATCGCCGCTCCAGCAGCCCCAGGGCGACCGCCACTTCCTCTCGCAGCGTCTTCAGCCCCTCGTTCTCGGAAATGCGAGCCAGGCGGGCGCAATCCTGGGCCGTGGTCAATAGATATTGCTTCAGGCGTCGAGCAGGGGCCTGACTCTCGCCACCGTGGACGCGGCAGTAATCCGCTCCTTCCTCGGCGACATTCTTGCACTGCCCGTCCAGGCTTCTCCCCTTGCAGCGTCGCGGGTCGGCCAGATCGGTGACTCGTTGGATGCCCATCGCTCACGCACCGTCTCCTCACCCTATACAAGACCCCAAAACGCGCTTTTTCCCCCAAGATTCCGTGAGATTCGCGCGGTGCGGCAACCATGCCTCACAAACGCAGTGACGCGGCCGAGCGTCAGGAGAAACGACGCTTATGCGTCCTGCGGGGTCGGAACCGGGCTGTCAACGCCCGAGGCCAGAGAGGGCCTGAGACGCTCCGCGAAGCATCCCTCGCGGAGACGATGATAAAAACGATAAGAGAAACAGGCTCCCTCGACATGAAGGAGCATCTGCGCCGACGTGACTTCGGCTTCTCAACTCTTCTTGTTTTTGGCTTTGCCGTTCTTCCGCATTTCGGCTTGAACGGCCGTGGTCTCCTTGATGATGGAGCCCAGGGCCATGTGCCATGCTCGTGCGTCAAGCAGTCGGAAGGAGCTTTGCATGGAAGCGGCCGGGAAGGAAATAAGCACCTCGCAACCGCGCCGCTCCCGATAGTTTCTGATCTCGGACGTGATTATCATCGTGGCGTACTTCGCCGTTCCACGAAACGGCCGGGCCGTCAGCCGAACGCCCCAATCAAAGACTTCACGATCAATCAGGTCCGGTCCTTCCATCACGCGGGTCGGTTCGGGCTTTCCCTTTCCCGCCGGATTTGTTCGTTTTTTTGCCATAACTCGACCTCCAAGTCAGCAGTATAATACCGCCCCGCACGACAAAACGGTTCGGCGCGCGCTCGCGCCACGAGGAAACCGCCAGCGCGATGGGCCGGGCATCCGCGCATGATCGTCCCTGGCGTCAGCCCATTGGGAAGGCGTCACCGGGACAGGGCGCACCCCGAGAAACACTGTTTCCACAGTGGTCCTTTGGGTCCTGGCTTCGAGGCAACGGGTCCAAGACCACAACAGCCGGGGTCCGCTCAATCTTCTTGCGGATTTCGGCCAATAGACCTTTTCGCTAGGGTCGGTCGCGGGCATTCTAACCTAGTATTCGTCGGGGAGCAATATGCAAGTCGAGGCGCGGTCGGCCTCCGTAATCACCCACAGCTTTACTCCCTTGTTCGTCATGTAAACGCTGAATATCCGGGCACCGTCCCGGAGTGCCTGTTCGTTCAGGCCCTTGTCTCCGGGGTGAATGTCTCCCCAGTCCCCGTGGACGTGTCGAGCGAGGAAGTCGGCCGGCGTCTGTCCAGCCTCCTCCAAAGCCGCCAAGGCCCCCGGCGTCGCCACGCACTGACCGAGCGAAAACAACGGACGCACGAAGTTCACCATTGAAGTCTACCTCATTTCCGCGAATTGGGTTGGACTCGGCCTGCGATGCGCACGTTGTATCCCGTGTCGCGCCGTTTCGACAACCGGATCGTCCCCGACTCGGCCATTGATCTCCACGATCACCTGAATCAGAAAGTTCTGGAAGTCCCGCGACATGTCCGTCGCCCCGGTGACGTAGTGGGCTACTTCTTCCAGAGCCGTTTGCAGCAGATACTTGTTCAGCGCCGTGGCGATGTCCTCCTTGAAGTAGACCATGCCATCGCGGTAGAAGCCCATCGTCTCGCTACCAGCGTGCATACACTCTTTGAAACATGCCGCACGCGGCCTTTTCTTGCCTTGCGTCATGTTGATCTCCTGGAGCCACGACCACACGATGTCCACCGCCTCGATCGCGGCATCGGTCGCCGGGAGAATCTGCCTTCCGTTGCTCTCGTGGCCGTCGAGGACCGAGGCGGCCGTCTTGACCCCGCAACGGGCGGCGGCCGAAATCCACGACGGGGCCTTGGTCGGCTTCGGGCAGAAACCTTTTTTCTCGACGAATTCGGACGTGTGGCTGAGGCTCGCGTCGCACAGGACCGCATTCGGCCCGGCCGCCAGGTCCCACGCCTGCTGCCACGCTTGCTTCTGCTCCGGCTCGGGTTCTGAATAGGACGGGGCCATGTAGTGCGAGTCGAAGCCGGCTTCGTAGGTCTGTTCCTGCGCGACCAGACTCTTGAACACGGGGGCAAGCTGCTGGGGCGTGGCTTTGCGGAACAGCCGGGCGGCCGCGCCTTTGATCTCGTACTCGCTCGAATTGCGCGACTCGTCCAGCCGCAATTCAGTATCGTGGAAGTTGTAGTCGTAGACTGACGCCTCCTCCTCTTCGGCGATCTCGCGGACAAAAACCCCTTCCTTGTAGATCATCGCCGTCCGTCTGCCGCTGAGGTTGCGGTCGGCCTTCGGCAGCAACGACTCCCTGACCAGTTCCGGCCGGCTGGAGAAGTGCAAGAAGCGGCGTGGCAACTCGCCATAGAATCGCTGCACGTCGTCGTTGACCTCGACGTACACGCGGGTGAAGCCGTCCCTCGCCCGGATGGTGCTGTCTTCGACCACGGCCACCCGCAACTCCTCGCTGACGAGCGACGGGAGGAAGTCGCTTCTTTCCCGCACCGTGCGGTCGATGGCGTTGGCCACAAACTCCCGCAGCGCCATCGACAGGTCGGTCCAGTCGATCGCGCCAAAGTC
>JAFGCA010000055.1 GCA_016932895.1 Sedimentisphaerales bacterium | reverse complement strand
CGGGAAGCTCCCAGCGCGCGCCCTGGCGCGCTTGGTAGCCGTTTCGCGATCGCCCGCGACAAGCGGGTGGACGCTAAACGGGTACGATTCGGGGCCGTTCTATTTACAGCCCCCAGCCCCAGGGGCTGTTCCGTCTCCGGCCGCCGCAAATCCCGCTGACGCAAAGGCATTTGCGCGTCCGGGGTCGGCGACCGGTGCGCCGGGGGCGGCATCCCGGCGGCTCCATTCCCTCTCTAGGTTCAGCCCGTGACCCCGAGCCGAAATGGTGGGTCGTTGCCCGAACTCTCGCTTCCTCTCTGTCTCTATCGTAGAGAAGAACTCTATCGGTCGCTCTCTGGCCCTCGGAAACGCCAAACGGCCCGTCCGACGGCCCCTTTGGGCCGGGTTTGCTTAACAGAGCGTTTTCACGACACCAAGAATGCCCGGAGGCGAACCCGTCTGAGCACGGCCCGCGAGGTGTCCCGAGCCCCCTGTTAACGGCTCTCTATCGGTGGTTCGATTTGGCGCGGGCGGTTTGTGGCCACCCCGCTCTGTAACGGCCGGGCGGCCGTCAGTCGGTGTTGAGCACGAAGACCGCGTTGGCCGGGTCACGGTGGAAGTCGGAGAGGCAGACGATCTCGGTCGCGCCGACGCTGTGCTGTGCCTTGTGATGCATGTGGCCACAGAAGACGCAGGGCGGGCCGCCTCTTCGGACCTCAGTCGGGATCAGCGGTTGTGGCCCGCAGCACCACGTCATCCAGGCAAACCGTTGCAGACTCTCCAGTCAGACGCTTGGCAAGGGCGTATGCTGCGCGCATGGCGGCACCGGCGCGCGTCGGATCATACTTGTCTGACCGCCAACTCTGAAGTGTACCATATGCGCCGGGTTTGAGTGTGCCGGAACGGGCGACGGCATTGGCCCCGGGGCCGCATTGGCGGCGCTGGGGGCTCTGCTGCCAGCGGCAAGACGGAACTGGTCTGGAACCGGCGGTCTGAAAATCCCGTGTTCTTCGGGAGAATCCGACCACCTTGTGTCTTCTTGCCGTCTTCTTCACGCTCGGAAGGGGATCCCATCGTCACAGATTATGCCAGGAAATGGGGGGACTTTTAGATGGTTCATGACCCGTTTCCGGGGAAGGCTTGGCGGCTTCCTTCGACGCGAGATAGCGGTCGGCCGCGATCCGGTCCTGCAGCGAGTGCTGCTCGACCTCGCCCGCGTCGCCACGGGCGCGCTTCGGCCCCTGGGCGTTCTCGCGGATGTTGTCTTCGAGCGGTTCCGGCACAACGACAGCAAAACGCTTGCCGTGGCAACGCGAGCGCGTAAAACGCTTACGACCGGCAGGGTGGGGATTGGCTCAGAGCAGAGCTTGGCCCGGCACTCAGCGAGCGTCATCGGTCGGAGTGACGTAGCCGGATTGGACTGCGTTCTCCATCCGCCCGACCTCGTCGTCGGTGAGCATGTCGAAGTGGGAAGACCGCTTCCGTGCCGAGATCCGTCCGTTGTTCTGCAGGCAGAAACGGATGAACAGGTCGATCTTCTGGTCCGGCAGATCCGCGATCTCCTGGATCGCCGACTTGGTTCGGTCGTAGTTCTCGATAAAGGTCAGCTCTTCGACCAACTCCGTGCCGACGGTTCGCTCGGTAAAACGGAAGAGGGCCTCGACCTGCGGCGTCATGTCCACGTAGGTGTACCACGTGCGGGCATCGTTGGTCACCGTCATCCGGCCCTGATCGTCCAGGCGGTACTCGACAAGTGTCATCAAAGGCCTCGAGAACGCCTCCAGCGACGCATCGTATGCGACCGGGTCTTTGAGCATCGCGGCTGACACGGGGAGGACAACGCCAGCCGGGCTGAATCCGCGACGGGCCAGGATGTTGTGGATCAGGAAGCGGTGGATTCGGCCGTTGCCGTCTTCGAACGGGTGAATGAAGACGAACCCGTAGGCTACCGCTGCCGCATGGACCACCGGCGAAGCGCCTCCGCCTTCCATGGCCTTGTGGGCCTCGACCAGACCGGCCATCAACTGCGGCACGGTTTCGGGCGTTGGGCAGGCGTAATGCACCTGTTCCTGTTGCCAGGACACGGATTCGCCCACGTAGTTTTGGCGTGTCCGGTAGTCTTGGTCACGGAATCGTGGGTCCACGGTCCGGTTCTGCAAGTCGACAAGCCTTTCCTTCGTGCAGAAGTCCTCCTGCTCCGCCAACTGCAGGAGCGCGATGAAGCGCTCCGTTCGGGAAGAGGTCGGCTTGATGTGCTCGATCTCGAACGACGACTTGGTCTCCTTCGTATAGAGATAGCTCATCGCCCGCCGGAGCATCTCCGGCGAATAGCGAGCCATGACTTCCCGGCAGCGCTCCGACAGGTTCATGTTCTCGAATGCGCGCAGCGCCTCCGTCCGTCGAACCATGGGGCAGAAGCGGCGATTCCCGAGAAGGTTGTTGTTCACTCGTTGACGGCGTACCTGGACGGCGGGCGTCAGGGCATAGTACTGTTCCGGGTCGAGGAGATCGACATAGTTTCCCCTGCTCAGATCTGGAAGCGGCAGCGGATTTCCCGTGAGGAATTCGTACAGAAACCAGATCCGACGGGCGTACTTGCCGAGCGACTTCGACGTGACGTAGGAGACAATGTCCGCTGAATCGGCAAGGGAAAACACCGCCGCCAGAATCCCCAGGTTGGTGCCGTCGTACTTCAGCGCAAACTCCAAGTGGTCGCCAACGGAATCGCCAGGCCAGTAGGATGCGGGGTAGACATCCGTGACGCTGGCCCCCTTCCTTTCGGTTCGATGCGTCCCGGAAGTGGCCACGTAAGAGGTGTGCCAGTTGGGGATTACCTCAAGCGCGTACCGTTTGGCCAGTTCGCCATAGCCAGCGGATCGAAGGGACTGTTGGTCTACGGTTGTCATGTCGTGCCGGTGCCTCTGAAGATGTTTACGTCGCAGAAAATATAGTTATGCCAGGCCATATTGCAAGAAAAACACTTACATGCAGAATGGTTCCGAGGCGCGCGGATTGTCACCTGCGCGAGGCCCGCAGGTCCGACAGCTTGATCCGCTCGCGTCTGGGCGCAGCGCCTTCCTGAGTGCCGGGGAGGATCGCCCCCTCGATACTGGCGGCCACCGTGCAGCCGACGATGCCGTCGAGCCAGTGGTTGTCGTATGCTTCGGGACGGAGCTTCCACTCGTCCACCACTCGGCCACGGTCCTCGGTCTTCACCCGGTGCTCGGCAGTGAGGTGCTCGGCGAAGAGCTGGTGCACGACCAGGTCGCGCCCGTAGAGGGAGAGGCACCCCCGGTCGCCCATGGGCACCGCCAGCCGGGCGTGGATGAAGCTCTTCCAGTAGTTGGTGTCGAAGAGCACGTGCCGGATGGCGCGGTTGAGGTATGTAAGCGACGAGGTACGCAGCGGATGGCCGTGCGCCGCCTCGCCCCGAAGGGCTGCGCCGCTCCCGCTCCCTGGCGGCG
>JAFGCA010000508.1 GCA_016932895.1 Sedimentisphaerales bacterium | reverse complement strand
AGTCATAGAGGGCGGAGCGACCATCCTTCAAACGCAGCCAAGCGGCCAAGGCCAGCATGGCCTCCTCAGAAGCCACTTTGTCACTCTGAGCACCGGGGACGTGACAGAACCCGCCGCCCGGCTGCTGACAGATGAGTAGAAACGAGAGGGCGTCCTTTCCGTCACGGCTGAACCTGGGGTCCGAGGTCACATCGATGCCCATGCACGACAGAGCGATGATCACCTGGGCGGCCGACTCACTGTTGACCACCCCCCAAGACGCGTACCCGCCGCCATCGCACTGAGCCCGCGAGAGCCATGCGACCGCGTCGTCCAAGACCTGGCCGATCTCGGCGTCATCCGCGTATCGCCAAAGGGCCTGGATGGCCATGGCGGTGATGTCGGGATCGCCCTCGCCATCACCCGTGAGACTGAAGCTTCCATCAGGAAGCCGGTACCCCAGCGCCAGCTCCAACATCTTTTCCCGCGTCCGCAGAGTTCCCTCGGCCAGCGGGTACCCCTTGCAGTCGAGCGCGATCAAACCGAAGATGGCGCTGTTCGCACCCTGCAGGTCGAAGCGAGAGTGGTTGCACAAGGCGGCAATGAGGTCATGCCCGCTCACGTCGCGTGGGTTGCCCCCCGCGGCCGACACCGCCAATATGAGCCGTTCTAGATCGGTCGCTTTGTGATAACCATCGGACTCTTGCCAGGATCCGCGGACGTATTGCTCGGTGAGCGGCAGATAGTCGGCAAACCCGCTTCCGTCATGACGCACAAGACCGATCTCGGGCCAGTCATAGAGATTGTCCATGACCGTGACGAAATCGTCATCGGCGGTTCCGATATGGGTCACGTGCTCTTCGAGCCAACCGGAAAGCCTCTCAGCCGCCCGTTCGACCACCTGTTGCTGCGAATCGGCGCTACGTCCCTGTCCGCAGCCGGCCGGCGCGACCGCCACCAGAACAACCGCTATCGCGACAACGGCGGCCAACCCGACCCGACGATGGCGCCCCCGCTTCAACTGCCGTCCCGGCCGTCTGTCGTGGATCCGTCCGGCTGCCCCTGTCCAAGGTCTCCGCCTTGATCGCAGGTGTAGCGCCATTCGACGGCGTCGCCGTCTTCAAGTTCGTAGGAGCCGCAGCTGTAGCTCGGATACCAGCCGTTCACGCTGTACATCCAGCCGCTGGTGGGTCCGGCATCGAACTCCGCAAGACCGTTGACGGCAACGATGTAGACAGAGCTACCCGACGCTCTGGATGACAGTGAGATGCCCTTGTCCGCAAGCATCCTCTTGAGCACGGCGAAGATGGTCTCGCCCTCTTTGAACTCAACAGTCTGTCTGCCGAGGATGGTCCCATTCGAAGCGGCCCCGGCCTTGACCGCGTTGCTGCAGTCGATCAGAAACGTGCACGATAGGGGATAGGGATCTTCCGCGGGTTGCGCGAACGTAGAGGTCGTCTTTGGAGGCTGTGTCGTCGACACGCTCGCCATGGAAGTCTGGTGGGTGGTCTTCGCCATCGTCGTTGTCGTCGCCATCGTCGTTGTCGTCGCCGTGGCGGGAAGCTGGGTGGGAACCGTCGTGGACACTCGTCTTGCTGAGGTCAATGCGACAACAGTGCTCGGGGTCTTGCTCGCCGTGGAAGTCGCAGCCGTCGTGGCGGTGGTCGAAGGATTCGCCGCGGTAGAGGGCAACACAGTTGTGCTTTGGACTGCATGGACCGTCGCCGGGGGTGCCGTCACAACGGTCTCTGCCGAACTCGTGCAACCGGCCACCAGCAGAGCCAGGAGTGCCGCCAACAACAAGCACCATGCTCGAAGACAGCGCTGAAGCACGGGTCTTCTCGTTGTGCTCTTCGGACCGACGGGGCGGGCCGGCATTGGGAGACTACTCACTTCTTGAGCACGTTGTACAGCATCTTGGCGAACTGACCGCGGGTGGCCGGGCCCCCGGGATCGAAAGTCGTCGCGCTCCTGCCGTCGATGATCTCGTTGTACTTGCCGATAGCGACGATGTCGCGGTCGGCAGGAGCAATATCGGTGAAGCCGACCTCGTATCCGGCCGGAGGCGTCGTCAGCCGGTCACCGGCTCCCCGCACGAGCATGCGTAACAACTGCATACGGGTTACATCCGCGAAGGGCCGGAACGTCTGGTCGGGGTAGCCGTTGATCAGTCCACCCGACGATGCTTCTTGCACGAAGTCGAACGGATAGGGGATTCCCAGGGACGGCGGTACATCGCCGAACGCGGGACGATCGGCATCCGTTGTCGGCTCGTCATGCAGCCCGAAGCCCATCACCAGCATCTTCGCGACTTGGGCGCGCAGAATGGGATTGCCGGGACGAAACTCAACGCCATCGGAGGTCTGATATCCGCCGATGATGCCCAGCTCCGCAAGCGCCCCTGTGGCCACGTAGTAAGGGCTTGACGAAGGCACGTCGGCGAAGGTCACAGTCGAGCGCGTGATCGGCACGTCGCTCATGTCGTACAGGCTGGTCTGATCGTTGACCAATCTGAGATAGGCCGTAAGGGCGTTGTAGGCCTGTTCCGTCGCCATCTGGTCTGATTTGCCGTCGGCGACATGCTTGAAGCTACCGTCTTCGGTGTAGTACTCGGACAACGCGGAGAACAGCGTGGCGCTGCCCTTCACAAAGCGCAGGTCCTGCAATGGGTCGATCCCTAGCGTGCAGAGCGCGATGATGACCTGCGAGATGCTCTCCGAGCCGGTCGCACCCCAGCTCTCGAACCTGCCGTCCGCCAGCTGCGTCTCCGAGAGCACGGCGATGGCCCTCTCAACCGCGGCCTCTACGTCCGGCCGGTTGCCACAGTAGGGAGCCAACGCTTGAATGGCCATAGCCGTTACGTCGGGATCGTGATCGGCACCCGACAGAGTCCAACCACCGTCGGCCAACTCCGCGTCCAAAATGAACGCGATGAGAGAGTCACGGGTCGTCGGCGTCTCTGCCTCGACGTTGGGTATCTCGTACTCGTGCGTGTCCAAGGCTATGAGCGCGTGGGCAGCTCCGTTGATGCCCTGCCGAGTCACCTTCTCGTAGTCGGCCAGATGGCTCAGCAGGTTGTAGCCACCTATATTGGTTACGTCCTTGCCGATGGCCCCAAGCGCAATGACTACCCGAGAGTATTCCGTGTAGCTCGATGTGGAGAGAAGTCCACCGCCGGCATGCAACGCCGAGAGCAGGTTGCTGTGATAGGTCGTGAATCTATCCGCCGCCTCGTACCCACTACGGGCCAGCCCTACAATGGCCCATTCGCCTTGCGTAGATCCGACAGTCGGGTCGGTGACGTTGGCGTATATCCAATCACCCGTCGCGACATGCATGGCCACCGGATCACCGGTGCTCGCCGCGGCAGGCGCCGGCACAAGACTCAGCAAAACGACCATTGCCGCCAGAGCTACAAGGACTCTGCTCATCCTGCCCGCCGGTCCTAATACAAAGTGTGTTTCGGCCGGCCCCCTTGGGCCGGCCGAAACAACTCGCCTTTCTAACACCCGATCACTACCTCGCTCCGCGTATCAGCGATCCAACAGCTCAAGCATGTTGGCCACAAGCTGAGCCGCCTCCCCTCGAGACATGGATGCCCAAGGATTCGCGGCAGTCGTCTCAAGAGGCAGACCGTCCAGTAGACCATTGAACTCAGCGATTCTGGCGTTTTCTGCGTGATCAGCCGAGAAGTCGCCCCAGGTGCTCTCATACTCGGCGGCGGGGTCTTGGAGAACGCCGGAGTGCATACTCTGGAGGGCGCGGACCACCATCGTGACCACCTGAGCCCGGGTCACATCTGCATACGGTCCGAAAGCACTCTCGGTGAGACCCTTGACCACACCGGCCGCATGGGCGGCTGCCACGTAGTCGTTGGGGTAGAGATTGTCGGCAACCTGTTCGCCGAGGTCGATGAAGGGGCTCGTGGACCCTTCCTGAACGTCAAGTCCCAAAGCGATTGAGACGATCTTGGCGAACTGAGCGCGATACAGGCTGGTCTGCGGACGGAAATCGATTTGCGTGGGCGCGACCTCATAGCCACCAACAATGCCCATACCTGCGATCTTGTGTATCGCTCCAAAGTACGGGTTTTCGGTTGCGACATCGGTGAACGGTATGGTGAACATCACAGCCTGAGTGGAGGGAACATAGTAGAAGGTGGTGTCGGCGGCCTTCTCCGCCCAGATAGCATATGTACCCGGCAAGGTCGCCGTCACCGTGACCTGCCCCGCCGTGTCGGAGGTCTGCGTGATGCCGCCGGCACATACCGTTGCACCCGCGATCGCGGCGAATTCCGCGGGGGTTTGGACTACTGTCTCGGCCGGATCAAGGTCGAAACGAGTGATGTCGGCCTCGCTGTTCACCTTGCCCAGATCGTCACCGACGACGGTGAATGATCCGCTCTCTCCGAGCGCAATGGTCGCCGGGCCGCTGACCATAAGGGACATGTTGTTGTAGGGAGCCGTGCTGGGCACATTCAGCCAGAGATAGCTGTCGTCGTCTTGCGCCTGGACGCTGCTGGCTCCCAAAGGCGACATGTAGCCGTTGACGGCGAAAAGCCAGTAGTTGGTGAAAGCCACCGGATCGCCGTACCCGGCGATGGTGTTAACAAACGCTCCGAAACCGGAATCCGCGACCTCTATCGAGAAGCCACGCTCAACGCTCGTCAGGTGCAACGCCGCCAAAGGATTTGCGAACTCGCTCTGAAACGTGTCACCTCCGACCAACGGCACCGATGCGTCGTCAGGCACCTGTGCCAGGACGTAGGGGCAGACCTCTTTGTCGATGGCCTGCACCCGTGTCTGACAATCGGTGGCGGCAAAGGCACTCGGAGCAAGAAGCATCACGAGTAGTAGGGCGCCGGCCAGAACCAGAGCGGGTTTGTAGAAACATCCTCGTTTGCGCATCTGCAACCTCCCT